>DATKEG010000105.1:0-6933 GCA_035544515.1 Vicinamibacteria bacterium | reverse complement strand
CGTCTCCTCGACCCCGACGCCCTTGAGCGCCACCGCTTCGTAGAAGAGCAGCCCCCGCGGGTTGAGGCGCTCGTTCATGATCTCGATGGGCAGCGCGTTGGGCAGGTCGCGCTTGTTGTACTGGAAGATGACGGGGATCTCGTTGGCGTCGATCTCGTTGGCCTCCAGGTTCTGGCGCAGGTTCTCGAAGCTCTCGAGGTTCGCGTCGATCATCGCCTCCTGGCTGTCGCAGACGAACACCACGCAGTCGGCTCCCTTGAGGACCATCCGGCGCGTGGCGTTGTAGAAGACCTGGCCGGGCACGGTGTAGAGCTGGACGCGCGTCTTCATCCCCCGGATGGTGCCGAGCTCGATGGGCAGGAAGTCGAAGAAGAGGGTGCGGTCGGTCTCGGTGGCCAGCGAGAGCATCTTGCCCTTGTTCTTGATGGGCAGCTTCTCGTGGACCCATTGCAGGTTCGTGGTCTTGCCGCACAGGCCGGGACCGTAATAGACGATCTTGGCCGTCAGCTCCTTGGTGGAGTAGTTGAAAAGGACCACAGATTGGGCATTCTAGGCCCGCCGTCCGCCCCGATCAACCGCGAAGCCTCTGCTAGAATCCCCGGATCACGAACCACGGGAAGGGGATGACATGACTCTGGCCGCCGCCCTCGCCGTGCTCCTCGCCCAGGCCCCGGCCGCGCCGGCGGCCACGCCCACTCCCGCGCCGCCCCCCGCGGGACCGGTGGTGTCGCTCGTGACCAGCCTGGGCGAGATCAGGATCGCCCTGCGCCCCGACAAGGCGCCCCTCACGGTGGACAACTTCCTCAAGTACGTGAAGTCCGGCCACTACCCGGGCACCATCTTCCATCGCGTGATCCCCGGCTTCATGGTCCAGGGCGGCGGCATGGACGCCAAGCTCAACGAGAAGCCCACGCGCCCGCCCGTGCGCAACGAGGCGAAAAACGGCCTCCGGAACCGCCGGGGTACGGTGGCCATGGCGCGCACGAACGACCCCCACAGCGCCGCCGCGCAGTTCTTCGTCAACGTGAAGGACAACCATTCGCTCGACTTCGGCATCCGCGGCGCCGGCTACACGGTCTTCGGCGAGGTGATCGAGGGCATGGAGGTGGTGGACCGCATCGTGGCGGTGCCCACCCACACCAGCGGCGGCCACCCGAACGTCCCGGACACCCCCGTGGTCATCAAGTCGGCCCGCGTCGTCTCGGCCGGCGTCGCGAGGCCCACCACGAAGTCCTGACGTCCCGCGTCCGCGTCCACGCGGCGCCACGGATCGAAGCCGTCGGAGCTACAGCCCGCCGAACGACTTCAGGATCTCGTCCGCCTTGGCCGGGTCGATCTTCAGGATGGAGTCGTCGCCGGCGCGGCGCGCGTGGGCGGCGCCGTCCTTCCTGCCGATCTCGATCCAGGCCGGCGGGCGGTTGCCGCCTTCGTAGGTCAGCGTGACCTTCAGCGCGGGCCGATCCAGGCCGTACGCTTCGAGCCCGGCCGGCCGGTCGATGAACTCGGTGGCCTCCACCCCGCCGAGGGCGAACAGCGCGTCCTGCACGGTGTTGGTGTCGAGGTCCTTGGCGTCGGGCGCCGTGCGCTTCCACTTGTAGACGTCGACGCCGTCCTGGTCCTTGCTCGAGGAGCGCTCGTACTTCCGCGTCACGCCGTCCTGCAGGACCTCGATGCCCTGCGTCTCGTAGGTCGCCACCTCGAGCAGGCGCTTCGCGCGCAGCTCGCCCATGCCCTTGGCCAGGTCGTCCACCACCGCGCCGGGGACGACCGCGACCAAGGCGCTCGCCCTCTCCCGGGCGTAGTACTTGTTGTCCTCGCCCGCGACCCTGGCGCCGATCTCGAGGGTCTTGGCGCCGCCCTCGTTCAGGCCCAGGGTCACGGTCCGGGCGGGCGAGGCGAGGCCGAACTTCTCGAGGGCGGCCGCCTGCTCCGCGGCCACGGAGTCGAAGCGCAGGTTCTCGAGCGTGCCCAGGAGGCCGTCCACCGACCAGCGGCCGGCGCGCGTGGGGAACGGCTCGGTGAACCCCCACTCGCCGCGCTCGTCGCGGGCCAGGGCGTATGAACCCTGCGGCCCGGTGACGGCGACCGTCTTGACCGCGTCGCGCTTGACGTGGAGCACGTCGCGGTCGCGCAGGTCGGACGGCTTCTTGGCCAACGTACCCTCGAGGTACGAGGAAATGGTGAAGACGCGGGGGAGCGCCGCGAGCTTGGCGTAGAGCGCGCCGCCGTCGGGCGTCTTCTCGCCGACGAGCAGCTTGACCGCGTCGGTGGCGCCCTGCACGCGCACGCCGACCGCGGTCCGCGGGTCGGTCAGCCCGAACTGGCCGAGGTCGCCCGGGGTCTCGGCCACCACCTCCTCCATCTCCAGGCTCTCCAGGCTGGAGACGAGCGCGTCCACCTCGCTCTTGTCGGCGGCGGCCTGCAGGGGAGCGGCCAGCCGCCAGCCGTCGCCCTCCTTGACCACCCGCACCTCCTCGGCGCCCGGAGAGGAGACGGTCAGCTCTTCGACCTTCGACTTGTCGAGCGCGAACACCTTCTCCTTGGCCGGGCCGTCCGGCTTGATCTCGCGCTTGCGCTCGACGAACCACAGGTAGGCGCCCAGCGCGGCGGCCACGCCGACGGCCACGTACGTCTTCCAGAAGGGGTGCTTCGTCATGCCCGGCGCCGCCACCAGCTCATGATGCCGGCGACGACGAAGGCGCCGGGGATGAGCCAGCGCGAGACGAGCCAGATCGTCTGCTGCTGCTGCACGCTCAGGAACATGCGGTGGTCGTCGGGCTCGCGGGGCCGCACGGAGATGAGGTCGGCGTCCTCGGCCAGCCAGGCCACCGTGTTCAAGAGGAAGTCCTGGTTGCCTTCGAACGAGAGGAGCTGGTTGCTCGCGAAGTCGGCGTCTCCGAACGCCACCACCCGGCCCTCACGCGGCGGGGCGGGGGGCTCGGAGGGGCTGGGCGAAGGGGACGGCTCCGCACCCGGCGAGGCGGAGGCCGCGGGCGACGGCGATGGCGAGGGCGTCGCCACCGGCACCGTGGCCACGGCGCCCAGCGACACGGGCCCGCGGGTGTCCTTGCCCTCGTCCATCTGGATGGGCTCCTTCAGCGTGACGTCCGACTCGGCCCACGACGCCGGCGCCGTCTCCACCAGGTTCTGGGCGGAGACGCCGGCCGTGCCCTCCGTCCCCGCCTTCATGCTGCGAGCGGTGTGGAACGCGGTCATGAGGCGGAAGTCCTTCGTGATCTCGTGGTACGGGTACTGGACGGCGATGGGCGTCAGGGCACCGGTGCCGAAGACCTGGCCCATCGGCGAAACGTCCACGACCACGTCCTTCCCCGCCTCGATCTTCCATTCCTTGAGCAGGCCGGTCAGGTTGGGATGGTCCTGCTTGAGCGGCGGCTCCACCATGACCATGGCCTTGCCGCCCCCGGCCACGTAGCGGCGCACCGAGTCCACGACGTGCGGGAGCAGGTCGCGCTCCGGCCCGGCCACCACGAGCACGGTGCAGGCCTCCGGCACCTCCGGCTCACGCGCCAGGAGCACCTGCTGGGTCTGGTACTGGTTCTTCTCGAGGGCCGCCTTCACGCCCGAGTAGCCGCGCTCGCCCCCGTCTCCGGGGTCGCGTTCGCCCGAGCCCTCCGCGAAGCACACCGTCTTGGTCGTGTCGCGGGTGACCTTGATGATCGCGTTGACCACGTCCTGCTCGGAATCGTTGCTGGCGCGCTCGCGCCGCTCTCCGCGCTCGACCACCAGCAGCGGATAGGGTCCGCGGGCGTCGAACTCCTGCGCTCGTCCGGGGTTGGCCACGGGGTCCACGTATTGGACCTTGAGCCGGGGTGACAGGCGCGTGAAGCGGCCCATCCGATCCTCGGCCTCGCGCAGCTGGGCGGCGCGCTGGAAGTACCAGACGGTCACGTCCTCGCCGAGGCCGGCCAGCACCTTCTTGGTCTGGTCGGACAGGCTGTAGCGCTGCCCCTTGGTGAGGTCCCACTGCTTGTCGTGGCGGTAGACGAGGTAGTTGACCCCGACCAGGATCCCGAGCACGACCGCCACCAGCACGAACGTGTTGGCCCCGTACCTCATCTGGCGATGGCCGACGTAGCGCGTGAGCTCGTCCCAGCGCAGCGACAGGTGGAGGAAGACGAGCGCGAGGCCCGCCGCCAGGTAGTAGCGCTCCTGGCCCGGCAGGTTGCGGCCCGCGCGCTGCCAGGCCTCGGCGCCGACGATGATCACGAGTCCGAGCGGGGCGAGGAAGTCGATCGCCCGCCGCCAGTTCAAGGCCCTCATCGCCTCAAGCCCTCCAGCGCTGGCTCTCCACCGACTGGTGGGCCAGGAACAGGCCGAACGTGATGAAGCTCAGGTAGAAGACCACGTCTTTCAAGGCCAGGACCCCCTTGATCATGTCCTCGAGGTGGCGGGTGACGGCCAGCTCGGAGACGACCTTCCCGAAGCCGGTGGCCGCGGGATCCGCCGCCCAGTCCAGGATCCAGAGCAGCAGGAAGAGGCAGAACGACACGATCCCCGCGATGATCTGGTTGCGCGTCAGCGTGGAGACGAAGGTGCCGAGCGCGATGAAGCAGCACCCGAAGAGCAGCAGGCCCAGCGACGCGGTGAGCACGGGCTTCCACTCGGGCTTGCTCGACGCGTGATACCAGATGAAGGCCATGTTCAGCAGCCCGGCCAGGATCATGGTCGCGTACAGCCCCGCGGCGGCGAAGAACTTGCCGAGCACGATCTGCAGGTTGGTGATGGGCGCGGTACCCAGGAGCTCCATGGTGCCCTGCTTCTTCTCCTCGGCGAAGAGGCGCATGGTGAGCATGGGGGCGACGAAGAGCGCCACCACGGCCATGTTGTGCAGCACGGGCGAGATGACCCATTCGTTGAGCGACATCTTCGGCGCGCCGCCGAACTCCATCTGGCCGGCCATCATCGAGCGGCGCAGGAAGAAGACGAGCGCGCTGTAGAAGAAGCTGCCGAACAGGGCCGTCCACACCGCGAGCACCACGTACGCGATGGGGCTGCCGAAGTAGTGGCGCCACTCCTTCCGGACGAGCGCCCATACGTTGCCGAGCGCGGTCACGCCGTCACCTCCCCCGCCGGCACCGCGGCCGGCGGCGCTTGGTCCGTCTGCGGTTCCGTGGTGGTCAGGTGCAGGAAGATGTCCTCCAGGCTCATGCCCACCTGCTGCAGCGCGAGCAGGTCGAAGCCGCGGCCCACCACCGCGCGAGCCAGCTCCGGCCGCACGTCCGCGCCCGGCTCGGGGTCGAGCTCGAAGGCCGCGACGCCGGGGCCGGGGCCGGGGCGTGGCCTCACCGCGGCCACTCCCGGCACCGTCTGGACGACCTCGAGCGCCTCCGCCGCGTCGGCCCGCACCTCGAGGCGCAGCGTGGCGGCCCCGCGCAGCCGATGGGTCAGGTTCTCGGGCGTGTCCTCCGCCACCACGCGGCCCTCGTTGATGATCACGACCCGCCCGCAGACCATGGAGACCTCGGGCAGGATGTGCGTGGACAGGATGATGGTGTGCTCGCCGCCCAGGCCGCGGATCAGCTCCCGGGTCTCGATGATCTGCTTGGGATCGAGGCCGGCTGTGGGCTCGTCGAGGATCAGCACCTCCGGGTTGCCCAGGAGGGCCTGGGCCAGGCCCACGCGCTGGCGATAGCCCTTGGACAGCCGCCCGATGAGCTTGCCCCGCACGTCCGCGATGCGCGTCTTCTCCATGGCGTCGTCCAGGCGTCGCGGGCGCGAAGCGGCCGGCACGCCCTTGATGCGCGCGCAGAACTCCAGGAACTCGCGGACCGCCATGTCCGGGTAGAGCGGGGGGGTCTCCGGCGTGTAACCGACACGCTTCTTCACCTCCAGGGGCTCTTCGAACACGTCGAAGCCGGCCACGCGCGCCTTTCCCTCCGTGGGCGGCAGGTAGCAGGTCAGGATGCGCATGGTCGTGGTCTTCCCGGCGCCGTTGGGGCCCAGGAACCCGAGGATCTCGCCCTTCATCACCTTGAACGAGATGCCGTCGACCGCGGTGTGCCGTCCGTACCTCTTGGTCAGGTTCTCGACTTCGATCATGAAGACTCCCGTCTTCCACCGTTGGAGCCGGCGCAGCCAGGCGTGGTTCCCCGGTGGAACGCGCGACGAGTCAGCGACTCGAAGCGGCGCCAGGCCGCCCTCGCGGGCGTTGGCCGCGCGGCAGAGAATCGCTATCATAGCGACGCCGTTTTCGGGCTGTCAACGCGTCTCCGCCCCGTGGCGCCACCTTCCCGCCGCACCAGCTCGCTCCGGCCGGTCCTGCGCCGCCTCGCCGAGCGCGTGCTGGAGACGCCCGACCTCGACGCCCTCGCCCGCCTGCTGACGGTGGAGCTGCCCCGCGCGCTGCGGCTGCGCGGCGCCACGCTCCTGGTCTGGGACCGCAAGCTCGAGCGCTTCCAGACGGTCAAGCCCGGCGAGTCGCACGTGCGCCCCGTCTCCGGGCGGACGCCGGACGCCTCCACGCCGCACCCGCGCTGGCTCGTCTCGGAAGGGTCGCTCCTGGAGACGCCGGGCGCGAGCACGGACGCCGCTCTGGTGCCGCTGCGCGCGCGCACCGGCCTGGTGGGCACGCTCGTCCTTTCCCTGCGCCCGCGCCGGCGCCGGCAGCCCTTCGAGCCTTCGGAGGCGCGCCTGGTGTGGCTGATCGCCTGCCGCTCGGCGCTCGCCCTGGAGAACCACCTCTACCTCGCGGAGCTGCTCGCCTCCGAGCGCATGGCCGCGCTCGGCACCATGGCCGGGATGCTGGCGCACGATTTCCGGGGTCCCCTCACCGTCATCCGCGGGTACGCCGAGCTGCTCGCGGACGCCCCGGTCGAGGAGCGGGAGGTGCGCGAGCGGGCCGCGCTCATCGTCCGCACGGTCGACCGCCTGGAGCGCATGACGGCGGAGACCCTGGATTTCGCGCGCGGCGCG
>DATKEG010000104.1:0-2671 GCA_035544515.1 Vicinamibacteria bacterium | reverse complement strand
CAGCATGTTCCTGCACGGCAGCTGGCTCCACCTGATCGGCAACATGTGGTTCCTGTGGCTCTTCGGGAACA
This sequence comes from Vicinamibacteria bacterium, assembly GCA_035544515.1. Taxonomy (GTDB): domain Bacteria; phylum Acidobacteriota; class Vicinamibacteria; order Fen-336; family Fen-336; genus DATKEG01. Next base: position 2,600 of record DATKEG010000104.1, on the reverse strand, counting down.
ACATCGAGGACTCCATGGGGCACCTGCGGTTCCTGGCGTTCTACCTCCTGTGCGGCCTCGCGGCCACCGGCGCCCACATCCTGAGCGCGCCCGGCTCCTGGGTTCCGACCGTCGGCGCGTCCGGCGCGATCAGCGCGGTGATGGGCGCCTACCTCGTGCTCTACCCGCGCGTGCGGATCCAGACGCTCGTCATCCTGGTGATCTACGTGCGGGTCTTCCCGCTGCCGGCGTGGGTGATCCTGGGGCAGTGGATCGCGATCCAGGTGCTGGCCGGCGCGAACACGCCCGCGGCGGAGGCCGGCGTCGCGTTCTGGGCGCACATCGGCGGCTTCGCGGCGGGCCTGCTGCTCGTGAAGCCCTTCCAGATGCGCAAGCTCGTCGAGGCGAAGCGCGCGCACGTGGTCCTCCCGATGCGCGACATCCCGCACCGCGGATGGTGGTAATGGCCCGGCGCGTCCGGTAGATTCCGGCCATGACGCAGACCACCCGAGCGCCCGCGGGCACCGGCGCGCGCGGACGCGTGGAGGCGGCCCCGCGGCGCGAGTCGCGGGACGAAGAGGCGCCGGCCGCGACCGGCAACGGCGCCGGCGCGCGCCCTGGATGGGGGCCGGAGCCCGCGACCTTCGAGCGCAACCCGGGGATGGCGTTCGAGCCCGACTGGGTCCGCGAGGTCCGGGTCAACCGGAGCGCCGTCGAGCGCCGAGCCGCGACGCTCTCGAAGCGCCGCAGCGTCAAGAAGGACTGGCAGGCCGCCTGGCTGCTGAGGGCCATCAGCCTGATGGATCTCACCACCCTGGCGGGCGACGACACCGAGGGGCGGGTGCGGCGCTTGTGCGCGAAGGCAAGGCACCCGGTGCGCGATGACCTGCTCGAGGCCCTGGGCGCCGCCGACCTCCGCCTCACCACCGCCGCCGTGTGCGTGTACCACGTCTTCGTCGAGACCGCCGTGGACGCGCTGCGCGGCTCGGGCATCCCGGTCGCGGCGGTGTCCACCGGCTTCCCCGCGGGGCTGTCGCCCCTCGCCCAGCGCCTCCAGGAGATCGAGGCCTCCGTCGCGGCGGGGGCCGCGGAGATCGACGTCGTGATCACCCGGGCGCACGTCCTGACCGGGGACTGGGACGCGCTCTACGACGAGGTCCGGCGTTTCCGGGAAGCGTGCGGCGAGGCGCACCTCAAGACCATCCTCGCCACGGGCGAGCTGGGCACCCTGCGCAACGTCGCCCGCGCGAGCCATGTCTGCATGATGGCCGGCGCGGACTTCATCAAGACCTCGACGGGCAAGGAGAGCGAGAACGCGACGCTGCCCGTCGGGCTGGTGATGACGCGCGCGATCCGCGAGTACCGCGAGCGCACCGGCCACCTGGTCGGCTTCAAGCCGGCCGGTGGGATCCGCAAGGCCAGGGAGGCCCTCGACTGGCTCATCCTGATGAAGGAGGAGCTGGGCGACCGCTGGCTGCGTCCCGACCTGTTCCGCTTCGGGGCGAGCTCCCTGCTCGCCGACATCGAGCGACAGCTCGAGCACCACGTGACCGGCCGCTACTCGGCCTCCTACCGGCATCCCGTGGCGTGATGCGCACCGATGAGGAGGGGAGGGGTCGATGAGCACGCGCGTCGCCGAGGTCTTCGAGACGATGGAGTACGGCCCGGCTCCCGAGAGCCGCGCGACGGTCGATGCCTGGATCGAGGCCCGTTCGGGCCGCTTCGACCACGTGATCGACGGGGCGTACCGGGCGCCGGCGGGCGGCGAGTACCTGGACGTCATGAATCCCGCCAGCGGGACCCTCCTGGCCCGCGTGGCGCAGGGGGACGAGGCCGACGTGGCGGCGGCGGTCGAGGCAGCGGGGCGCGCCCAGCCCGGCTGGGCCTCGCTCGGCGGCCACGCGCGCGCCCGCCACCTCTACGCCATCGCGCGCGGCATCCAGAAGCACGCCCGCTTCTTCTCGGTCCTGGAGTCGCTGGACAACGGCAAGCCGATCCGCGAGTCGCGCGACATCGACATCCCGCTCGTCGCACGTCATTTCTACCACCACGCCGGTTGGGCGCAGCTCATGGACACCGAGCTGCCCGACGCCGAGCCGGTGGGCGTGGTCGGCCAGATCATCCCGTGGAACTTCCCGCTGCTGATGCTGGCGTGGAAGATCGCCCCGGCGATCGCGCTGGGGAACACGGTGGTGCTCAAGCCGGCCGAGTACACGCCGCTCACCGCGCTGTACTTCGCTCGGCTCTGCCTCGAAACAGGCCTGCCCCCGGGGGTCGTGAACATCGTCACCGGCGACGGGCGCACGGGCGCCGCGCTGGTCGCCCACCCCGACGTCGACAAGATCGCGTTCACGGGCTCCACCGAGGTGGGCCGCATCATCCGCCGCGCGACCGCGGGGACGGGCAAGAAGCTGTCGCTGGAGCTGGGCGGGAAGTCGCCGTTCGTGGTGTTCGACGACGCCGACCTGGACAGCGTCGTGGAGGGCGTGGTCGACGCGATCTGGTTCAACCAGGGGCAGGTGTGCTGCGCCGGCAGCCGCATCCTGGCGCACGAGGGCATCGCCGAGCGCCTCGTCGCGAAGCTGCGCGCGCGCATGGAGAAGCTCCGGGTGGGCGATCCG
>DATKEG010000103.1:0-31399 GCA_035544515.1 Vicinamibacteria bacterium | reverse complement strand
CCTATTCGTAGCGCAGCGCTTCGATGGGGTCCAGTCGCGCGGCCTTGGCCGCGGGCCAGAGGCCGAAGAACAGACCGACGGAGAGGGCGGTGAAGAAGGCGATCGCGACCCAGGCCGGCTGCACGACGGCCGGGAACGGGGAGAACCGGTTCACCAGCCAGGCGATGCCGCCGCCCACCACGATGCCGAGGATGCCGCCCGCGCCGGTCAGGGTCATGGCCTCGGTGAGGAACTGCCAGAGGATGTCGCGCTTCTTGGCCCCCAGCGCCTTGCGCACGCCGATCTCGCGGGTGCGCTCCGTGACCGAGACGAGCATGATGTTCATGACCCCCACGCCCCCGACCACCAGGCCGATGGAGGAGATCGCGATCATCACCATGTAGATGCCGCCCGTGATCTGGGTGTAGAGGTCGGTCAGGGTGTCCTGGGTGACCACCGCGAACGTGTCCTTGTCCAGGAAGCGAAGCTTGCGCTTGCGGCGCAGCAGCTCCGTCACCTGGTCCACGGTGCGGTCGAGCGCCGCGGGCGACATGGGCTTGACGTCGGCCACCAGGAAGTTGAACCGGTTGTCGCGGCGCTGCATGGAGCCGAGGGGGATCAGGATGATGTTGTCCCGGCTCTGGAACAGGAACTTTCCCTTCCGCTCCATCACCCCGATGACCCGGAACCGGCGCCCGTCGATGGTGATCTCCTTGTCCACGGGATCGAGGTTGGGGAACAGCGCGTCCACGACGTCCGTGCCCACCACCGCCACGGGCGCGCCGCGCTCCACGTCGGCCGCGGAGAGGAAGCGGCCTCGCTCCACGAACGCGTCGTGCACGACCTCGTAGGCCTCGGTGGTGCCCAGGGTCGTGGTGTCCTTCACCTTCTGGGTGCCGGACTTGATCGTCTCCGCCCGGACCAGCTCCAGGGGCGAGATCGCCCGCACCAGGGGAAGCTGGGCGATCGCCTCCACCTCGGCCGTGGTGAGGCCCTTGCGGCGGCGCCACTCCTCCTCGCTCAGGTTCTCGCCGGGCTGGAACGGACGGATGAGGAGCACCGAGGAGCCCAGGCTCTCGATCTGCTTCGCCATGCTCGCGTTGAGGCCCGCCACGATGGAGCTCATGCCCGTGACGGTCATGATGCCCATGACCACGCCGAGGATGGTGAGGCCGGCGCGCATCTTGTAGGCGCGGATGGCGCCCAGACCCATGCCCACCGCCTCGCGCATGCTGAAGAGGACGGGCCAGCGCGTGGCCACGCGGTTCGTGAAGCGGCTCATTCGTTCCTCAGGGCGACCACGGGATCCAGCGCCGCCGCGCGGCGGGCGGGGTAGATGCCGGCCACCAGCCCCACCAGGGTCGACGCGAACAAGGCCAGCGCCACGGCCCAGAGCCGCACGGGGGCGCTGAAGTCCGCGGACATGATGCCGCCCAGCAACGCGGCCAGTCCCATGGAGAGGACGGCCGCGCCCAGCACGCCGAGCACCCCGCCGCTGGCGGCCAGCACCACCGACTCCACCATGAACTGGCGCACGATGTCGCGCCGGCGCGCGCCCAGCGCCTTGCGCACGCCGATCTCCCGGATGCGCTCGGTGACCGAGACCAGCATGATGTTCATGACCACCACGCCGCCCACGAGCAGGCTGATGGCCGTGACCACGATGGTGACCACGTAGATGCCGCGGGTGGCGCTCTGCCAGAAGTCCATGATCGTCTCGCCCGTCTCGATGTTGAAGTCGTCGGCTTTCGCGAACCCGAGGTGGCGGCGCACGCGCATGGCCACCCGCGCCTGGTCCTGCGCCTCCTCCATCTCCTCCATGGAACGGGCGGCCACCTGGATGACCACCGAACGGCGGCTGCCGTAGAACTTGCGGAAGGTGCTGATGGGCAGCCAGACGAAGTTGTCCTGGCTCTCGCCGAAGATCTTGCCCTTGCGCTCGGCCACTCCGACCACGCGCAGCTCGTGGTTGTCCAGGCTCACCGTCCGGCCCAGCGGCTCGCGTTCGCCGAAGAACGCGTCCACGAGGTCCGCCCCGATCACCGCCACCGACCGGGCGTTGTCGACGTCGTCGTCGATCAGGTGCCGCCCGGTGATCAGGTCGCGCACCGAGCCGATGCGGGGATAGTTCTCGGTGATGCCCATGATCTGGACGTTGCTCTGCGTGGTGCGGCCGAACTTCACGCTGCGCGAGGTGGAGACCATCACCCCGACCTCGGAGCAGGCCTCGCAGACGGCGCGCACGGCGTCCGCGTCGCGCGGGGTGACGTCCTTGCGCTTGTTCATCTCCAGCCACTGGTCGCGGCTGGTGATGATGTTGGGCATCTTCTGCACGGTGAAGGTGCTCGAGCCCAGGTCCAGCACCTGGTTGGCCATGTATTGGTCGAGGCCCTCGGTGATGGCCACCACGCCGATGACCGAGGACACGCCGATGAGGATGCCCAGCACGGTCAGGAACGAGCGCAGCTTGTTGGCCCGCAGGGAGGACAGCCCCAGCCGCACCGCCTCAGCGAACGGCATGCCGCCTACCCCCGAACGGATCCAACGCAGAGAACGCGGAGATCCGCAGAGACCGCAGAGAAGGAGAGATACTCCCCATCACCTCTGCGTTCTCTGCGCTCCTCTGCGCTCTCTGCGTTGAAAGGCTCATCGACGGCGCTCGTCGGACTCGATCCGGCCGTCCCGGATGTGGATCGTGCGGTGGGCGTGGTCCGCGACGTCGCGCTCGTGGGTGACCAGGATGATGGTGTTGCCCTGCTCGTGCAGGCGCTCGAACAGGCGCATGATGTCCTCGCCCGTGGCCGTGTCGAGGTTGCCGGTGGGCTCGTCCGCGAGCAGGATGGACGGGCCCATGACCAGCGCGCGCGCGATGGCCACGCGCTGGCGCTGCCCGCCCGACAGCTCGTTGGGCTTGTGGTGGACGCGGTCGCCCAGGTCCACCATGTCGAGCGCCCTGCGCGCGCGCGCCAGCCGGTCCTCGCGGGGGATGCCCGCGTACACGAGCGGCAGCTCCACGTTGTGGAGCGCGGTGGCCCGGGGCAGCAGGTTGAACGTCTGGAAGACGAACCCGATCTCGTGGTTGCGGATGCCGGCCAGCTCGTCGTCGTTCATCTCCGAGACGACCTTGCCGCGCAGGACGTAGGTGCCGCGGCTGGGCGTGTCCAGGCAGCCGATGATGTTCATGAGGGTGGACTTGCCCGAGCCGGACGGCCCCATCACCGCCACGTATTCGCCGGACGGGATGGTGAACGTCACCCCGCGCAGGGCGTGGATCTCCTCCGCCCCCATCTGGTAGGTCCGCCAGAGGTCCTCGGCCCGGATGAGCACGCCGTTCGCGGGGGTGTCCGCGCGCGGGGCGCTGACCGTCTGCGTGCTCATCGGCGCTCCCTCTTCTCTTCGACCTTGATCTTCGCCTCGTGCTTGAGCGTACGGAGCGTCTTGTAGGATCCGACCACGATCTCGTCGCCCTCCCCGAGGCCGCCCGTGATCTCGATGTCCGTCTCGCCCATGATCCCGGTCTCGACCGGCCGGAAGAGCGCCTGGCCGGCGTTGACCACGAACACGCCGTCCTTCTCCTCGCCCTTCTCCACGGGCCCCGTCGGTTCGTCCCCGGCCGCCTGCACCGTGCCCGACTCGATGACCTTGCCCTCCTTGTCGAGCTGCCGCACCACCACGGCCTGGATCGGCACGGACAGCACGCCCGGCTTGCGCGCGGTCACGATGTCGGCGGTGGCGTTGAGGCCGGAGCGCAGCGACGCCGGAGGATCCGTGAGCGTGACCACCACCTTGAAGTCCTTGGCCACGTTGGCGGTGCTGGCCGTGGCCTGCCCGGTGGCCGCGGCCGCGCTGGTGCCCCGCGGGATGGCCGAGGAGCCGATCTCCGTGACGTCGCCCTTGATCTTCATCCCTTCGAGCGCGTCCACGCGCACTTCCGCCTCCTGGCCCAGGCTCACGTTGCGGATGTCCGTCTCGTCCACCAGGATCTCGACCTCCATGACCGACAGGTCGGCCACGGTCATGAGGACCGTCGGCGAGAAGCTCTGCGCGCCGATGACGCTCTCCCCCTCTTCCTTGATCAGGCTGGTGACCACGCCGGCCATGGGCGACTCGATGATCGTCTTGGCCAGGTCGTCCCGGTTGGTCTCGAGCATGGCCGCCTGCTGGGCGATGCGCCGCTTCTGCGACTCCACGGCCGCCGCCTTCATCTTCATCTCCGCGTCGGCCTGGTCGTACTCCTGCTGCGAGATGAGCTTCTCCGCCTTCATGCTCCGCGCGCGCTCGAACATCAGGCGGCTGTTCTCGAGGTCCGCGTCCGCGCGCTGCAGGTCGGCGCGTGCGGCCTGGAGGGCGGCCTCGGACTGCCGCTCCCCCGCCTCGTACCGGGTGGAGTCGATGCGGGCCAGCACCTGGCCCTTGCGCACCGCGTCACCCTCCTGGACGTAGAGGTTCGTGATGCGTCCCGACACGTTGGCGCTGATGTTCACGAACTTCTTTGGTTTGACCTCGCCCGAGGCCGACACCATGGAGACGAGATCCTGGCGCCCCGCTTTCTGGGTCTGGACCGTGACCTTGCTGCGGCGGTCGCGGATCACGCTCGCCGCCACCACGCCGGCGATGACCACCGCGCCCGTGACGCCCGCGATGATCCGCGCCTTCCTCGACGCCATTCCTCCTCCGTTCCCGGGCGAGCCCCGCCCATCCTGTTCAATACGAAGAACGACGGCGGGTAGTTCGGACAGGCGGCGGCGGCCGGTCCGACCGACCATGTTAGGATAACCACCTTCCACGCACCAACCGGCAAGGCCCCGGAGGCAGACCCGGGTGAGCTCTCGAACCGTCCTCGTCGCCGACGACTCGCCCCTGGTGCGGCGCATGCTGGAGAAGATGCTGGAGTCCGCCGGCTTGACCGTGATCACGGCCCAGGACGGCCTGGAGGCGCTGGAGAAGGCCGCCTCCGAGGACGTGGCCCTCGTCATCCTCGACGTATCCATGCCCCGGATGAACGGCTACCAGGCCTGCCGCCTGCTCAAGACCGAGCCCGCCACGCGCGACCTTCCGGTCGTGATCCTGACCACCCGCGACCAGGCGGGCGACCGTTACTGGGGCGCGGAGACGGGCGCGGACTACTACATCACCAAGGATGCCGAGCCCCAGCGCATCCTGGAACTGGTGAAGAACATCCTGGCCGAGAAGCCCCGCGCGGCCCGGCCGCGGGCGGAGTCCGGGCGCTCGAGCGTGGACATCCTCAGCCGCGTCAACCAGCTCCTCGACCGCAAGCTCTACGAGGCCACGCTGCTCTCCGACCTCGGGCGGCTGGCCCGCAGCTCCGTCGAGTTCGACGACACGTTCGAGGCGGTGATGGAGGTGGTGGCGCGCGCGGTGGACTTCAGCGTCGGCGGGATGGCGTTCCTGGAGGGCGACGACCTCGAACTCGTGCTCACCGTGCGCCGGGCGGCGGCGGCCGCCGCCGTGGAGGAGTTGCGCGCCCACGTGGTGGAGGCCGTGGTGCGCGTGCGCGGCGAACCTCTCGGGCGGGTGCACTCGCGCGTGGTGGGCGCCGCGGTTCCCACCGGGCCGGAGCAGCCTTCGCTCCCGCAACGGATCACGGCCCCGGTGCTGGCCAGCGGCCGTCTGGCCGGTCTGCTCGCCCTGGCCGGGGGCGGCGCCCTGCACGCGGCGCCGGAGACCCACGCGTTCCTGGAGGCGCTGGCCGCGCAGGCCCACATGGTGCTCGAGAACAGCCGGCTGTTCGCGCGCGTCCGCGAGCTCTCGATCCGCGACAGCCTCACCGGCCTCTTCAACCACCGGCAGGTCCTCGCCCTGACCGCCCTGGCCGTCGAGCGCGCCGACCGCTACCAGGAGCCGGTGAGCGTGCTGATGGCGGACATCGACCATTTCAAGGGCGTCAACGACGAGTTCGGCCACCTGGCCGGCGACGCGCTCCTGCGCCAGCTCGCGTTGCTCCTGCAGGACTCGGTCCGTTCGGTGGACGCCGTCGGCCGCTACGGCGGCGAGGAGTTCCTGATCCTGCTGCCCCACACCGGCTACGACGAAGCGCGCCTGCTGGCCGACCGCATCCGCCTGCGCGTCCAGGCTTGCGCCTTCCGCCTGGCCGAGCGCACGCACCGGCTCACCCTGAGCATGGGCGTGTTCAGCTGCCCCTCGCCGCTCGTCTCCACCGCGGCCGACCTCGTCCGCGAGGCCGACCGCGCGCTCTACCGCGCCAAGGGCACCGGCCGCAACCGCGTGCGCTGAGCCGGGGCGGCCGGTAAGATGGACGGATGACCGACGACAGGGCGAGGACGCCCGCGGACGTGCCCGTGGCGGAGATGGAGCGGCTCCTCTCGCTGGCGCTCTCGCGCGGCGGCGACTTCGCCGACCTCTACTTCGAGCACGAGCGGACGTCGTCGCTGCTGCTGGAGGACCGCCTCATACGCACGGCGTCCCAGGGCGTGACCTGTGGACTCGGCGTGCGCGTGGTCTCCGGCGAGCGCACCGGTTACGCGTACACGGACGACCTGTCCTGGGAGGCCATGAGCCGCGCGGCGCGGACGGCCGCGCACATCGCCTCCGATCCGCGCACGGTGCCGCCCACGTCGGTGAGCCCCGCCCCCGTCGAGCGGCGTTACGGGGGCGCGGCCATGGGCGCGCTCGACCTCGCCGCGCGCATCGCGCTCGTGGAGCGCGCGGACCGGGCGGCGCGGGGCTACGACCCGCGCGTGCAGAGGGTGGTGGCCACGCTCGCGGACGAGACGCGCCACGTGCGCATCGCCAATTCCGCGGGCGTGCTCGTGGAGGACGTGCAGCCCCTGTTCTCCATCCGCGTGTCCGTCATCGCCGAGGACAAGGGCGTGCGGCGCGAGGGCTCCGCGGGCGGCGGCGGGCGGCTGGGCCCCGAGTTCTTCGACGCGAAGCCGCCCGAGCACTTCGCGCGCGAGGCCGGACGCATGGCCGTGACGCTGCTCGGGGCCGTGGCGGCGCCGGCGGGCAGCATGCCCGTCGTGCTCGGCCCGGGCTGGCCGGGCATCCTGCTCCACGAGGCGGTCGGCCACGGGCTGGAGGGCGACTTCAACCGCAAGGGCACGTCGGCCTTCTCCGGCCGCATCGGCCAGCGCGTGGCCGCGCCGGGCGTGACCGTGGTGGACGACGGCTCGCTGCCCGACCGCCGCGGCAGCCTCAACGTGGACGACGAGGGCAACGTGCCGCGCCGCACCGTGCTCATCGAGGACGGCATCCTCCGCGGCTACTTGCAGGACCGTCTCAACAGCGGCCTCATGCGGATGCCGGCCACCGGCAACGGGCGGCGCCAGGGCTACGGCTCCATCCCCATCCCGCGCATGACGAACACCTTCATGCTCGCGGGAGGGGACGACCCCGCGGACATCATCCGTTCCGTGCCCCGCGGCCTCTACGCGAAGCACTTCGGCGGCGGGCAGGTGGACATCACGAGCGGCAAGTTCGTCTTCTCCGCCACCGAGGCCTACCTGATCGAGGGCGGCCAGGTCGGCCCGCCGGTGGTCGGCGCCACGCTGATCGGGAACGGGCCGGACATCCTGACCAAGGTCACCCGCATCGGCCACGACCTGCAGCTCGACGAAGGCGTGGGCGTGTGCTCGAAGGCCGGGCAGCACGTCCCCGTGGGCGTCGGCCTGCCCACCGTGCTCGTCTCCGAGATCACGGTCGGCGGCACGCGGCAGTGAAGCGGGGCACGCGTCAGGGCCTCCGCAGCGGGCGTCCGAGGGCCGCCCCTGCCCAGCCGGCCAGCGGCAGGAGGGGCGCGGCGAGCCCGAGGGCCACCACGGCCAGCGTGTCGAGGTAGAAGCCGAAGGCCCAGAACTGGTCCGGCATCTGCCAGCGCAGGAAGATCCCGTGGCGCCAATACACCACCGCCATCTTCAGGACGAGCAGGGCGCAGAAGACGGCCGTCACGAGGAACGACAGGCGCGCCAGGTCCAGGAGAGGCACCCGGCCCAGCCGGCGCGCAAGCCACCCCGCGGCCAGGGCCGTGGCCAGCGCGCACGCGGCCACGGCCAGGACCATGTTGGTGAGGAAGAAGCGGTCCAGCGCCTCGTCCCGGTTGACGGCGCTGAACGAGTACTGGAGCCCGGCCGCCCGGAACAGGAGGAAGTAGAAGACCGCGGCGCCGGTGCCGGCCAGGACCGCGAGCGCGAAGCCGCCGGGGGGAGCGACGCCGGCCGCGCGCAGCCCGAAGCCCGCTCCCGCGATCAGGGCCACGACCGCCATGAGGACGAGCAGCCGCCGCCGCGCCTCCTGGGACATGCGCTCCCGCTTGGCCTCCTCGGCCTCGCGCGCGAGGCCGCGCAGGCCGGCGTCGGGTGGCCCGGCGGCGGGGGCGGGGGCGGGGTCCCCGCCCGCCGCCGTCCTCCCGTTCAAGCGCGCGACGTAGTGCGCCACGAAACGGGAGCGTTGCTCGTACACGGCCTGGAGGATGGCCTCCCGCGCGTCGGGTGCGATGGCCAGGAAGTCGAGCAGCGGCCGGCCCTGGTTCGAGGCCGGGACGGCCACGCCCAGCAGCGCGGCGATCGTGGGAGCCACGTCGACCTGCTCGCACTCCCCGTGCGTGCCGGCCCGCACGGGTCCGCCTACCATCACCAGCGGCACCCTGGTCACGTCCTCCTCGGGACCGCCGTGGCCGCCGCTCGCCGTGTGACCGTGGTCCGAGGTGACGACGAGCACGGCGCGGCCGAGGTCGATCTCGCCGGCCAGCTTCCCGATCTCGCCGTCCACCGCGCCCGCGGCGGCGCGGTACTGCTCCGAGGCGGCGCCCCAGCCGTGTCCCGCCTCGTCGGCGATCGTGTAGTCCATCAGGAACAGGTGAGGACGCTTGTCGCGCAGCAAGGCCCGCGTCGTCTCCCCCATCCACAGCAGCTCGGCGGCGAGCCGGTCCAGGCTGACGCTCTCCTCCCTGTGCAGGCGCGGGTACACGACCCGCTCGTCCAGGTACGGGGAGAAGAGCGTCTGCGGGTCGGAGCCGGCGGCCAGCGCCGTGCCCAGCCCTCGCCGCTTGGCGGTCAGGAAGAGGTGCTCCACGGGCAGCGGGCGCGGGTTGAAGTTCGTGGCCTGCCCGTGCACCTCCTGCCACGCTCCCGTCATCAGCACCGAGCGGCCGGGCAGGGAGAGCGAGGGCAGCCCGATACGGCATTCCAGGTCCGCGCCTCTCGTTCGCAGCTCGTTGAGGAACGGCATGGCGCGCGAGGCGTGATAGGCGAGACCGTCCACCAGGACGATCACCACCTGCTCGACGAGCGGCGGCGCGGGCCGCGCCTCCGGCACGTGCAGCCCGAAGGGCGTCTGGTAACCGATGAGGGCGTTCCAGGCGCCCTGGGCCAGGACACGAGCGGAGAGGCCCAGCGCGACCAGCGCCACCGGCAGGAGCCAGGTGACGGTCTTCTTCTTCATGCCGTGCGGTTCCCCCTCGCTGCGCGGCGCCGTCGCGGGACCACGGACGCTGGGGTATTGTAGGGCGCGCATGCTCTTCTTCGTCACCATCGTCGCCTACGTGGCCGCGCTGCTCGGGGTCGGGATCTGGAAGAGCCGGTCCACGAAGACGCAGGACGACTTCATGGTGGCGGGCCGCACCGTGTCCACCTGGTACCTGGTGGGCACCCTGGTCTGCACCTGGATCGGGTCGGGCAGCCTCTTCGGCGGCGCCGGCCTGGCCTTCCGCGAAGGCATCGGGGACCTGTGGATGAGCGCGGGCGCCTGGGTGGGCATCGTGATGGTGTACTTCCTCGCCCACCGCGTGCGCAGGATCGCGCAGTACACGGTGGCGGACATCCTGGAGAAGCGATACACGCCGCTCGCGCGCGTGCTGGGCAGCCTCACCATCACGATCGCCTACACCGCGATCGTGGGCTACCAGTACCGGGGGGCGGGACGGCTGCTGAACCTGGCCACGCAGGACCTGGGCTTCATGCCCGAGATCCCGGTCGAGACGGGCCGGCTGATCGCCTGTGCCCTGGTCATCGTGTTCACGCTGCTGGCGGGCATGGTCTCGATCGTGTCCGTGGACCTGTTCAACGGCACGCTCATGGTCCTGGGCGTGCTCGTCGGCCTGCCCCTGGCGCTGCAGGCGGTGGGGGGCTTCGACCAGGTCGCGGCCACCGTGCCCGCGACGCACTTCGCCGTCTTCGGCCAGCACGGCCCGGTCTGGGCCTTCGGCGTCTTCTTCCCCACCTTCTTCCTGCTCCTGGGCGAAGGGGGGATGTACCAGAAGTTCATGTCGGCCAAGGACGAGCACGCCGCGCGGCGCGCGGTGCTGGGAATGGTGGTCGGGGTGGTGGTGATCGAGACCTCGCTCGCGCTCCTGGCGGTGGTGGGCGCGGGCAAGTACTGGAACCTGGCACCCTTCCGCGGAGCGGACGGCGCCCTGGACGTTCCCGCGACCGAGACCATCATCCTGTACCTGGCTCGGCACGACCTGCCCGTGGTCGCGGGCTGCATCCTGCTCGGCGCGGGCATGGCGATCATCTTCTCCACCGCGAACACGTTCCTGATGAGCCCGTCCACGAACCTGGCCCGGGACATCTACCAGCGCTTCCTGCATCCCTCCGCCAGCCAGAGACAGGTCGTGCTCTTCCAGCGGGCGATGATCGTGGTCGTCGGCGTGACCGCCTACCTGCTGGCCACGCAGTTCACGTCCATCCTGCAGATGGCGTTCGCCGCCTACACCATGGTCGGCGCGGGGCTCACGCCGGCGCTCCTGGCCGCGTTCCTCTGGAAGCGGGTGACACCCGCCGGTGGCACCGCGTCGATCGCCACGGGCATGCTGGTCACCACGCTCATCACCGTGTTCCAGTCGCCGCTCACGGCCTGGCTGGGCACGCGCTGGGGGTTCACGGGCGACGTCACCGAATACATGATCTACCCGGCGGTGCTGTCGTCGATCTTCTGCCTGGTCGTGGTCAGCCTGCTCACCGCCCCGTCACCCGAAGCCCGGTGGCGCCCCTTCTTCGACGAGCAGGGGGGCGTTGCGTCGCGCCCCCCTGAAGCCCCCTCGGCCTGAGACTCCCCATGGACTACCGCGACCTGGCCGCCGACCTGCTGGCCCGCGCGCGCGCCCGGGGCGCCGACGCCGCCGACATCCTGATCGGCGAAGGCACCGACTTCTCCGTGACCGTGCGCAAGGGCGAGGTGGAGACGCTCGAGGAGGCGGGCAGCAAGGCGCTCGGGTTGCGCGTGTTCGTGGGCAAGCGCACGGCGAGCAGCTACACGTCCGACTTCTCGCCCTCGGCGCTGGGCGACCTCGTGCAGGACACGGTGGCCATGGCCCGCGTCACCGGCGAGGACCCGGCGGCCGGGCTGCCCGACGAGATGGTGCCGGCCGAGGACGTGGACCTGGGCCTCTTCGATCCCACGCCGGGCCTGCTGCCGACGGGGGAACGCATCGAGCGGGCGCGGCGCGCCGAGGCGGCGGCCCTGGCCGCGTCGCCCGAGATCACGAACTCGCAGGGCGCGTCCTGGAGCTCGAGCGAGGACTCCGCACTGCTGGCCAACACGCTCGGCTTCATGGGCACCTACCGCTCGTCCTCCGTCTCCTTCTCCGTCGTGCCCGTGGCCGAGCGCGATGGGCAGATGCAGCGCGACCACTGGTACAGCGCGGGCCGCGGGCTGGGTGATCTGCGGGAGCCCGAGGAGGTGGGCCGCGTGGCGGCCGAGCGCACGCTGCGGCGCCTGGGCGCGCGCAAGGTACCGACCGCCGAGGTGCCCGTGGTCTTCGACCCGGAGACCGCGGCCGAGATCATGGGGACGGTCTTCCGCGCCCTGTCCGGCTACGCGGTCTTCCGCAACGCCACGTTCCTGAAGGACCGCGTCGGCGAGCAGGTCGCCTCGCCCCTGCTCACGCTCGTGGACGAGGGACGGCGGTACCGGGGGCTCGGCTCGCGCCCGTTCGACGGCGAGGGCCTGCCCACGCGCCGCAACGTGCCGCTCGAGAAGGGCGTCCTGCGTCACTACCTGTGCGACTCGTACTCCGCGCGCCGGATCGGCGCGCGGCCGACGGGCAGCGCGCGGCGCGGCATCGGAGGCGGACCCACGGTCGGCGCCGGCAACCTCTTCTTCGAGCCGGGTGCTACGCCGCCCGACCGGATCGTGGCCGAGGTGGAGCGAGGCCTCCTCGTCACCGACCTCATCGGCTTCGGCATCGACCTCGTCTCCGGCGACTATTCGCAGGGCGCGGTGGGCCAGTGGATCGAGGGCGGGCGGATCGTCCACCCCGTGCACGAGGTCACGATCGCGGGCAACCTGAAGCAGATGCTCCTCGACGTGGACGCGGTGGGCAACGACCTCGTGTTCCGGGGCTCTGCCGCCTCGCCCACGCTGCGCGTCCGCAAGATGACGGTCAGCGGGAGCTAGTCGATCCCCCGGGGCCCATCGATCAGCGGGCGGCCTTGACCTCCGTCCACAGCCGGTCGTACACCACGGTGGCCTCGCCGATGTCCAGGATCAGCTCCGCGCGGGCCAGCGCGTCCGCGGGGGGGAAGGTGGCCGGGTTCCGCCGTACGTGTTCGGGCAGGAGCGCCACCGCCGCGTGGTTCGGGGTGGAGTAGCGCATGGTCGCGCAGATCTCCGCCGCCACCGCGGGCTCCATCACGTAGTCCAGGAAGGCGTGGGCCAGCTCGGGGTGGGGCGCGTCGGCCGGGATCACCAGGTTGTCGAGGAACAGGCTCGTGCCTTCGCGCGGAATCACGTAGTCGATGTCGGCGTCCTGGTCCATGGCCTTGGCGAACTGGCCGCTCCAGCCCTGGGCCAGCCACACGTCGCCCGAGAGCAGGATGTCCTCGTAATTGGAGGTGTTGTAGGTGCGCACGAGCGGCTTCTGCTCGATGAGCAGGCGCTGGGCGAGGAGGAGCGGCGCGCGCTCGACCGTGTTCAGGCTGTAGCCCTTCCACTTGAGCGCGGCGCCGAGCGACTCGCGCGCGTCGTCGAGCATGAGGATGCGGCCCTTGAAGCGCGGGTCCCACATGGCGGCCCACGAATCCACGCGGCCGGCCTTGCTGCGGCGGTAGCCGATCCCGGCCGTGCCCCAGACGTACGGCACGGAGTAGCGGTTGCCCGGATCGAAGGGCCGGTCCAGGAAGCGCGGGTCCATGTTCACCAGGTGGGGCAGGGCGGAATGGTCCAGCGCGCGCAGGAGCCGCTGCTGGAGCAGGATCTCGACCACGTAGTTCGACGGGCAGAGCACGTCGTAACCGGCGTTGCCCGCCTGCACCTTGGCCAGCAGGGCCTCGTTGCTGTCGTAGAGGTCCAGGTTCACGCGCGCGCCGTGGCGCTCCTCGAAGCGCCGGATCGTCTCCGGCGCGATGTAGCCGGACCAGATGTAGAGGTTCAGCTCGCGCTCCGCGCTCTGCCGCGCTCCGCCGGCCAGGAACGGCGCGGCGAGGAGGAGCAACCCGGCCAGGGCCGGCGGCAGCGCGGTCGCGATGCGGCGGCCCTGCTCCAGGCGCCAGGCGGCGAAGAGGAGCAGGCTGGTGGCCACGAGCAGCAGGGTGGAGGCGGCGTTGATCTCGGGCGACACGCCGCTCTTGACCATGGAGTAGACGTGAAGGGGAAGTGTCGTGCTGCCCACGCCCGCCACGAACGAGCTGACGACGTAGTCGTCCACGGAGAGCGCGAAGACGAGCAGCGCGGCGGCCAGCACGCCGGGGGCGATCGCGGGAAAGGTGACGTGGAGCAGGGTGCGCCAGGGGCCCGCGCCGAGGTCCATGGCCGCTTCCTCGAGAGAGCGCTCGAAGCCGGCCAGGCGGGCGCGCACGACCACCACCGCGTAGGACACGGAGAAGCCCACGTGCGCCAGCACCAGGGTGAGAAAGCCCAGGCGCAGGCCCAGGGCCGCGAAGAGCAGGAGGAGCGAGCCGGCGAGCACGATCTCGGGCACGACCATGGGCAGCACGATGGCCGCCTCCATCGCGCCGCGGTGGCGGAAGCGGTGCCGGTGGAAGGCGAGGGCGCCCGCGGTGGCGAGCACGGTCGCGAGCGCGGTCGTGGCCAGGGCCACCACCAGCGTGTTCCGCAGCGAGGTGAGCAGGGCCGGGTTGGCGGCGAGCCGCGCGTACCAGTCGAGCGTGAAGCCGTCCCAGCTCGCGGAGAGCCGGCCGCGGTTGAAGGAGAAGGCCACCAGCACGAGGAGGGGCGCGTACAGGAAGAGGTAGACCGCCGCGGCCACGGCCCCCAGGCCTCGCGCGCGGTGCATCAGTTCCCCGCGGCCCGCAACGGCCGGCGGAAGGCCAGGAGCAGGACGAGCACGACCAGCGAGAGCACGAAGGAGAGGGCGGAACCGAACGGGATGTCGCGCGCCACCACGAACTGGTTCTGGATGAGCGTGCCGACGTAGACGGTCCGGGCCCCGCCCAGGAGGTCGGGCGCGAGGTAGGCGCCGAGCGAAGGGATGAAGACGAGGAGCGAGCCGGCCACGATGCCCGGCCTGGTGAGGGGCAGGGTCACGCGCCAGAGCGCGCGCCGGGGCGCGGCGCCGAGGTCGGCGGCGGCTTCGAGCAGCGAACGGTCCAGCTTCTCCAGGGAGGCGAAGAGCGGCAGGACCATGAAGGGCAGCTCGCCATACACCTGGCCCAGGACGACGGCCGCGTCGTTGTAGAGGAGGTTCAGCGCGGGCAGGCCCAGGGCGAGCAGGCCGGCGTTGACCAGCCCCTCCGTGCGCAGCAGGAAGACCCAGGCGTACATGCGCACCAGGAAGCTCGTCCAGAAGGGCAGGATCACCAGGACGAGGAGCGCGCTGCGCCAGCGCCGCGGGGCCACGAGGCCGAGCCAATACGCCATCGGATACCCGATCAGGAGACAGAAGGCCGTGGTGGCGGCGGCCAGCCCGAGGCTGCGCGCGAGCACGCGGAGGTAGAGCGGGTCGAGCGCGCGCAGGTAGTTGAGGACGTTCCAGTCGTGGACCACCAGGCCGTAGGCGGAACGCCGGCCCAGGGAGGCCTCGAGCATGATGAGCTGCGGGACGACGAAGAGGAGCAGGAGGACGGCGCCCAGCGGTGCTAGGAGCAGCAGGGCCTGCCCGCGGGTCCTCACGCCGGGGCCTGCGGATCGTCGAGCCGGAGCACGGACTCGGGCGCCACCACCACGCTCACCTGACTGCCGCGGCGCAGCGCCGGGCCCCGGCGCGCCGCCTGGCTGACCGTCAGCAGCTCCTCCCCGACGCGGACGAGCCACTCCGTGCGGTCCCCGAGGTACACCTCGTCCTCGATCGTCCCGCGCAGCTCACCGGCGGCGGCGCCCTCCACGGCGATCTGGAGGGTCTCGGGCCTGAGGCCCACCCAGACCTCGGCGCCCTCCCGCCACTGCCCGTCGTCGGCGGCGGCGAGGGCGGCCCCTCCGCGCGTGCGCAGCGAGACGCGGCCGGCGGCCACCGCGAGCACGGTGGCCTGGAGGACGTTGCGCACGGCCAGGAAGTCGGCCACGAAGCGCGTGCGCGGGCGTTCGTAGAGCTCCTCCGGCGGTCCGACCTGCTCCACGCGTCCCTGGTTCATCACCGCGATGCGGTCGCTCATGATGAGCGCCTCGTCCTGGTCGTGGGTGACGAAGACGAAGGTGCGGCCGAGCCCTTCCTGCAGGTTCTTCAGCTCGATGCGCATCTCCTGCCGCAGCTTCAGGTCGAGCGCGGCCAGGGGCTCGTCGAGGAGCAGGACGTCGGGCTCCAGCACGAGCGCGCGGGCCAGGGCCACGCGCTGGCGCTGGCCCCCGGAGAGCTGGTCCACCCGGCGGCCGCCCAGGCCGGGCAGGCGGACCTGCTCGAGCGCGCGCGCCACGCGCTCTTTCACCTCCCGCCGCGGCACCTTCGCCATCTCCAGGCCGAAGGCCACGTTGCCGGCCACGTCGCGGTGCGGGAAGAGCGCGTAGTGCTGGAAGACGGTGTTGACGGGGCGCCGGTGGGGCGGCTCTCCCGTGTAGTCGCGGCCGGAGATGAGCACGGCGCCCGCGTCGGGCGTCTCGAACCCGGCGACGAGCCGCAGGAGCGTGGTCTTGCCGCAGCCGGACGGCCCCAGGAGGGTCAGGAACTCGCCGGACCGCACCTCGAGGGTGACGTCGCGCACGGCCTCGACGTCGCCGAAGGCCTTGCGCAGTCCCTGCAGGGAGACGTCACCACGCACGCGCCGCAGTCTACCGCGACGCGGGCCCGGACGCGGGCGGCGGCGCCGACCGTCGCGCGGCCGGGCAAAGGCGCGTGGGGTCGTGCGTGCGCGCGACTCGACGAGAATGCCGACATCGCCGCGCCCGCCGAGACGGCGCGGCGATCAGGCGGGAGCGCGGGAGCACGACCCCGGCGCCTCCCCCCGCCGCGCGCCACAACCACGGTCACCCGGTCAGCTGGTGAGCTCCTGCAGGGTGTCCTCGAGCTTCGCGAGCACCTCGTCCACCAGCGCGCGCGGGATGTTCAGCGCGGGCTCGATGCGGACGGTCTTGGCGTTGAGCAGCGTGCCCGCCACGAGCACGCCGCGCTTGAACAACCCCGCCGCCACCGCGTAGCCGAACTCGGTGTCGACGAACTCCAGGCCGATGAGCAGGCCGAGGCCGCGGACGTCCGTGAGGTGGTCCGGGAACCGGCGCTGCAGTCCCCGCAGCTCGTGCATCAAGTGCGCGCCCGTCTCCGCGGCCCGGGCGGGCAGGTCCTCCTCCAGCGTGACGTTGACCGCGGCGATGCCGGCCGCGCAGGCCAGCGGGTTGCCGCCGAAGGTCGAGGAGTGGATGAAGGGGTTCGGCTCGAGCACCTTCCAGATCTCGGGGGTGGACATGAAGGCGGAGAGCGGCATCACGCCGCCGCCCAGCGCCTTGCCCAGGCACAGGATGTCGGGCACCACGTCCCAGTGCTGTACCGCGAACATCTTCCCCGTGCGGCCCATCCCGGTCTGCACCTCGTCGGCGATGAGGAGGACGCCGTAGCGCGTGCAGACCTCGCGCAGGCGCGGCCAGTAGTCCGGCGGCGGCACGATGGCTCCCGCCTCGCCCTGCACCGGCTCCACCACCACGCCGGCCACGCCCATGCCCACGGCCTCGGCCTTGCGCAGCTCGCTCTCCACCGCCTCCGCGTCGCCGAAGGGCACGAAGTAGACGTCCTGCAGCAGGGGCTCGAAGGGCGAGCGGTATTCGCCCTTGCCCATCAGCGAGAGCGCGCCGTACGACTTGCCGTGGAACCCGCGGATGCACGAGATGAAGCCGGGCTTGCCCGTGTAGAGGCGGGCCAGCTTCATGGCCCCCTCCACCGCGTCCGTCCCGTTGCTGATGAAGAAGCAGTCCTGCAGGTCGCCCGGCGCCAGCTCGCCCAGGAGCTCGGCCAGGGCGCCCCGCAGCGGGTCGAGCAGCTCCTGGGAGCTGAGCGGCATCCTCTCGAGCTGCGACTTGACCGCGCGCACGATCTTCGGATGGTTGATGCCGGCCGAGTAGATGCCGTAGCCGCCGAGGCAGTCGATGTAGCGCCGGCCCGTGATGTCCTCGAAGTACGAGCCCTTTCCGCTCCACTCGATGGCGGCGTACTCCCCCGCCTCGGTGACCGACTTGCGGTATTCGAGGAACCCACGGTTGTAGTAGAAGCGGAAGTTGTCGATGGTGTCGGCCACGATCTTCCGGCGCTTGTAGTCGTTGAGCTTGTGCGCGTTGATGATGCCGAGCCAGCGGCGGCTCTCCTCGATGAGCCGCTTGCGCGGAAAGCCGGTCTCCGGGCGCGGGCGCGCGGGCAGGAGGCCCGCGGCGCGGGAGGCGCGCGCGACCGGCACACGGTCGGCGCGGCGCCGTTGCGGCGTCTCGGGTGGCGGCTTGATCGGGAAGACGACGGCCTTGGCCATGATGGACTCCGGGTAAAGGGACGTCCGCATCCGCGGCGTCCCGCCTCGTTCGAAAGACGGGCGACCGGAGGGCTGGCCTAGGTATCGTCGAAGACGCGGCGGGGAGCCTCGATCCCGAGGTGACGGGGCGCGACGAGGATGGGGAAGATCTGCCGAGTCATGAGAATCACCGAACCGACGTCACCATGCTAGCCCCGCCCGGTGGCCGCGGTCAAGACGACTCATGTAAGTCTTTTGTAGTGAGTGATATCCAGTCACGCAACGCCGCCCGGTCGCGTTCGACCGTGCGGGACGCGGCAAAGAGCACGGCACTGAGCAGCGCGCTGAGCACCGGGACGACGTAGAGCGCCTGGTGCAGTCCGACGGCACGCGCGCGTTCGTCCACGAGCAGAGCACCGCTCTCGGCGGCGGCGCGGGCCGCGAGCGCGTCCGAAAGGAGGCCCGTGCCCCAGGGTCCAAGCGAGGCCCCGAGCAGGTACATGGCGAAGAAGTAGACGGCCATGGCGGTGCCGCGCAGCGAAGGCTCCACGATGTCCTGCAGCGTCGCGTACACGGGGGCGTAGTAGAGATAGAGCAGCAGCACGGTGAGGCACAGCAGCGCGGTCGTGCTCGCGCGGGCGCCGGGGGCCTGGCCCAGGAAGGCGGTGGCCATGGGCACGGCCAGGCCGAGGCCGACGGCGCAGGTGAGCAGCCGGCCGTCCGCGCGCCACGCGGCCGCGCGGTCGCTCGTCCAGCCGCCGAGGAGCATGCCGATCCCCCCGACCACGCCGAAGACGAGGCCCGAGACGATCCCGGCCTCGCGCAGGTCCAGCCCGTGCCGGCGCGTGAGCAGCGCGGGCAGGAAGAGCGACAACGCGTACATGTTGAAGTTGTGGAGCGCGCCCGAAACGACAATCCACAGGAACGTCGGAGTGCGCGCCAGGAGCGCCACCACCGACCCGGGGCGGCGCCGGCTGCCCACCGCCGCGCCCTCGGCGGCGCCGCGCGGAGGCTCGGGCAGGGTCAGGCAGAGGAGCGCCACGAGGACACCGGGCAGCCCCGCCACCAGGAAGGCGGCGCGCCAGCCCCAGGCCTGGGCCACCGCCCCGCTGACGGCGTAGCTCAGGCCGAGGCCGACGGGCAGGCCGAGCATGAAGACGGACGTCGCGCGGCCGCGCCGCTCCGACGGGAAGAGGTCGGCGAGCAGCGAGGTGGACGCGGGCGCGCAGACCGCTTCGCCCACGCCCACGGCGAGCCGCGCCGCGAACAGGGTGCGGAACCCGGTGGCGAGCGCGGACAGGGCGGTCATGCTCGTCCAGAGGAAACATCCGGCGAACAGGAGCGCGCGCCGGCTCCAGGTGTCGGCCAGGCGGCCGAGCGGCAGGCCCACGACGGCGTAGAGGAGCGTGAACGCGGTGCCGATGGCGCCGATCTGCGCGTCCGTGAGGCTCCACTCCCGGCGGAGCGGCTCCACCACCGCCGCGATCACCTGCCGGTCGAAGAAGTTGAGCGCGTTGACGAGGAAGAGCACGGCCAGCGCCCACGCCGCGCGTGGGGAGGTCGCGAGGCCGCTCAGCGGCCCGGCCTCACGCGGCGCGGGGGAAGAGCCGGCCCGCCCGCTCCAGCTCCGGTCCCATCTTCCCCAGCAGCGTCAGCCGGAACATGCGGAAATCGCCGCGGAGCGACCAGAGCGGGTACGTGAACGTGGCCGGCCGGTTCCTCTCGACGAAGAAGTGCCCCGCCCAGGCGAACCCGTAGCCGAACACGGGCGCCCCGGCCAGCCAAAAGGGTGAAACGCCCAGCGCGAGGACCGCGCTGGCGAGCACGAGGGCCGTGCCCACGAAGTGGAGCGCGCGCGTGCCCGGCCTGGAGTGTTCGGAGACGTAGTATGGCCAGAAATCCTCGTACCTCTCGAACCGCGGCGGCATGGCAAGGTTCCTCCGGGCCCCATGTTCCCTCCGGCCGGGCCGCGACTTCAACCCGACGTTCGGCCCGGTTATATTGGCCAATGCACATCTCGCGACGCGAGCCGCCATTGTCCGCGCCCCGGCGATGGCTCCTCCCCGCCCTGCTGCCGCTCGCCGCCGTCGTGCCGGCCGGAGGCGCCACCTTCACGGCCACGGAGATGATGAAGCTCCAGCGGCTGTCCGACCCGCAGGTCTCACCCGACGGCCGGGAGGTGCTCTACACCGCCACGGACGTCGACCTCGCGGGCAACGGCCGCAACGCCGACCTCTGGGTCGTGCCGCTGGCCGGCGGCGAGGCCCGCCGGCTGACCTCGCACGCGAAGTCGGACACGCGCGGCCGCTGGAGCCCCGACGGCCGCCGGATCGCGTTCGTCTCGACGCGCGCGGGCGCGCCGCAGGTCTTCTTGATGGACACCGGCGGCGGCGAGCCGCGCCAGGCGACCTCCCTGCCCACCGGCGCCGGCGGCGTGTCGTGGGCGGACGCGGCCACGCTGCTCGTCACTTCGGACGTCTTCCCCGAGTGCGACGACGCGGGGGGCGCCTACGACGCCGATTGCAACCGGAAGCGGCTCGAGGCGGCGGCGCCGTCCAGCGCGCGGGTGTACGACCACCTCCTCTACCGTCACTGGGATACGTGGGAGGACGGCCGCCGGACGCATCTGCTCGTCGTGCCCGTGGAGGGCGGGACGGTGCGCGACCTCACGCCCGGAGCGCGCGACGTGCCGCCGTTCAGCCTCGGCGGGCCCGACGATTACGCGGTCTCGCCGGACGGCCGCGAGGTCGCCTTCGTCCGCAAGGACGACCCCGTGGAGGCCATCTCCACGAACGGCGAGCTGTTCGTGGTGCCCCTCGCGGGTGGTCCCCCACGCAAGGTCTCGGGAAGCCCCGGTTACGACGGTGCTCCGCTCTACAGCCCGGACGGCGCGCTCCTCGCGTTCCGTGCCCAGCCGCGCGCCGGCTACGAGTCGGACCGCTGGCGGCTCATGGTCTACGACCGCCGTGCCGGCGCCCTGCGCAACCTGACCGAGGCGATGGACCGCCACGTCGAGAGCTTCGCCTGGTCGCCCGATTCGCGGACGCTGTTCTTCCTGGCCGCCGAGGCGGGGCGGGAGCCGATCTTCGCCGTCCCCGCCGCGGGCGGGCCGGTGCGCCGCGTCGCGGACGGGACCTTCGGCGAGCTGCAGGCGGCGCCCGGCGGCGCGCTCGTCGCGACGAAGGTGTCCCTGACCCACCCCGCCGAGGTCTACCGGATCGACCCGGCGGGCGCGCCGGTGCCGCTCACGCGGGCCAACGATGCGCGGCTCGCGGCGTTCTCTCTCCGCCCGGGCGAGAGCGTCACCTACCGGGGGGCCCAGGGCAAGGACGTCCAGGCCTGGGTGGTGAAGCCGCCGGACTTCGACCCCGCGCGCAAGTACCCGCTGCTCGTGCTGATCCACGGCGGGCCGCAGGGCGTGTGGCCCGACGGCTGGAGCTTCCGCTGGAACGCGCAGGTCTTCGCCAGCGCCGGCCACGTCGTCTTCATGCCGAACCCGCGCGGCTCGATCGGCTGGGGACAGGAGTTCGTGGACGACGTGAGCGCGGACTGGGGCGGCCGGGCCTACGAGGACGTCCTGCGCGGCACCGACTTCGCGGAGTCGCTGCCGTACGTCGAACGCGGGCGCACCGCGGCGGCGGGCGCGTCCTACGGCGGCTACCTCGTCAACTGGATCGCCGGCCACACCGACCGCTACCGCGCGCTCGTGTCGCACGACGGTGTGTTCGACCTGACGTCCATGTACGGCGCCACCGAGGAGCTGTGGTTCGTGGAGTGGGAGTTCAAGGGTCCGTTCTGGGAGCACCCCGAGGCCTACGCGAGGTGGAGCCCGAGCGCCCACGTGCGCAACTTCAAGACGCCGACGCTGGTCATCCACGGAGAGCAGGACCACCGCGTGCCCCTCGAGCAGGGACTGGGCCTGTTCACCGCGCTGCAGCGCCGGGGCGTGCCGTCGCGGCTGGTCGTGTTCCCCGACGAAGGCCATTGGGTACTGAAGCCTGCCAATTCCGTACGTTGGTATGAGGAGGTGATCGGCTGGCTGGGGAAGTGGCTGACGCCCACATCATGAGTATCGGGCGAAATTCCCGTGCTGGCACGATGTTCGCATAGGTCACGGTGACGGGCGTCTGCAACGGGAGCGGAAGAGCGGCCTTTCCGGTGACGACTTGCATTATCTCGACTCATACGACTTCGAAGCGTTAATGGCCCATCCGCGCTCCCGTCCGAGGGGACGTTGTCCGCCTTTGGAGGAGGAGTCATGGACGAACGACGGATGCACGACCGGCGCGAGCGGTATGAACCGCGGCCGCTGAGCATCGAGCGGCGGCTGGCCGGCCGCCGCAAGCTCGTCGTGGGCGCCGGTCTTCTCGTCACGATGACCGCCGTCGCGCCGCGCGCCCTCAACTACGACGGTCGCGCCGCGGACATCGAGGTCACCGCGGAAGAGTTCCGCGTGCCGGTCTTCGACAAGCAGGCGCTCGACGCGCTCATCGCCGAGGCCGCGGCCACCTATGGCGTGAGCGCCGAGCTCGTGAGGGCCGTCATCCAGACCGAGTCGGCGTTCAATCCCGTGGCCGTGTCGCCGGTCGGCGCGCTGGGCCTCATGCAGCTCATGCCGGTGACCGCGGCCTACCTCGGCGTGGCCGACCCGCTCGATCCGCGCCAGAACGTCAACGGAGGGGTGAAGTACCTCTCGATGCTCCTCGACCGGTTCAACGGCAACGTGGCCCTGGCGCTGGCCGGCTACAACGCCGGGCCGACCGCCGTCCGCCGGCACAAGGGCATTCCCCCGTACCGCGAGACGCGCGGCTACGTGCGGAAGATCCGCGCCCTCGTGGCGGACACGCACAGCGCGTTCACGATCCCCGAGCCGCGCCGGCCGAAGGCAAAGGCCAGCGCGCGCAAGGCGGCCGCGCGCAAGGCGGCCGCGCGCAAGGCCAGCGCGCGCAAGGCGGCCGTACGCAAAGCCAGCGTGCGCAAGGCCAGCGTCCGCAAGGCAACCGTGCGCAAGGCCAGCGTCCCCAAGGCGCCGGTGCGCTCGAAGGCCGGCTCCTCCGCCGTCCGGAGCACGCGCTGACGCCGCGCGGTCCCGATATCCTGCGGCCGTGAAGGCGGTCCTCGGCGGCGGGGAGCTCGCCTACGACGTCCGCGGCCGCGGGCCGACCGTGCTCTTCCTGCACGCGTTCCCGCTGGGGATGTCCATGTGGGAGCCGCAGGTCCGCGGCCTGCACGAGAGCCACCGGGTGGTGCGCTTCGACGCCCGTGGCTTCGGCGACTCGCCGCCCGGGGAGGGCCTGCTCAGCATGGAGCGCGTCGCGGAGGACGCGCTGGCACTCCTGGACCACCTCGGCCTGGCGCAGGCCACCGTATGCGGCCTGTCCATGGGCGGCTACGCCGCCTTCGCGCTCTACCGCCGCCACCCGGAGCGCGTGAGCGCACTGGTGCTGGCCGACACGCGCGCGGCCGCCGATTCGGACGAGGCGAAGAAGGGGCGAGCGGAGCTGGCGGACCGGGTGCGGCGGCAGGGAGCGGAGGCCGCCGCCGAGGCCTTCCTGCCCAAGCTGCTCGGGGAGACCAGCCGGCGCGAGCGGCCGGAGCTCGTCACGCGTGTGCGGGAGATGATCCTGGCCAACCCGGCGCGCGGGATCGGCGACGCGCTCGGCGGCCTGGCCGCGCGCGCCGACGCCACGGGCCTGCTGCGCGAGATCCGCGTGCCCACGCTCTTCATGGTGGGCGAGGAGGACGTCGTGAGCCCGCCGGCGGAGATGGAGCAGATGCACCGGCAGGTCGCGGGCAGCTCCTTCGTGAAGCTGACGCGCGCCGGGCACCTCTCGAACATGGAGGAGCCCGGGGCCTTCAACGCGTCGCTGCGGGAGTTCCTCCGCTCGCGTCCCTGATCGCGCGCCAGACCCGTTCCCCGCGGCCCGGGGCCCCTCGAGGATGACGTATGATGCCGGCCTTCCGTCCGCCGCGTTCGGCGAGGAGACCGTCATGCGCATCGGCGTCCTGCGTGGCCGCGAGAACTCGTTCCCCGACGCCTTCATCGCCAAGGTGAACGCGGCGGGCGGGGGTGTCCAGGCGGAGTTCGTGCAGCTCGGAGGCACCAAGCTCAACGAGCCCGTCCCCTACCGCGTGATCCTCGACCGGATGAGCCACGAGGTGCCGTATTTCGCCGTCTACCTGAAGACGGCGGCGTTGCAGGGCACCTACTGCATCAACAACGTCTTCTGGCGCAGCGCGGACGACAAGTTCTTCGGTTACGCGGTGGCGGAGGTCCTCGGCATAGCGGAGCCGCGCACGGTGGTCCTGCCCGAGCGCGAGCACGTGGAGGACGTCACCGCGGACAGCCTGCGCAACCTCTGGCCCACCGACTTCGCGATGTACGCGGACTACGTGGGCCTGCCCTGCATCATGAAGCCGGCGTTCGGCGGGGGCTGGAAGGACGTCAACAAGATCGCCAGCCTCGACGACCTCTACTACCACTACAACCGCTCCGGGCAGAAGACGATGATGCTGCAGGAGTTCATCGCCTGGGACACCTACATCCGCGTACCCACCATCGGACGGCGCCACGCGCGCGCGATCCGCTACGATCCCGCGCCGGGCGGGATGGGCGGCTACAACCAGGATTACGACGCCCTGTCGCCGGCCCTGCGCGACACCGCCGAGGAGCTCTCGCTGCGCTTCAACCAGGCGCTCGGCTACGACATGAACGCGGTGGAGTTCGCGGTCAAGGACGGCCGCTTCTACGGGATCGACCTCACCAACTACGCCCCCGACCTCGACCACCGCAGCCTGAAGGACGCCCACTTCCCCTGGGCCGTGGAGAAGATGGCGGAGTTCGCGATCGAGAAGGCGCTCGAGGAGCGCGAGACGCCGGTCCTGCCAGACTTCCGCAACCTGTTGCTCAGATAGGGCCTCCATTGGAGGACGCCATGCCCGCCGACGCGTATCGCATCACGAACGGCAGCACGTTCCGGCTCCGCGACCACGACCCGGGCGAGACCGGCCAGTTCAAGAGCAAGAAGGAGGGTCGCGAGCGCCTGGAGGCCGGCCGCGAGCGACTGCGCGAGCTGCAGAGCGTCCTCTACGCGCACGACCGTCACGCGCTGCTCCTCATCTTCCAGGCCATGGACGCCGCGGGCAAGGACAGCGCGATCAAACACGTGCTGTCCGGCCTGAACCCGCAGGGCTGCCAGGTGTTCGCCTTCAAGGCGCCGTCGGGCGAGGAGCTGGACCACGACTTCCTGTGGCGGACCAACCGCTGCCTGCCCGAGCGCGGGCGCATCGGCGTGTTCAACCGGTCCTATTACGAGGAGGTGCTCATCGCCCGCGTCCACCCGCACATCCTGCGCGGGCAGAAGCTGCCCGAAGACCGCGTCTCGGACGACCTGTGGCAGGAGCGCTTCGAGAGCATCAACGACCTGGAACGTCACCTCGCGCGCAACGGCACCGTGGTGCGCAAGTTCTTCCTGAACGTGTCGAAGGAGGAGCAGCGGCGGCGCTTCCTGGCCCGCCTCGACGAGCCCGAGAAGCATTGGAAGTTCACGCTGGCCGACGTGGAGGAACGGAAGTCGTGGGACCGCTACCTGGAGGCCTACGAGGACATGATCCAGCACACGAGCACGGAAGCGGCTCCGTGGTATGTCGTGCCCGCGGACCACAAGTGGTTCACGCGGCTGGTGGTGGCGGACGCCATCGCGGACACGCTGGAAGACATGGATCCGCGCTATCCCACCATCGACGAGCGCAAGCGCGAGGAGCTGGCGAAGGCGCGGGCGGCGCTGGAGGCGGAGGCGAAGTAGGCGGGCCCGCGCAGGACCTTCAAGGCGTCTCGGTACGGCGGCGATGGATGCTGAACACCGCCCGGCCCTCCGCGACCAGCGACTCGCCCTGCCGCACCGCCACGCGCACGTGGCACACCCGGCTTCCCTTGCGCACCAGCTCCGCCTCGGCGCGCAGCGGATCGCCCAGACCGGCGGGCTCGAGGTAGTCCACGCGCAGGTCCACGGTGGACACCGTCTCCCCCGGGTTCAGCGCCGACCAGGCGGCGACCCCGCCGGCGGTGTCGATCAGGCTCGACAGGACACCGCCGTGAAGCGCCGACCGGCGGGGGTCGCCCACGAACTCCGGCCGGACCGGGAGGACCATGACCGCCCGGCCGGGGCCGATGGATTCGCCGCGCAGGCCGAGGTAGCGGTTGAACGGGACGTGGTCCTCCATCAGGGTGAGGATCTGCGCGCGCGTGAGGTCCATGCGGGTCATGGGACGTATGCTATCCGCCGCCGCGGTGCTTCGCGCGCCGCGGGGACAGGAGGGTCAGGTGGCGCGATGTCCATGCGTGAGCTGATCGACTTCGTGGCCTGGGCTCGAGTCAACGCCTTGACCGCCCCGCGATCCGCGGCTTAAATACCTCGCTTGCCCTCGACCACGAGCCCAGCCCCCGCGCGCCGCGCCGCCATCACCTCGCTCGGGCTCTACGTTCCCGACCGGGTCGTCACCAACGCCGAGCTGGAGAAGCGCGTCAAGACCTCCGACGAGTGGATCCGCACGCGCACGGGGATCTGCGAGCGCCGCTACGCCGAGCCGGGCACGCCCACGAGCGCCCTGGCCACGCGCGCCGTCCGCGACTGCCTGGAGCGGCGCGGGATCGGGGCCGACGAGCTGGACCTGATCGTGGTGGCCACGGTGACGCCGGACATGCTCTTCCCGGCCACGGCCTGCATCATCCAGGACCAGATCAAGGCCACGCGGGCCTGGGGCTTCGACATCTCCGCCGCCTGCTCGGGGTTCGTCTACGCGCTGGCCACCGGGGCCCAGTTCGTGCAGGCCGGCACCCACCGGAAGGTCATGGTGGTAGGCGCGGACGTGATGACGTCCATCCTCGATTGGACGGACCGCACGACCTGCGTGCTCTTCGGCGACGGCGCGGGCGCGGTCCTGCTCGAGCCGTCCCCGGACGACACCGGCATCCTCGACTTCGCGAACGAGGTGGAGGGGTCGGGCGGCTGTTATCTCTACATGCCCGGCGGCGGCAGCCTCCACCCGCCCACCCACGAGACGGTGGACAAGAAGATGCACTACATCCGCCAGGAGGGGCCGCACGTCTTCAAGTACGCGGTGCGGAAGTTCGCGGACTCCATCGCGGCCATCCTGGAGAAGAACCGGGTGCCCTACGCCGACCTCGACCTGCTGGTGCCGCACCAGGCGAACGTGCGCATCATCGACGCGGCCCGCGACCGCCTGGGCCTGCCCGACGCGAAGGTGGTCAAGAACATCGCGCGCTACGGCAACACCACGGCCGCCACCATTCCCCTGGCCCTGGGCACGGCCCTCGACGAGGGCCGGCTCGCGCCCGGCGACCTCATCTTGATGGCGGCGGTGGGCGCGGGGTTCACGGTCGGCACCGCGCTCGTCCGCTGGACCGGCTTCCCGTGGAAATAGGGGCCGCGGGCCGGCCCTCAGCCCTCGTCCACGAACTCGTGCTCCTTCAGGCGGCAGGTCAGCACCGGACAGGGGGAGCTCCGGACGACGCGCTCGGTGGTGGACCCGAAGAGCGCCTTGTCCAGCATCCCCTTGCCGTGCGTGCCCAGCACGATGAGGTCCACCGCTTCGTCGCGCGCCGCCTTCACGATCTCGGCCGAGGGCTTGCCCTGCGCCACCAGCTCCCGCGTGGCCACGCCCCGCTCGCGCCCGAGGGCGCCCAGCCGGCCGAGCTCCGCGCGCGCATAGGCCGAGACCTCCTCGAAGACCGCGGCCATGGGCGCCGGGAAGAGGTCGCTCGCGTAGCCGACCGGCACGATCTCCACCACGTGCAGGAGCACCAGCTCGGCCTCGTACTCGCGCGCGAAGGAGAGGCCGTAGGTCAAGGCGTGGCGCGCGCTCTCCGAGAAGTCCGTGGGCACCAGGATGCGCTGGAGGCGGATCATGGTGGGGCGATTCTAGCAGCCGATGGTCCCCGCGCGTCGAGCCTCCTCGCGCAGGCTTGACGGCCGGCGTACGGGCACCGAATAATCGTTCGTCTCGCCCACGATCCAGGGAGGACGGGCGCACATGGCGGAGGCGGTCAAGGGCTCGGGCCTGCGCAACGTGGTGGCAGGCGAGAGCTCCATCTCCACCATCGACGGCACGCGCGGCCTCCTGTCCTACCGCGGGATCGACATCCACGAGCTGGCCCGGCACTCCACCTTCGAGGAGGTGGTCTTCCTCCTGCACCGGGGAAGCCTGCCCGGCCGCGCGCAGCTCCAGGCCTTCCGCGTGCAGCTCGCCCGGGAGCGACCCATCCCGGACACCGTGCTGTCCGTCGTGCGCGCCCTGCCCCGGACCTCGCACCCCATGACCACGCTGCGCACGGCCGTCTCGGCCCTGGGCGGGCTCGACCCGGACGCCGGCGACGACGACCTGCCCGCGGCGTCGCGCAAGGCCTTGCGCTTGACCGCGCAGATGGCCACCGTGGTCGCCGCCCTCGATCGCGTGCGCAACGGGCGGGCGCCCGTGGCGCCGGACGCCCAGCTTTCGCACGCCGCGAACTTCCTCTACATGCTCTCGGGGGAGCGGCCGGGCGAGCCGGCCGCGCGGGCCATGGACGTGGCGCTCGTCCTGCACGCCGATCACGAGTTCAACGCCTCCACGTTCGCGGCCCGGGTGGCCGCCTCCACGCTCTCCGACGTGCACGGCGCGATCACGGCGGCCCTGGCCACGCTGAAGGGCCCGCTGCACGGCGGGGCGAACGAGGCCGTCATGCGGGCGCTGGAGGAGATCGGCCGGCCGGAGCGGGCGGCGGAGTGGGTCCGCGAGACACTGGCCGCGAAGCGCAAGATCATGGGCTTCGGGCATGCGGTGTATCGCGCCGAGGATCCCCGCGCCACCCACCTGCGGGAGCTGTCGCGCCGCATGGGAGAGGAGTCCCGGGCGGGCCGCTGGTACGAGATCACGGCCGCGCTGGAGACGGCGGTGCGCTCCGGCAAGACCCTCTATCCCAACGTGGACCTCTACTCCGCGTCGCTCTACCGGGCGCTGGGCCTACCCACCGACCTGTTCACGCCGGTGTTCGCGGTCTCGCGGGTGGCGGGCTGGACCGCACACGTGCTCGAGCAGGTCTCCAACAACAAGCTCATCCGGCCCGAGAGCGAATACGTCGGCCCCCGCGACGTGCCCTACGTGCCGATCGAGCAGCGCGGGTAGGGGCGGGCAGGTTCATCCTGGCGCGATGCGCTGGACGAAGCGAGGCGCGGAGCGGAGAGCGCCGCATTCGGAAATATGACATGAGCGGGTTCGGCATCCTCTTGCGCGTCCTGGCCGTCCTCGTCCTGCTCCGGCTGGCCGTGCGTTTCATCGCGCACGTGCTGGCCGGGATGCGCGGCGAGCCGGCGGTACCGGCCTCGGCCCTGGTGCGCGACCGCGTCTGCAACACGTTCCTGCCCCGCGAGCGCGCGCTCGTGGCCCTGGTCCACGGCCGCGAGGAGCACTTCTGCTCGACCACCTGCCGGGACCGGGCGCTCCTGCTCCAGCCCAATCCGTGATGGTGCGCGAGGACCAGGCCCGGGGCGAGATCGTGGAGGTGGGCCGGCGGCTCTACGCGCGTGGCCTGATCAGCGGCAACGAGGGCAACGTCTCCGTCCGCCAGGGCGACGCCCTGCTCGTGACGCCGCCCGGGGTGTGCAAGGGATTCCTCACGCCGGAGATGATCGTCCGGACCGACCTGTCGGGCCGGCCGGTGGACGGGCAACGCGCCTCGACCGAGGTCCTGATGCACACGGCCGTCTACCGCCGCCGCCCGGACGCGGCCGCGGTCGTGCACGCCCACCCGCCGGTGGCGACCGGCTTCGCGGTGGCCGGCATCGCGCTCGACCAACCCCTCATCGCCGAGGCGGTGGTCACCCTGGGGAAGGTCCCGGTCGTTCCCTACGGCACACCCTCCACCAACGAGCTGGCCGACAACGTGGGGGCCGCGGCCTGTCAGGCGCAGGCGCTGCTCATGGCCAACCACGGCGCGCTCACGGTCGGCGACAGCCTCTACCGCGCCTGGGAGCGGATGGAGGCGCTCGAGCAGGTCGCCCGCATCACGCTGATCACGCGGCTGCTCGGGGTCACGAACCTGCTGCCCGCCGCCGACGTGGCCCGGCTGGTCGAGATGCGGGGGGCCGCCGGCTATCCCGAGCCGGTCTGCGCGCCCGGCGGCCTCGCGGCCGCCCCCCCGCGGCCGCCCACGCCGGCCGACAGCGTGGTGCTCTCGCGCGCGGAGCTGGTGCGCCTGGTGACCGAGGCCGTCGAGCGTTTCCGGACGCCCTAGCTTGACTCGGCGCGCGGCACGGTTCAGAGTCTGAGGCTCGGACAAACCGGCACACACGCGCCGTGGCGCGGGAGGCAGGCAGCATGGGTGAAGCGCTGGGCATGATCGAGACCCGGGGCCTGGTGGCCATGATCGAGGCCGCCGACGCCATGGTGAAAGCGGCCAAGGTCACGCTCGTGGGCTACGAGAAGATCGGGTCGGGCTACGTGACCGCGCTCGTGCGCGGCGACGTGGCCGCGGTCAAGGCCGCCACCGACGCCGGCGCGGCCGCCGCCCGCCGCGTGGGCGAGCTGGTTTCCGTGCACGTCATCCCGCGCCCGCACGGGAACCTCGAAGACGTCCTCCCCATCGGCAAGGCCGCCGCGGCCGCGCGCTGAGGCCGCGCGTGAAGGGTCGTCCCGCCCGCGCGAACCCATGATCCTCGCCCGCGTCGTCGGCACGGTGGTGGCCACCAGGAAGGACGAGCGCCTGGTGGGCGCGAAGCTCCTCATCGTCCGCACCATCGACCCGCACGGCAACGACGAGGCCGGTTACGTGGTCGCGGTGGACACGGTGGACGCCGGGCCGCGCGACCGCGTGCTGGTGGTGAGCGGCTCGTCCGCGCGCATGGCCGCCGGCCTCAAGGACTGCCCGGTGGACGCCGCCATCGTCGGCGTGGTGGACACCGTCGAGGTGAAGGAGTGATCCTGGCCAGGGTGGTCGGCACGGTGGTGGCCTCGCAGAAGGACCCCGGCCTGCGCGCGACCAAGCTCCTCCTCATCCAGCCGCTGCGCACGGACGGCCGCCCTTCCGGCCGGCCGCTGGTGGCGGTGGACTCCGTGGGCGCGGGCGCCGGAGAGCACGTCTTCTACGTACGCGGGCGCGAGGCGGCGCTGCCCTTCCTGCCGGACGAGGTCCCGACCGATGCGGCGATCGTGGGCATCGTCGATCACTGGAACGTCTGAGATGGTGATCGGCAGGGTGGTCGGGAACGTCGTCTCGACCCAGAAGAACCGGAAGCTCGAGGGCACGAAGCTGCTGCTCGTGCAGCCCCTCGACCTCGAGGGCGGCCCGCGGGGAGCGAGCGTGATCGCCATCGACGCGGTGGACGCCGGGAAGGGCGACCGCGTGCTGCTCGTGCTCGACGGCAAGGCGGCCATGGCCGCCCTCGACCGCGGCCTGGCGGCCGTGGATGCCGCCGTGGTGGGCGTCATCGACGCCGTCGAGATGACGGGCTGACCCATGGATGACGCCCGGATCCGCCAGCTCACGGCCGAGGTGATCGCCGATCTGCGCCGCGCGCCCGAGGCGGCCGCCGCACCGGACCTGGAGGCGCGCGTGGCCGCGCTGGAGG
>DATKEG010000102.1:0-33125 GCA_035544515.1 Vicinamibacteria bacterium | reverse complement strand
GGCGCCGGCGACGTCGGCCCCCGCCGCGTCCGCGCCCCGACCCACGAGCGGCCGAACGGCGCCGTCGGGCGCCACCACCGCCGCGGCGGCCGGCGCCAGAGTGGCCCCGGCGGGTACCACGCCCACCGCCGTGCCGCCCCCGGCCACAGGGCCCCCGGCGCGCGACGCCGTCGCCGAGATGTTCGAGCGCGAGCCGCCGCAGGTGGACGGCCGGGAGGCCGGTGAACGCGCCGCCGAGGGGTACCGGAGCGACCGGGGAAGCAGCAGCAACAGCTCATTCGGCACGAACCGGCGCTTCCGTCCGCGGGAGAAGTTCCCCCGCGACGTGACACCCGCCGAGCGCCGCGGCGTCTTCGTGCTGCTCAACGTCATCCACTACCAGGCCTTGCACCGTCAGCGGACGGGGAAATACGGCACGTTCCAGCAGGTCCTGCCCCGCCAGGTGCCGTCCGGGGACGCCTTCGAGCACGCCGGGTACCGCTTCGACATGACGGTGGAGCCCGACGGCTTCGAGGTCGTGGCCACCCCGCTGGCCATGGGCCAACGCGGCTTCGTGGCCGACGACACGGGCTTCGTCCGCTACGCGGGCGAGTAGCGCGGGCCAGAGTCGATCAAGACTGACGACGGACGACCGCGGACAGAGGCATGGGGGACGGAGCGCAAGGATCGCGCGCGCGCCGGTGCGCCGTCGCGAACAAGCCGACGAGCACCGGTTGGCGTGAGTTCAGTCGGCTCGACCGTGCGGTAGACTCGCGCTAGAACTTGTCCGGCCGCGCAGCGGACAGGTAGGGGGCGACCGCCGAGAAGAGCTGCTCCGCGCGCTTGACGTCGGCGGGCGTGAAGTCGGGGCCGGCGTCCGCGGGGCTCTCGCCCTTGCGGCTGATCTGGGCCACCCCGACGGCGGTGCCGTCGTGCACGATCGGCACCGTGATCATCTTCTGGATGGGCGCCACGCGGTCGCGCAGCTTGATGCTCTCGAAGAACGAGACGTGCTTGATCTGGGGCACGTTGTTCATGGCCTCGCCGGACTTCTTGCCGAGGACGGCCACCGCGATCGAGTCGCGCTTGGTCATGGGGATCGTTCCGAGGTCGGCGAACCTGCGCGGGGCGGCGAAGCGAAGGTGGTTGCCGTCGGCGGTGACGATGAGGATGGCGACCTCGTCCGGTTTCGTACCGAACTCCGCGCTGGCGTGCTTGACGACGCGCTGGGCCATCTCGAGGAACAGCTCGAGAGGGTTCTCGACGTCCCCCTTCTTGCCGGCCATGGCCTGAAGCAGGTCGATAAGGTCGTGCATCGAAGAGCCGGATTATAGCCTGCCCGCCAAGGATCTGCTCACGCCCTACGGCGGCGAGGGCCGACGCTCCGTGCCCGCGGGCGACGCTCTAGAACGCGACCTCGGCCTGGACGGCGCCGCGGTTGCGGCGGCCCTGGTCGTGCAGGCCGTACTCGAACGACAGCTTGAACCGCTCGCGCAGGAAGAGCTGCGCCCCGGGATAGACGCTGGTGAAGGTCTCGCGCGGCCCCACCGTACCGGGCGGTGGCCGGTGGATGGCTTCGGTGCGCAGCGTCAGCACCACGCGGTCGCCCCAGTGATAGTCGCCCTGCAGGAACCCGCCGGCCATGGTCGCCCGCTGGCTCGTGCCACGCGGTCGTGAGGGCGTGGCCAGCGGGTTGTTGTTGCGCCCGTAGAGGAAGACGCCGTACAGGTTGAGCCGCTGGAACCAGAGGCTGACGTCCCCGCCCACGCGCAGGATGCCGTCGTCCCAGACGATGGCCGGGCTCGAGGCCAGCGTGTTGCGCGCGACGTAGGCGAAGCCGCCCAGCCGGTGCTGGCTCAGGCGCTTGCTCGCGCGAAGGAAGAGGTTCGCGTCGAAGCGCTCCGTCTCGCGGCTGAGGTCGCCCGCCCGGGGCGGGTCGCGGCCGGCCACCACCGCCGCGGACCACCGCACGTCGCCGGGCAGCCCTCCGCCGAGCTCGAGCCCGTCCTGCGACAGCCCGATGGCGTCGAACTCCAGGCCGGGGTTCTCGAGGTAGATCTCGTAGGGAAACAGGTGCGGCGAACGGGCCCGCGAGAAGGGCAGGTCCAGCTCGAACCGGCCCACCTTCGCGTAGAGCCGTCCGCCGGTCACCACCTCCACCTGCGCCCACGCGTTGTCCACGGCCCCTTCGAACGTGTCGTCGCCCTGGCGCACGAGCAGCTCGTAGTCGGCCCAATACGACAGCCGCCGGCCGAGGCTGCCGGCCGTGATCGGCTTGGCCACGCCGGAGCTGGAATCGGACGCGCCCTCGACCAGGGAGCGCGTGGCCCAGCCCCGGACCGAGACGGGCACGGACCGTAGCCAGTCCCCGGTCACGAACGGGTCCTCCTGCGCCATGCGCAACCCGCGCTCCTTGAACCGCTGGCCCATGGGGTTGAGCTTGGGGTAGCCCTGATGGCAGTAGTCGCAGGCGACGCCGTAACGGCGGGCGAGCCCGGGGATGGCCAGCGCGGGTGAGGCCGCGCCGGCGGCGCCGAGGACGACGAGGACCATCGCCACGCGCATTCGCATCCCGCCTCCGTTCACACCGCCGCCCCCGCCGGGTCCACTCCGGCCGCCCACTCCGACAGCCGCGCCCCGGGATGGGCGCGCCACAGCGCGGACGCGCGGCGACCCGTCGGCGCGTCGAGGCACCGCGGCTCGCCGTCCACGCGCAGCGGGACGCTCCCGCGGTCCAGCGCCCGCATCAGGCCGTCGTGCCCGTAGCGAGGCCGTCCCGCGATCAACACCAGCGCCACGGCCGACCGGCGTCCCGCGAGCAGCCGCTCGGAGGAGTCGGCGACCAGGAGGTCGGCGACGTCTCCCACGCGCACGCCACCCACGGGCAGCCGGGCGACCTCGGCCGAGTCGAGGGTGGCCAGCGTGAGCAGTTGCGCGTCGCTCATGACGCCCTCGGCCCGCGCCGCGGCCAGGTTCGAGAGCGCGTCGCCCGCGCCGCTCACGGGACCGTCGCTGCCCAGCCCCACGCGCACGCCCGCGGCGCGCAGGGCCTCCACGTTCGCCGTGGCGCCATAGAGCCGCCGGTTGGCCTCCGGGCACCATACGACCGAGGCGCGAGCCGCGGCGACCGCCGGGAGCGCCTCGGCGGGCAAGGCGATGGCGTGGATCATGACCGTGTTCTGGCGGAGCAGGTTCTCCCTCGCGAGGAGGTCGACCTCGCCGCGCGAGCGTTCGTCCGTGCCCTCGCCCACGTGGATGAACCAGGGAATGCGGCGGTCGGTGGTGCGGTACGTGCGGCGCAACTCGCGCGTGAGCCCGGGCGAGTGCGCGAACTGGTAGCGCGCGAGGACGCGCACCGGGAAGTCGGGGCGCGCCAGCGACCGGTGGAAGGCGTGGTGATGGACGACCGCCGTGGCCCCGGCCAGCAGGTTGCGCAGACCGCCGAGGAACAGACGGTCCGCCACGGGCACGGCCAGGGCGGCCTGCACGGCCGCCTCCGCCTGCCGCTCCGCGAGCGCCACCGTCCATTCATAGGCGTTCCGGTAGAGGCCCGACGACAGGGCGGGCAGCGTGGAGAAGTCCAGGTGGTCGTGGGCGTTGACGAACCCGGGCAGCAGCAGCCGCCCTTCGAGGTCCGCTTCGGCGTCCTGGGCGGCGATCGTCCCCGGCGGCTCCACGGCGGCGACGCGCCCGGCGGCGAGAGCGACGTCGGCCAGCGTCCCCCTGTGCGCGTCGCTGAGCCGCGCGTTGCGCAAGACGAGACGGCGCGCGGCGGCCCTCATGCGCGCACGGCCGCGGGGAGCCCGCTCACCGGCGCGCGCCCTCCAGCACGAGGTAGTCGCCCAGATCGCGCACCACCGGCCATTCGCGCACCAGGCTTTCCAGGGCGGCGAGGGCGGCGAAGACGTGCGGATGCCGTGCCGCCCAGCTCTCGCGCGCTCGGCCCGGAACCAGGATGCCGAGCCCCAGCCCGCGCGACCAGGCGAACCCGGGCCCGAGCAGCCGCTCGTCCCGTTCGCGCGCGCGATACCGCGCGGCCGCGGGACGCGGCGCGGGCAGGCTCAGCACCACCGGCGCATCCTCCCGCAACGCCACCGCCAGGGCCCGTCCGAGCGGGGGCAGGTCGGCGCGCTCGAGCACGCCGACCCCGGAGAAGGCGCCGTCGAAGACGCCGTCCTCCAGGCGCAGGGCGTGCGGCGCCCGGAGCTCGAAACGCGCGCGCGACGCCAGCCCCGCGGCCAGGGCGCGGCGGCGCGCCTGGTGCAACGCCGCCTCCCGCAGGTCGAAACCGAGCACGCTCACGCCCTGCCCGGCCAGCAGGAGCGCGTCGGCGCCGGAGCCGCATCCGAGGTTCAGCACGCGCGCGCCGGGACGGAACCGCGCGCGCAGGCGCTCCTGGAACGCGTGGCGGAGGACGAGGGTCGAAGGGCCGGCGGCCTCGGTGCCGGGCTCAGCCATCACGCAGGGCGAACAGGATGGGCAGCCGGGCGGGGCGCGGGCGGCCGCGGCCCCGCTCGGCCGCGTCGCCGAGCCGCTCGCGCCACCATACCGGCCAGCCGTGGACGTCCAGACGCCAGCCCGAGCCGGCGAACAGCTCCCGCAGCTCGCCCAGGACGAGATACGAGGGCTCGCTCTCGCGCGGCAGCCCCGGCGGGTACCGGCGCGCGTGCCGGCGCATCCGTTCGGCCACCATGGCCTCGCCGTCGGGACGCCGGCGGAAGACGGGCGAGTCGAACACGAGCAGCGCGCCGCCGCGGCGGGTCACGCGCCGCAGCTCGACCAGCGTCCGCAGGAGGCGCGGCACGCCGTGCAGCGAGCCCACCGCCATCACCAGGTCGAAGGCGCCGGCCTCGAGCGGCAGCGCGTCCATCTCCGCCTCCGCGCGCGGCAGGGCCTCGGGCATGGGCAGCGATCGGTTCGCGGCGAGGAGCCCGTCGTCCGGGTCCAGGTTCACGTCCACGGCGGCGACCTGGTGGCCGCGCGCCAAAAGCCGCACGCTGGCCCAACAGCAGCCCCCGCCGGCTTCGAGCACCTTCCAGGGACCCGGCCCGAGGTGAGGCTCGGCCAGGGCCAGCGCGGCGTCGAGCGGCGTGCCGCGGGCGGCGCACACCTCGGCCCGCCACCCGTCGTCGCGGCGCACGCGCTGGTACAGCTCGAGGAACGGACGGATCTCGCGCCGCCTCTCCTCGGGCAGCAGCCGGTGCACGCCGTCCTGCGTGGCGAACCAGCGTTGCTCCTCCACGCACAAGAGCCCCGCGGCGAGCGGGCGCAGCGGCGCGGCGCAGTAGGAGCAGCACCAGCCGACCCAGTCGCCGACCTGCAGGTCCGGGCGCGTCTCGCTCATTCGGCCAGCCCGCGCGCGCTCCGGGGCAGGAACGGCACCAGCTCGGGCCTGACCCGCCAGGTGGCCGCGAGCGTCGCGGTGTAGGTCGCGACGCCCAGGCCGACGGACAGGCCCAGCCCACGCCCGGCCGCCGCCACCACCGCCGCCATGGGCACGGACAGGGCCGCGGCGCGGGCGAGCGGGCCCGAGAGCGGCACCGGGAAGCCCGCGGCCACGCACGCGCGCGCGGCCAGCGACATGAGGAGGATCTCGGAGACCAGGAACCCGACGGCGGCGCCCGTGGCCCCGAACGGCCGTATCAAGAGGAGGGCCAGGACCGCCGCCATCCCCACGCGCATCGCGGTCAGGCGCGGCAGCGTGAGGGCGTGGCCCGCCGCGATCAGCGCATGCAGGAGCACGGTGTTCATGAACAGCGGCACCAGGGAGAGCGCCAGCACCCGCAGGGGGACGGCCGCGTCCGCGTAACCCGTGCCCAGGAGCGAGACGACGCCGCCGGCCATGAGGAAGAGGCCGGCCGCCCCCGGGACGGCGAGCAGCGCCATCATCGCGGCCACCCGCTCGCGCACGGCGCCCAGCGCGTGCAGCGCCTCGCGCGTCAACGAGGGCATGGCCCCGGCGGCCACCGCGCTGGGGATGCCGTTGAGAGACTCCACCACCTTGAGCGCCGCCCCGAACAGGCCGGCCTCGATGGCGCCGCGCACGAAGTACACGGCCAGCAGCTCGAGACGCAGGCTCAACAGGGCGAGGCCGCCGTTGACGGCGAGCGGCCAGGCGATGCCGAGAACGGCCCGCGGCGACGGCTGCGGCAGGCCGGCCTCGCCGGCCGCGTACGCGCGGCGGGCCAGCGCCGTGGACACGAGGAGCGCCGGTACCGTCGAGAGGGCGTGTGCCCACGCCATCCCCGCGAGCCCCGCGCCTGCCTCGAACGCCACCACGACGGCCACCAGGCCCCCCGCCCGGAGGGCCAGGATCACGCCGGCCTCCTCCGCGCGGCGCCCCCGCGCGCGGAGGGCGACCCCGAGCAGCTCCGTCCACCCGGCCAGCGTGTAGTAGAACACGAGCGGCGCCAAAAGCGCCGGCGCGAGGCCCCGCGGCAGCGTGGTCAGGGCCGGCCCCGCGGCGAGCAGGACGAGGGCGGCGAGGGTCACCCCGGCGGTCAGGATGGCCTTGGCCCTCAGCATCGACCGGAGACCCAGGGTCCGGGCGACCAGGGCCCTTACGGCCGTGCCCTGGAGGCCGAGATCGGCCGCCTCGGCCAGTATCACCGCGATGCCGGAGGCGGCCGCGAACACTCCGAACCGCTCGACACCGAGGCCGACGGCGAGCAGGAACGACGTGGCCAGGCTCAGCAGGCGGCCGGAGAGCTCCGCCGCGAGCTTGATACCGCTGCCGCGGGTGGCCGCGTCCGCCTCGGACATGGCCTGATCGCGCGATCCGGGCGTCACCGGCGGAGCCTACGTCGCCGCCGCTTGCAGGGTCAACACACGCCTCGCGTGCCCGCGGTATGACACGCGCCGGGACCCTGCCCGGCGGGGGCGCTGCGCTATACTCCGCGGGTGCGCGCCTCCCTCACGCACCTGCTCCTGCTCGGCGGATTCCTGCTCGTCTCCGCGGTGGTCTTGTGGTGGGCCTGGCTGCCGCCGCGCCTGCGCCGCGGCCTGGCCCTCGTGGCCAGCGGCGCCGGGGTCGTGTTCCTGGTCCTGGCCCTCAACACGGCCGGCCACCGGGAAGCCGAGACAACGGGCTCGTTCGTGCTGGGATCCGCGTACGTCGCCGGCCACGCCAGCGCCTCCGCCAGCCTGCCGTATTACGTGATCACGACCGTCTGCCTGCTCATGGGCACCGCCGGCCTGGCGCTTCCCGACTCCGCCGCGCGCCGCCTGGCGGGCCATCCGCTGGCCACCGCGGTCGTGGTCAGCATCCTGGCCACGGTCGTGCGCTTCGCCCTGGAGAAGGCCGCGGCACCCAAGGGTTGGACGTGGGCGGTGGGCGTGACCTGGTTGGCCCCGCTCGTGGGCGCCTTCCTGGCCCTGCGCCTCCGGGACCAGGGGCGCGGCGTCCGCACGCTGGCTCCGGCGCTCCTGGTCTACGGCCTCGCGTCGCGCGGCTGGGTGGCCCTCACCTACGCGGCCGCCACCGTGTGGAAGCTCGGCTCGCACTACGACCTGTCGTCCGCCTGGGTACGGCTCGAAGACCCGCTCACGGGCGCGGCGCGCAGCTTCTCGCCCGGCAGCGTGACGCAGATGCTCTACGTGGTGGCGGTGCCCCAGCTCCTGGTCTGGCCGCTCTACACCGTCCTGGTGGGGCTCGCGGGCGCGAGCGTGGTGTACCTCGTGGCCGCCGCCACGCGGCCCCGCCGCGAGGACCTGGCGGTCGACATGGAGCCCGCGCCGCAGGATCGCTGAGCCGCTAGCGGACGCGGCACTCCGTCTCGCCGACACCCGATACGCACCGCTTCCCGACCGATTCCCCGTCCACGGGCGTCAGCTCGCCACAGATCCAGCCCTGGCGGCAGTCATCGTCGCTGTCGCACCGGTCGCACTCGTCGCCCTTCGTGCAGCCTCCCAGGGCCAGGGCGATCGCGAGGGCGGCGACGAGCCGGGCCAAGGCGGAACGGAGTCCGCGCTACCGGAACGTCCGGCAGGTCGTCGCGCCCTCGCCCGAGCCGCATCGCTTGCTGCCGTCCTCGAAGTTCACGCACGTGAAGCCGCTCTTGCAGTCGTCGTCGCTGTCGCAGCGATCGCATTCGCCGCCGCTGGTGCAGGAGGCCAGGGGCATCAGGGCGAGGACGAGGATCAACGGCCACCGGCGTCGGAACATGCTCACGCTCCTCGGGTTGGAGTGCCCGACCCATTCTATGTTACCCTGCCCTTTCTCGCGCGGCGTGGCCGCGCCGTCCTCTGGCGACTGAACAACATGAACCCCGTCCAGGACCTCAAAGCCACCCTCAACCTTCCCCGCACCGACTTCCCGATGAAGGCGAACCTGCCGCAGACGGAGCCGCGGCGGGTCGAGGAATGGAAGCAGACGGGGCTCTATGCCCGGATCCGCGAGGCGCGGAAGGGGGCGCCGCTCTTCGTCCTCCACGACGGGCCGCCCTACGCCAACGGACACATCCACCTGGGCACGGCGCTCAACAAGATCCTGAAGGACGTGATCGTCCGCAGCCGCACGCTCGCCGGCGACGACGCGCCCTACGTCCCGGGCTGGGATTGCCACGGCCTGCCCATCGAGCTGAAGGTGGACCGCGACCTCGGTCCGAAGAAGAAGGAGATGGGGCCGGTGGCGTTCCGGCGGGAGTGCCGGAAGTACGCCGAGAAGTGGCTGGGCACGCAGCGCAAGGAGTTCGAGCGGCTCGGCGTCCTCGGGGAGTGGGACGACCCCTACCTCACCATGACACCCGACTACCAGGCCACGATCGTGCGGCAGCTCGCCGCGTTCGTGGAGAAGGACCTCGTCTACAAGGCGAAGAAGTCGGTGCACTGGTGCATCTCGTGCCACACCGCCCTGGCGGAGGCCGAGGTCGAGTACGACGAGGCGCACGTGAGCCCCTCGATCGACGTCCGCTTCGCCCTGGCCGAGGAGGAGCGCGAGAAGCTCGGCGGCCTCGGGGTGCCGCTGGCCGGGCGCCGCCTGCACGCCGTCATCTGGACGACCACGCCGT
The DNA here is from genome assembly GCA_035544515.1 of Vicinamibacteria bacterium. Lineage (GTDB taxonomy): Bacteria > Acidobacteriota > Vicinamibacteria > Fen-336 > Fen-336 > DATKEG01. The sequence goes on along the minus strand of DATKEG010000102.1, from coordinate 24,138 downwards.
GGACGCTGCCGGCGAACCTGGCCCTGGCCTTCCATCCGGAGGCGGACTACGGCTTCTACCCGGTCGAAGGAACGCCGGACGTCGTGCTCGTGGCGCGCGCGCTGCGCGAGGCGGCGCGGGGGCGCTGGAACAGGGGTCGCGAGGAGCCGCTGCGGCTCGGCCCGCCGCTCGCGGAGGTGAAGGGCGCGGCGCTCGAAGGCGTGCGCTTCCGCCATCCCTGGATCGAGCGCGACTCCCCGGGCGTGCTGGGCGATTACGTCACGCTCGACACCGGCACGGGCGTGGTGCACACCGCGCCGGGCCACGGCTGGGACGACTACCTCACCGGCGTCCGCTACGGGCTCGAGATCTACTGCCCGGTGGACGAGGCGGGCCGCTTCCTGCCCGAGGTGGAGCGCTTCGCCGGGCGGAGGGTCTTCGACGCCAACCCGGAGGTCGTGGAGCACCTGCGGCAGAAGGGCGCCTTGCTGCACGCGGGCAGCGAGACGCACGCCTACCCCGCGTGCTGGCGGTGCAAGAACCCCGTCATCTTCCGCGCCACCGAGCAGTGGTTCATCGCCCTCGACAGGGACGCGCTGCGCGCGCGCGCGCTGGAGGCGATCGGCAAGGTGCGCTGGTTTCCCGCCTGGGGCGAGGAGCGCATCCGCAACATGGTTGCCGCGCGCCCGGACTGGAACATCTCGCGCCAGCGGCTGTGGGGCGTGCCCATACCGGCCTTCTACTGCCGGGGCTGCCAGGGGGCCGTCCTCACGGCGGAGGTCGCGCGGCACGTGGCCGACGTGTTCGAGGCCACGAGCGCCGACGCCTGGTTCGAGCGCGAGGCGTCCGCCCTGCTGCCCGAAGGCTTCCGCTGCCCGCACTGCGCGGGCGGCGACTTCGAGAAGGAGCGCGACATCCTCGACGTGTGGTTCGACTCGGGCTCGTCGCACGCGGCCGTGCTGGCCAGGCGGCCCGGCCTGCGCTGGCCCGCCGACGTCTACCTCGAGGGCAGCGACCAGCACCGCGGCTGGTTCCACTCCTCGCTCCTGATCGGGGTCGGCACCCGCGGCGAAGCGCCCTACCGGCAGGTGGTCACCCACGGCTTCACGGTCGACGCCGACGGCCGCAAGATCTCGAAGAGCCTGGGCAACGACGTGGACCTCCAGAAGATCCTCAACACCTACGGCGCGGAGATCGTCCGCCTCTGGACGATCATGGTCGACTACCGCGAGGACATGCGCTTCTCGGAGCAGATGCTCCAGCGCGTGTCGGAGGCGTACCGCAAGGTGCGCAACACGCTGCGCTACCTGCTCTCCAACCTCTTCGATTTCGATCCGGTGGCGAACGCGGTGGCGGAGAGGGACCTCGACGAGCTGGACCGCTACGCCCTGGCCCGGCATCGCGAGACGGTCGGCCGCGTGCGCGACGCCTACGAGTCGTACGAGTTCCACCTCGTCTACCACCAGCTCATCCAGTACTGCGCGGTGGACCTCTCGGCCTTCTATCTCGACGTGCTCAAGGACCGGCTGTACTGCGACGCCGCGGACGGGCCGCGCCGGCGCTCGGCGCAGACCATCCTGCTGCGGATCGCCGAGGACCTGGCGCGGCTCATGGCGCCCGCCCTGCCGTTCACGGCGGACGAGATCTGGCCGCGGCTGCCCGGCCAGCGGGAGGCCTCGGTGCACTTCTCGTACTTCCCTTCCGCTTCCGGACCCGACGACCTCGTGCTCGCGCGCTGGCAGCCGCTGCTCGACGCGCGCGCGGTCGTGACCAAGGCGCTGGAGGAGGCGCGCGCGGCCAAGCTCATCGGGACCAGCCTGGAGGCGAGCGTGGCCGTGCGCGGGAGCGCCCCGGCGCTCGCTCCCCTGCGCGCGCACGAGGAGGCGAGCCGCGTGTTCCCCGGCAACCTGGCCAACCTGTTCATCGTGAGCCGGGTGGAGCTGCAGGAAGACGACGGAGCCCTGGCCGTGTCGGTGGCGCGCGCGCCCGGCGGCAAGTGCGAGCGGTGCTGGACCTATTCCCCCAACGTGGGCCGGCTCAAGGCCCATCCCGCCGTGTGCGAGCGGTGCGCGGCCGTGCTGGAGGCGCCATGACCGAGACCAGGGGCCTGCGCGGCCCTTACCTGAGGATCATGGCCGCGATCGTGGTCCTCGACCAGGCCACCAAGCTGCTCGTGGATCGGTCGATGTCGCTGCACGAGAGCCACGAGGTGATCGGCGGCTTCCTGAGGCTCACCTACGTGCGCAACCGCGGCGCCGCGTTCGGCATCCTCTCCGACGCCGACCTGCCCTTCCAGGCGGCGTTCTTCTCCGTCCTCAGCCTGGCCGCCCTGGCCGCGATCGGGCTCTACGCCTGGCGGCTGCCCCCGGAGAGCCGGCTGCCCAGGACCGCGCTGGCCCTGATCATGGGCGGCGCCGTCGGGAACCTCTTCGACCGCATGCGGCTCGGCTACGTCATCGACTTCGTGGACGCGCACTGGGGCCCCCATCACTGGCCGGCCTTCAACGTCGCGGACGCGGCCATCACCGTGGGCGTCGTCCTGCTCGTGCTCGACATGATCCTGCATCCGCAGCCGGCCGCGGACGCGCGCGCCACCTCCGGCCGCGGCGTGCGGTCGGGGGCGGGCGTGCCCGCGGCCACGCCCGGAGGCGACTAGATGTACTCGCGGCTCTTCACGCTTCCCGCCTTCGAGCTGTTCGGCCGCACGATCGGTCCGCTCACCCTGCACACGTATGGCGTGCTGCTCGCCCTGGCCTTCCTGGCCGGCCTGTGGGTGGCGAACCGGCAGGCCAGGCGGGCCGGCCTCGACGCCACCCGTATCACCGACATGGCCGTGTACGTGTTGATCGGCGGCCTGCTCGGCGCGAAGCTGCTGCTGCTCCTGGTCGAGTGGCCGTTCTACTCGCGCAACCCGGGGGAGCTCTTCTCCCTCGTCCAGAGCGGCGGGGTCTTCTACGGCGGCCTGATCGGGGCCTTGCCGGTCGCGTGGTGGTACGCGCGCCGGCACGGGCTGCCCGCGTGGCCCACCGCGGACGTGCTCGCGCCGGGCGTGGCGCTGGGTCAGGCCGTGGGGCGCATGGGCTGTTTCGCCGCCGGCTGCTGCTACGGCCGGCCCACCGACGTGCCCTGGGCGGTCACGTTCAGGGACATCTACACGACGCGGACCGTGGGCACGCCGCTCGACGTCGCGCTCCACCCCACGCAGCTCTACGAGGCGGGGGCCACGCTGCTGATCTTCGGGCTGCTCCTCTGGCTCGGCCGCCGCAAGCAGTTCCACGGCCAGATCGCGCTCGTATACGCCCTCCTGTACGCCGTCGCGCGCTTCGTCATCGAGTTCTACCGCGGCGACGCGGCGCGCGGCACGGTCCTCGGCGGCTGGCTCTCCACCTCGCAGTTCATCTCCATCCTCATCGTCCTGACCGTCGTCCTCGTGTACCCGTACATGAACAAGAAGCTGCGGGTGACGCCAGCCGTAACCTAGCGTGACCCCCACGGTCCTCACGGTCGAGGCGGGCGAGGCGGGCGAGCGGCTCGACCGCTGGCTGGCCGTCAAGCTCCCGGCGCTGAGCCGGGCGCGGCTGCAGGCGCTCATCGAGAAGGGCGCCGTGCGCGTGGACGGCGGCTCCGCGCGCGCCTCGTCGCGGGTGAAGGTGGGTCAATCCGTCGAGGTGACGGTGCCGCCGCCGGCCGCGGCGGAGCCGCAGCCGGAGGACATCCCGCTGCGCGTCCTCCACGAGGACTCGCGCCTCCTGGTCGTGGACAAGCCCGCCGGCCTCGTTGTCCATCCGGGCGCGGGCACCGCCGCGGGCACCCTGGTCAACGCCCTGCTGCACCGGGTCAAGGACCTGTCGGGCATCGGGGGCGTGCTGCGGCCCGGGATCGTGCACCGGCTCGACCGCGGCACCTCCGGTCTGCTCGTGGTGGCCAAGGACGACGCGACCCACCGGGACCTGGCCCGGCAGTTCGCCGCGCGCGGCGTGGAGAAGGAGTACCTGGCCGTGGTACTGGGGCGCCCACGGCGTGCCACCGGCACGATCGACGCCGCCATCGGGCGGGACCCCGTGCACCGCCAGCGGATGTCGGTCCTCGCACCCCGCGGCCGCGCCGCGCGCACCAGCTACGCGGTGGCGGAAGCCCTCGAGGGCGTCGCGCTGCTCCACGTTCGCATCCACACCGGCCGCACGCACCAGATCCGCGTGCACCTGGCCTCGATCGGCCATCCCGTGCTCGGCGACGCGGTGTACGGCGGCCGGCGCTTGCCGGCCTCGGCCGGCGCGCGACTGAGGGAAGCCCTGGCCGGGCTCGACCGACCCGCGCTGCACGCGGCGCGCCTGGCCTTCACGCACCCGGCCACTGGCCAGCGCGTGTCGTTCGAGAGCCCCTTGCCCGGCGACCTCGTCCGGTTGCTGGAGACGCTCCGCGGCTGAGGCCGGGGCGCCGGCGCTTCCTCCGGACCGGGCCGCCACCGGGGGCGTGGGCCCCGGTCCGCTCGCGTTATCATGGCGCGCCGCATGACGGAGGAGGTGCCATGCCCCGAGTCCCCGCCTGCGCCGCCGCCGCGCCGCAGGCGCGCCCCACCCGTCTGCGGCACCTGAGGGCGCCCGTGGAAGGCGGCACCGTCCGGGGGGACGACATCCCGGTCCCGACCGAGTAGCCGTGGCCGCCCGCGTCCTGTCCCATCGCCGCGTGTATTCGGGCAAGGTCCTCTCCCTCGACGTGGACGAGATCGACGAGCCCGGCGGCGTGCGCGCCCGGCGCGAGGTGATCCGGCACTCGGGCTCGGTCGTGATCCTCGCCGTGGACGACGGGGAGCGGATCGCGCTCGTCCGCCAGTACCGCTACGCGGTGGACGACGTCCTCTGGGAGGTGCCGGCCGGGCGCCAGGACCCGGGCGAGTCGCCGGAAGAGGGCGCACGGCGGGAGCTGGAGGAGGAAGTGGGCGCGCGCGCCGACCGCGTGGAGGAGGTGCTCTCCTTCTACGCCTCGCCCGGGTTCTGCGACGAGGTGATGCACCTCTTCCGCGCCACGGGTCTCACGCTCGTGGCCGCCCGGCCCGACCCCGACGAGCGGATCGAGGTGGCCTGGGTCAGCCTGGCGGAGGCCCGGGCCATGGCCGACCGCGGCGAGGTGAAGGACGCGAAGACGTTGACCGCCATCCTGCTCGAACAGGAGCGGCGCCGGGCCCGCTGACCTTCAGAACGGCTCCCGCCAGGAGAGCCAGACGAGCAGGGGCAAAGCGATGCCGAGCAGCAGGGCCGACAGCGTCCGCACCATGTCGTCCATCCCGATCCCCCGTTCGAGGTCGCGTGAGAAGGGCGGGGCGGAGGTCTCACGCAGCCCGCGCGCGATCCAGCCGTGGCTGACCCAGGCGTGCATGGCCTCGAGCGGCACGACCAGGAAGGCCACGAGGGCGAGCTTCAGGTCCAGCCAGCGGTGCTGTCCGAGGGCGAGTCCGAGCGCGTCCATGAGCAGGACGCCCGAGACCAGCGCCACCGCGAGCGCGGCGTGCTCGAGCCCCACCACGCCCTGGAGGCGGCGGCGAGCGGAAAGCTCGTCCTCGGGCCGGCCGGAGCGGCGCGCGCGGAGGACGGCCGCGAAGCCTCCCAGCCAGCACAGGGCCCACAGCCCCAGGGCCGCGAGGTGGAGCGCGTAGAGCGAACGGCCGGCTACGTCCGCTGCTCCGCCAGGATGACGTAGTTGACGCTCGACCAGGGCAGGAGGATCTGGCTGACCACCGTCTCGATGTTGCCGCCTTCCGACAGCGTGCGCTGCACCTCGATGACGAGGCCGGTGGCGTCGGAGTGCACGACGCTGCAGCCCTGGTACACGATCTCCCGCGTCGCGACCTCTTTCAGCCTCGTCCCGGCCACCAAGGCATCCATGCCGCCTCCCTCGCTAGTCGTAGTACTCGAGCCCGAGATGGGTGATCAGCTCTTCGCCCCGGAGGTGCCGCAGCGTGTTCTTGAGCTTCATGAGCTGGATGAACAGGTCGTGTTCGGGATAGAGGCCGGGAGCGGTCATGGGGCTCTTGAAGTAGAAGGAGAGCCACTCCTGGATGCCGCTCAGGCCCGAGCGCGCGGCCAGGTCGAAGAAGAGCGCGAGGTCGAGGACGAGCGGCGCGGCCAGGATGGAGTCCCGGCAGAGGAAGTCCACCTTGATCTGCATCGGGTAGCCCATCCAGCCGAAGATGTCGATCGCGTCCCAGCCCTCCTTGTTGTCGCCGCGCGGCGGGTAGTAGTTGATCCGCACCGCGTGGTGCATGTGGCCGTAGAGGTCGGGATAGAGGTGCGGCTGGAGGATGTGCTCCAGGACGCCGAGCTTCGAGACCTCCTTGGTCTTGAACGACTCCGGGTCCTCCAGCACCTCCCCGTCGCGGTTGCCGAGGATGTTGGTCGAGAACCAGCCTTCCAGCCCCAGCAGCCGCGCCTTGAATCCGGGGGCGAGGATGGTCTTCATGAGGGTCTGGCCGGTCTTGAAGTCCTTGCCGCCGATGGGCACGCCGTTGCGGCGCGCCAGCTCCACGAGGGCGGGGACGTCCGCGGAGAGGTTGGGCGCGCCGTTGGCGTAGGGGATGCCGGCCTTGATCGCGGCGTACGCGTAGATCATCGAGGGCGGGATGTCGGGGTGGCTCTCTTCCAGGCCGCGCTCGAACCGCTCGATGGTCGAGTGCACCTCGCCCGCCTCGAGGTACACCTCGGTGGACCCGCACCAGACCATGACCAGCCGGGACAGCTTCTGCTCCTTGCGGAAGCCCTCGATGTCGGCCCGCAGCTGCTCGGCGAGGTCGCGCTTGTTCGCGCCCTTCTTGACGTTCTCGCCGCTGAGCTTCTTCACGTAGGACGGATCGAACACCGCCGGCCACGGCCGTACGGTCTCCAGGAAGGGCCGCAGCTGCTGCAGGTGCTCCGGGCTCAGCACGCCCGCCTTGCGCGCCGCTTCGTAGGCGTTGTCGCGGTAGACGTCCCAACCGGCGAACACGACGTCCTGGAGACGCGCCAGCGGCACGAAGTCCGCGATGCTCGGTGAGCGGTTCTCGGTGCGCTTGCCCAGACGGATGGTCCCCATCTGGGTGAGGCTTCCGATCGGCTTCGACAGGCCGCGGCGGATGGCTTCCACCCCGGCCACGAACGTGGTGGCCACCGCGCCCATCCCGGGCAGGAGGACGCCGAGCTTGCCCTCGGCCGGCCCGATGTCGCGGCCCCCGGCGTCGTTCTTCATGATGCACGCCCCCCCGCGAGCGCGCGGGGGCGCGCCCAAAACCGCGATGCTACCACATGGCGAAGGTGCGCCGCCGCTTCAGTCCGCGGCGGCGGCCACGCGGCCGGTGCGAAGCAGGAACTCCAGCGCGGCGGCGGTCAGCTCGCGGTCGTGCCGCGGCCCCAGGAAGCGCTTCTCGGCCACGTGGTAGTGCAGGATGCCCGAGCGGGCGAGGTTCTCCTCGGTCTCGAACGAGTAGAACATCAGGATCCGGCTGTCGCGGGCGAGTCCGTCCTCGAACAACCCGAAGCTCAAGTTGCGCATGCCTGGTGACGGCCCTCACCGCCGCGTCTGGTCCGTGTTGCGACACCCTCGATGCGCGCCGCCCGTCCCGAAGTGGAAGCGTCCACTACGGGCGTCGGACATCCCTGCGACTGCGTCCTGGTGGCGACGTGTGAATGTAAAGAGCGCGGTCCCGGGTGTCAAGAGTGATTTCGCTCGCGCCCGCGTTGGGCCGCGTGGGCCCGGCCCACTGGAACGAGCGCCTGCAGCCTGTTTCAGGGTGCGTCGATTTCTTCGGCGCGCAGGTGGACGACCGTCGCCCCCCAGCCGCCGGAGAGCGCGGGCGCGTCCTCGAACGCCTCCACGAGCGGCATCCGCGCGAGCACGCCCCGCACCACCGCACGCTGCACGCCCTTCCCGCGCCCGTGTACGAGGCGCAGCCGCGTGAGCCCCGCCTTCGCGCACGCCCGCACGTACTCCTCCACCACCGAGGGGATGTCGCGCGGGGAGAATGCGTGCAGGTCGAGCTCGCCGGTGAGCGGGACCGCGACCGGCGGCTCGTCTTCGCTCAACGCGGCCGCACGGCGGCGGCGGCGGCGAAGAAGGCGGGAAGGTACTCCGAGTCGCCCAGCTCCAGGCGCTTGTAGACCTTCCCGACGGGGTCCCAGGCGGAGCCGCCGGGAAGAACCACCACCATGGGCCAGGGCGAGATGCCGGCGAGCGCAGAGCGCGCGGTGGCCACCCACTGCCCGCCCAGCGCGCGCGCCATCACCTCGCCGACGTAGCAGCCGAGGACGAAGAGGGCCTCGGCGGCGTCCTCTCCCGTCAGGCCCTCTTCGCGGAGGCTGTCCACCTGCGCGTCCACCGACTCGAGGCTGCCCGGCGTGTAGTCGAGGGCGAGGCCGAACTCCTCCCAGGCGACCTCGACCGCGAGTTGCGCGTGGTCGAACGCGTTCTCCGGGGTGGCGGGATACCGGAGCTCCAGTTTCATTTCGTTATTACGGATGCGACGCCCTCCGCTCCGCGTTGATCGTCGTCGAACGCGCCGGGCGGGATGAACCCACCCCGGCGCGCCGCGAGGAAACGCTCCGCTGCGGGCGTCGGACGCCAGATTAGCACCCCGAAACGCGACGCCAGGTCAAGCAACGCAGGACGCGAGCCAGATTCAGCACCGCGCCCGGAAAGACGGGGCGCGGAGAAAACGGGCTCCCCGCGCCCCTGCTACGGATTCCGCCGTGTCTTCCCTTACTGGTGTTCGACCAGCACGCGGAACTGGCCCGAGTTGTCCTGCAGGTAGTCGTCGTTGACCCCGAGGTAGAGACGGCCCGAGGTCCGGGCACGGAACGTGCCGCGGTCGCCACCGATGTAGAACATGTCACCCGACCCCGTTCCGATGCGGCCGATCAGCGCTCCGCCCGCGGAGTTCGGGATGGGACGGCTGCCGTTGTAGGGCGAGTTCTCCTCGCCGGCGGGGCCGTCCTGCCGGCCCGGGCCCCACTGGATGACGCCGGTGGGGGCGAAACGGATCATGTCGCCCGCCCGCACGTTGATGCCGGTGTCGGTCCACGGGCGGTCGGCGTACACCGCGACGGTCCGCTGGCGCAGGTTGCCGTAGGAGCCGCCGGTGTCGCTCGACCAGGAGTCGTCCGACCGGGAATTGTCGCTCTGCAGGAAGTGGTTGTCGGTGAAGTCGACGGCATCCACGCGGTCCCGCTGCACGCGCACGCGCCGCGTGCGGTTCCGCTGGTTCGTCCCTACGTCCTCGTCGAAGACGACGACCTGCCGGTTCATGGAGATCAGGGTTCCGCGCAGGCGGCTGCCGTCGTTGAGGATGAGCGTATCGGCGGACGCGGGCAGTCCCGCGAGGCCGAGGACAGCCGTGACGGCCAACATTTTACGAAGAATCATGCATGCCTCCTCGTCAGGGCAGCGCGCCGTCGCCGGGCAGAGCCCCAACAGGGAAAAGACGAGCAAGAAGAGTGCCAGGTCCGCGCCGGATCAGGCCCGGGCCGTCTCCGTCACGGGCGGCGCCGAGACCTCCTGCGGGTCGTAGGCGAGGTTCGGGGACAGCCACCGCTCCACCTCGGCCAGTGCGAGCCCCTTGCGGCGCTGGTAGTCGAGCACCTGGTCGCGGCCGAGCGGACCCACGGTGAAGTAGCGCGCCTGCGCGTGGGAGAACAGGAGCCCGCTCACCGAAGCCGGTGGCGTCATCGCGAAGCTCTCGGTGAGGTGGATGCCGGTCGCCTCCTCCACGCGGAGGAGGTCGAAGAGGACGCGCTTCTCGGAATGGTCCGGGCACGCCGGGTAGCCCGGCGCGGGCCGGATGCCGCGGTAGCGCTCCTTGATGAGGTCCTCGGGGCCGAGACCCTCGCCGCGCCCGAAACCCCATTCCTCGCGCGCGAGCTTGTGGACCTTCTCCGCCAGCGCCTCCGCCAGGCGGTCGGCCAGCGCCTTGGCCATGATCGCGTGGTAGTCGTCGTGGTCGCGCTCGAACTGCGCGACGAGCTCGTCGACGCCGTGGCCGGCGGTCACGGCGAAGCCGCCCAGGTAGTCCGCCACCCCGCTCTCCAGGGGGGCCACGAAATCGGAGAGCGCCTGATGGGGCAGGCCCTCCGGACGCGCGGTCTGCTGGCGCAGGGTGTGCAGGATGGCCAGCGGGCGCTTGCGGTCCTCGCCGCCGTACAACTCGATGTCGTCGCCCACGGCGTTGGCGGGGAAGAGGCCGAAGACCGCGCGGGCGGTGAACCGCCGCTCGCGCACGATCGTCTCGAGCAGCCGCTGCGCGTCGTCGAAGAGCTTGCGCGCCTCGGCCCCGCGGGTGGGGCTCTCGAAGATCCGCGGATAGGTGCCGGGCAGCTCCCAGACCGCGAAGAACGGCGACCAGTCGACGAAGGGCACGATCTCCCCGAGGGGCACGGGCGCCAGCACGCGCGTGCCCGTGAACGACGGGCGCGGCGGCGCGTAGCTCGCCCAGTCCAGGGGCGTGCGTCGCCGGCGCGCCTCCGCCAGCGGCAGGAGCGCCCGCTCCGCGGCCTTGCCGCGGTGCTGCTCGCGCAGCCGCTCCTGTTCGCGGCGGTTCTCCTCCGCGAAACCCTCGCGCAGGCCGGCGCTCTTGAGCTGCCCCACCACGCCTACCGCCCGCGAGGCGTCGAGCACGTGCACGACCGGAGAGGAGTAGGCGGGAGCGATCTTGACCGCGGTGTGGGCGCGGCTGGTGGTGGCGCCGCCGATGAGGAGGGGGACGTGGAAGCCCTCCCGCTCCATCTCCTTCGCCACGTGAACCATCTCCTCGAGCGACGGCGTGATGAGCCCCGAGAGCCCGACCATGTCCGCGCCCTGGTCGCGCGCGGCGCGCAGGATGGCGTCCGCCGGCACCATCACCCCGAGGTCCACGATCTCGTAGTTGTTGCAGGCCAGCACCACGCCCACGATGTTCTTGCCGATGTCGTGGACGTCGCCCTTCACGGTGGCCATCACGATGCGCGCGGCGGCGCGCGGTCCGCCCGCCGCCTTCTTCTCCGCCTCCAGGAACGGCGTGAGATGGGCCACGGCCTTCTTCATGACGCGGGCGCTCTTGACCACCTGGGGCAGGAACATCCGGCCCGAGCCGAACAGGTCGCCCACCACGTTCATGGCGTCCATGAGCGGACCCTCGATGACGGCGAGCGGACGCGCGTACTTCCGCCGCGCCTCCTCGGTGTCCGCCTCGATGTGCTCCACGATGCCGTTGACCAGCGCGTGGCCCAGGCGCTCCTCCACCGTGCCCTGGCGCCAGGCGCCCTCCACGGCCGGCACGCGGTCCTTCTGCCGCACCGTCTCCGCGAACGCCACCAGCCGCTCGGTGGCGTCCGGCCGCCGGTTGAGCAGGACGTCCTCGACCAGCTCGCGCAGGTCCTTCGGGATCTCCTCGTACACCTCGAGCTGGCCGGCGTTCACGATGCCCATGTCGAGCCCGGCCCGGATCGCGTGGTAGAGGAAGGCCGAGTGCATGGCTTCGCGCACCGCCTTGTTGCCGCGGAAGGAGAAGGAGATGTTGCTCACTCCCCCGCTGACCTTGCTGCCGGGCAGGGCGGCCTTGATCCGCCGCGTGGCCTCCAGGAACGAGACCGCGTAGTCGTCGTGCTCCTCCATCCCGGTGGCCACGGTGAGGATGTTGGGGTCGAAGATGACGTCCTCGGGCGGGAAGCCGATCTCCCCGGTCAGGATGCGGTGGGCGCGCGCACAGATCGCGACCCTGCGCTCGGTGGTGGTGGCCTGGCCGTCCTCGTCGAAGGCCATCACCACCACCCCGGCGCCGTAGCGGCGCACCAGCCGGGCCTGGCGGCGGAACGACTCCTCGCCCTCCTTGAGGCTGATCGAGTTGACGATGCTCTTGCCCTGGACGCATTTGAGGCCGGCCTCGATCACGCTCCACTTCGAGCTGTCGATCATCACCGGCACGCGCGCGATGTCGGGCTCGGCGGCGATGAGGTTCAAGAAGGTCGTCATGGCCTTCTCGGAGTCGAGCATCCCCTCGTCCATGTTGACGTCGATGATCTGCGCCCCGCCCTCCACCTGCTGGCGGGCCACGGCCAGGGCGTCCTCGTACCGGCCCTCGAGCACGAGCCGGGCGAAGCGCGGCGACCCCGTGACGTTCGTCCGCTCGCCCACGTTGACGAAGTTCGTGTCCGGGCGGATGGTGAAGGCCTCCAGGCCGCTGAAGCGCGTCAGGGGCACGGGCGCCGGGGGCACGCGCGGCGCGAGCCCCTGCACGGCCCGGGCGATGGCGCGGACGTGCTCGGGCGTGGTCCCGCAGCAGCCGCCCACCACGTTCACCCACCCGCGCTCGGCGAACGAGCGCAGGTCGGCGGCCATCCTCTCCGGCGTCTCGTCGAAGCCCCCGAAGGCATTGGGCAGGCCCGCGTTGGGGTAGCAGGAGAAGAAGACGGGGGCGAGCTGGGACAGCTCCTCGACGTAGGGCTTCATCTCCTTCGCGCCCAGGGCGCAGTTGAGGCCCACGCTGAACAGCGGCGCGTGGCTGACGGAGGCCCAGAAGGCCTCCACCGTCTGGCCCGAGAGCGTGCGTCCGCTGCGGTCGGTGATGGTCACCGAGACCATGACCGGCGCCTTCCGCGCGCCTTCGTCGAACAGGCGCTGGAGGGCGAAGAGGGCGGCCTTGGCGTTGAGCGTGTCGAAGATCGTCTCCACCAGCAGCAGGTCCGCTCCGCCGTCGAGCAGGCCGCGCGCCTGCTCGTGGTAGGAGGCCTCGAGCTGGTCGAAGGTGACCTGGCGCGCTCCGGGATCGTTCACGTCCCGGGAGAGCGAGGCCGCCCGGTTGGTGGGTCCGAGCGCGCCCGCCACCCAGCGCACCCGCCCCGGCTCCGCCGCCATCACGGCGTCGGCCGCGCGGCGCGCCGCGCGCGCGCCCGCCACGTTGAGCTCGTAGGCGAGGTCCTGCAGGCCGTAGTCCGCCTGCGAGATGGAGGTCGAGGTGAAGGTGTTGGTCTCCACGATGTCCGCGCCCGCCTCGAGGTACTGGCGGTGGATGCCCTCGATCACGTCCGGACGGGTCAGGTTGAGGACGTCGCTGTTGCCCTTGAGCTCGCGGGCGTGGTCCTGGAACCGCTCCCCGCGGAAGCCGGCCTCGTCCAGGCGGTGCGCCTGGATCATGGTGCCCATGGCCCCGTCGATGACGGCGATGCGCGCTTGCAGCAGCGCGACCAGCGCTGCTTCCCGGTCGATGACCCTCGCCATGGCCACCAAAGTCTACCAGCGGCGCGGCGCGGGCCGGCCCCGTATGACGGACTACTCGTCGGGTGACTCGGCCAGCCGGCGCCGGTAGACGGCGCGGGCGTGGTCGTAGGCCTCCCGCGCCGCGCCGCGCTCCGCCTCGCGGATGCGCGGCGCTTTCTGCGACCAGCACTGGTCCACCGCGGCCAGGCACCAGCGGGCGCTCCGGCGCGAGGCGCGGACAGGCTTGTCCCCCACGAGCACGAATACCGGGTTGGTGTGGGCGGCGGGGCGGATGCGCGCGGCCACCCAGCTGCTCTTCCCGATGGGCACGTCGAAGGCGAGCGGCCGGATCGCGCCGTCGGCGACCACGGTCTGGCGGCCGGCCACCTCGCCGTTGACCACCAGCTCGACCGCCACCTCGCGCCCCGGTCCGACCCGCGCGCGCTCCACGTCCCAGTACGGCTGCTGGTCGTCGGGCAGGTCGCGCAGGCGCGTGTCGGGCGTCTCGTCGAGCAGCGCCGCCGCCTGCACCTCCACCTTGACCGTGGCGGGGCCGGCCAGGCGCAGCTCGCTCCCGTCCTCGCCCACCTTCCGGCCGCCCACCGTGAACTCCATCAGGTGCGTTTTGCCGTCGGACACGTAGCTGCGGCCGGTGCGCATGGATTCGAGCCACCCCGCGAAGGTCAGCCCCCCGTCCACCTTCGCGTAGGTGCGGCCCAGGCCGACCCGGTCGTCGTAGATGCACGGCCAGTCCGTCTCGCCGCTGATCCGGGTGCGGAAGCCGACGTTGAGCGTGTGGTACCAGATGTTCAGCTCCCACACGTGCGGCGTGTCCACGGCCGAGATGAAGTCCACCGCGCCCTGGTGCGTGACGTCCACGATGTACTCGTTGGCCCCGATGCCGTCGAACCCCGGCATCTCGTCCGTGGGCAGGTCGCGGCTCTTCACCTCGAGCCCCCACCCCGAGTGCGCGAAGCCCGTCACCGCACCCTGCGCCTTCGCCCAGCGCAGGATGGGAAGGCCCCAGGACGGCCAGTCCTCCAGGCGGCGCGTGCCCGGGTAGTCCTGTTCCCGGAGGCCCAGGAGCACCAGGTGGCCGGCATGGCTCGAGGGGAAGCCCGAGACCTCGAGGTCGTAGCGCAGGATGCGGTTCGGTCGCGAGAGGGGATGGTCGCCGCCGGAGAAGAACTGCTTCTGGTGGTAGTAGCAGGGCCCCCAGGTCAGCACCGAGCCCACGTTGAGCGACTCGCCGAGGATCTGGCGCATGATGTCGTCGGGGCCCACGCCCTGGGTCGGGTTCTCGTAGTGCGAACAGCCGGCGGCGTGGATGTGGTGGTCGCCCGAGTACCAGCCGCGCCCCGCCGGATCGATCCACCGCTCGAGCGCGAACGCGGCCTCCGCCGGTCCCGATTCGTCCACGGTCAGCTCGCGCCGGCCCGGCCGGTACTCCGGTCCCGCCGAATACGCGACGGTGTACGACCCGGGCGGCAGGCGTATCGTCTCGCCGTCCGCGCGGTAGAGCTGGGGCTGGAAGGGCAGGTCGGGGGCCAGGCGCTTCGAGGGGGCGCTGTAGAGGCGGTCCTGGGCGTCGCGGACCACGAAGGAGGCCACGGCGGGCGCGCCGTGCTCGTCGCGCACGCGCAGCGTGATGGCGCGCGCGGGGCGCGCGTCGAAGACGATCAGGACGTCGTTGCGGAAGCCGATGTCCTGCGTGCCCTGCCCGACGTGGAAGCCGAGCTGCGCGGAGCGCCGCCCCCGGTCGCGGCTCATGACCTCGAGGATCCAGTACTCGAGGCCGAGCCCGGAGAGGCGCTTGCCCATGGGGTGCCGGTCGTAGAGGGAGATGTCCGCCCAGCGCTCGGCCGCCTCGCGCGGGCCCAGCTCCATCTTCGGCTCGGGGTGTCCCGTGGAGGGCACGGACACGCGCCCGTGGTTGGGGCTGGTGACGGTGAGGGGCGCGGTCACCCCCGCCTGGTTCACCACCTTCACCAGGAACAGCCGCGTGCCTCCCTCGACCAGCTCGGGCCGCGCGTCCCCCTGCTCGACCTTGACCCGGCTCTCCGGGTTGATCTCGACCCGCACGAGCACGTGCGCGTCGAGCGTCTCCTCCAGCGCCGCCACCGCGCGGCGCTCGTCCTCCTGGGCCATGGCGCGGTCGATCCTCTCGCGGTCGGCCGGCGGCAGAGGCTGGCCCAGGTAGGACAGCGCCGACTGCAGCCGCCGCACGTGCTGGGCCAGCGGCTGCAGGGGCACGGTCGGCTCCGGATGGTGCGCGGGGGCCTGGCTCTCCACGACGCCGCCTGCGGCGAGCGCGAGGCCGAGGGCCAGGGCCGCGGCACCCCTCCGCCGGCTCAATGCTCCTCCACCCGGCCGATCGCGTCGATCCACAGACCGAAGAGGTCTCGGACGAACGGCCGCTTGGCCGTGGGCGTCACCATCTCGAAGCCCCACAGCTCGCCGCCTCGGGAGAGGAAATCGTCCCGCTCGATCACGCGGTCCTCGCCGGCCACGACGTGATGGTTGATCAGGAGCGGGGCCGGGCGCATGGTGGACGCATGCTATCCAGGCCTGCATCTTCGGACAACCGCCGAGACGTCAGCGCCGGGCCCCCGGGGCAGTGAAGGCCGTACGGGAGCAGGCCCTGGGCGAGGCACCACGCCCCGTGGAGGTTGCTGGAACTCGTCGGGGTTGAACGCGTGGCGGCCGTAAGCGCCACGCTGGCAATGCGGGCCGGCGGTTGTGCGCGCCGTCACCGCACGCCGCCGCCGCTTCCTCGAACATGCAGGCCGCGCTCGCTCGAGGAGGCCGCCATGGTCAAGTGGTTTCTCGCGGTGCTGCTGATCTTCCTGGCCATTGCCGGGCTGTACTGGTGGCTCTACTGGCCGCAGCGGCAAGCGCTCGAGGCCGCGAACCGGCAGCTCGCCGGCGAGCGCCAGACGGTCTCCGAGCTGCGCGGCCGGGTCGACGGCCTCGAGGCCGCCCGCGGCCAGCTTCACCAGACGAGCGGGGAGCTCCGCCAGAAGGTCGCCGATGCCGAGAAGGAGCTGGCGTCGCTGCGCTCCACCCAGGACGAGCTGGCCCGTCAGCTCCAGCAGGAGATCGCGGACCAGCAGGTCAGGGTCGAGCGCGTCCGCGACCAGATCCGCGTGGACATGGTGGACGAGATCCTCTTCGACTCGGGCGAGGCGATCTTGAAGCCCGAAGGCGTCGCCGTGCTCACCAAGGTCGGGGGCGTCCTGAGCAAGGTCACCGACCGGCGCGTCGAAGTCCATGGCCACACCGACAACGTCCCCATCATCGGCGCGCTCGCCAGGCGGTTCCCCACGAACTGGGAGCTCTCGGCCGCGCGCGCCACCAACGTCGCCCGCTTCCTGCAGGACGTGGCCAGGCTCGACCCGGCATGCCTCACCGCGACCGCGAACTCCGAGTTCCACCCGCGGGCGTCCAACACCGACGACGAGGGCCGCCGGCTCAACCGCCGCATCGAGATCCTGCTCGCTCCCGTGCCCGCGCACGGTTCCGTGGCCTCGGCGTCCTCTCCGTAGGCGTGCCGAACGCGTTCCAGGCCGAGTAGGGGATCACGGACCCGCATAGAATGAGAAACGGCGGCCCGAGCCGCCACGCTCGCCCTCGTCCCGAGAGGAAGCGATTCGGGTCTGGTGACCTGCGCGGCCTTCAAAGCCGTCCGGCTCCGGGCTGACGCCCGGAGCGGTGGGTTCGATTCCCACCCGCTTCCGCCAAACAGGTTCTTTGCGCTCAACGCGAACCGGCAGCTTCGGAGCCCCGCTGTCCGCCTTTTGTCCTCATCGGCGGCGACGGCTACGGAGGCGCCGGCGCGCAACTTCGTGTTCCGTGGACCTGTCCTGCAGCGCAGATGACGAGTGATAAGCGGGGCGAGCCGACTAACGCGTGTGGTTCACAAGCTATTGAAAACGCGGTACTTATGGTGTCTACGACGGCGACAACCCCGGTGTCGCACAATAACAAACAATTCATAACCTGCGTTGATCGTGTCGCACGTACGGAGCCGGCGTGCCGCCGTACAGCACGGCCTTCTGACCGTCGCGATAGACGCCCCGGCGGCGGTGCGGGCATCGCTCTCGTTTCCTCCTCGGGCCGCCCGGCCCATGACAGTATTTGCGGGAGGGCACACCTGGCGAAACGTGCCTCCGCGCGAAAGCACCTTTTCTGCTATTCGATTAGCGTGTACTGTCTATCCGTGCCCTTCAAGCAACCGCCCAAGCCGGTGCCGCTCGACCCGGGCGCCAAGGGCGCCGAGCGCATCGCGTGCGGCGAGCGCTGCGAGTTCGAGGTCGCCGGAACCGGCACCACTCGCGAAGGGATCATCTGGAACCTGAGCGTGGCCGGCCTCTATCTCGTCATGCAGAGCGGCATCCCCGACGTGGACGCCGCCGTCTACGTGTGCCTGTGGCTTCCGGGCGACCCGCGCCCCGTGCGCGCCGAGACGGGCGTCGTGTGGTGCAATCCGCCATCGCCCTTCAGCGGCTGCGGCGCGAACGCGCCGCGGTTCCCTCCCGGCTGCGGGCTGAAGTTCACCGACATCACGTCCGCCGACCTGACCCGGATCCAGTCGCGCGTCGAGAGCGTGCATCCGAACAGGGCCGACCCACAGCGCGATCCGCACCAGCGTTGACGGATTCCCGGGCCCGCCCCTCCTCTGGCCCTCCCGCGACGATTGAGCGCTAACCCGTGACTGTCCTCGGGTGCGATGAGGCGGGTTCCCGTCGCGCAAGGCTGCCCAACACGCACTACCTGAGCAGGTCCAGGAAGGTCCAACCCAGTCGGCCGGACGAGGGTGTCGCCACAGGCGAATCGTGTTCAGGCCCAGCTCGACGAAGATCGCGTCGCCTTCGACCGTGGCCCGATGGCTGATCACTCCCAGGGGGGCCGGCGGACCCCTCGCCCGCAAGCTCAGCGGTATCCTCTACGCGATGTGGAGGGACGGCTCGCCGTACGACCTCACGATGCTCAAGGGTGCGGTGCGGGCCAAGGCCGAGCAGGTGGCCTGAGGACGAGACGCCAATCAAGGACCAGTCCAACGATACGCCTTGCGGTCATAGAGCCTCCAGGCCTGTTCCGGCATCTAGTGCTGCTAGCAACCTCTGCCGTGAACCGGGTACGCTGACGGCCACACGGTGCAGCGCGCGCACCGCTAACCTTCTCCTTCATCAGTACCGAGTGGTACCGAGTCGCCTGCCGTTGCGGGTTCCGGTGCATTCGATTCCCACCCGCTTCCGCCAACTGCTCCTTGCGTTCATGTGGCGGGAAAGAACCGGGGGGCGCGAACCGCCGTGCCCCCCGACTCGATCCCTCGGCCCGGCATCACGGCTGGTACCCGTCAGCGCAATGGCTGCGCCATCGTCCGGTCCTGACGAGATCCTTGCGGCAAGCCGTCACGGATGGCGCGGCGTCGACTGCGCGCCTAAGTGACTCGCCGAAGGCCCGTTGGCCGATGTGGCATCCGCGACTGCAACGTGGATGCCCTCGGACGCGCGCGTCCCGTGGGAATCGATACCAGGCTGATCCCCTCGATCTGGTCCATGAGGCTCATCGATTCTGGGGCGAACAGCGGTTAGCGTTCATACGGAACAATCCGTGCAACCCGCTTCGGAGCGCGGAAAGGAGTCTGCGATGCCCGACACCCTCACCGTGACCGACGACCGGACCGGGCGGACCTACAAGCTCCCCATCGAGAACGGCGCCGTGCGCGCCATGGACCTCCGCCAGGTCAAGGTCTCGGCCGACGACTTCGGCCTGATGAGCTACGACCCGGCCTTCATGAACACCGCGTCCTGCAAGAGCCGCATCACGTTCATCGACGGCGCCCGCGGGATCCTCGAGTACCGTGGCTACCCGATCCAGCAGATCGCCGAGAAAGCGAGCTACCTCGAGGTCGCCTACCTGGTGCTGAGGGGCGAGCTGCCCACGACGGCCCAGTACGAAGAATGGGTGGACCAGATCACCCACCACACCCTCCTCCACGAGAACATCAAGGACCTCATGGCGGGCTTTCGCTACGACGCGCATCCCATGGGGATGCTCGCCTCGACGGTGGCCGCGCTCAGCACCTTCTATCCCGAGGCGAAGAGCGTCCACGACCCGCTCGTGCGGCAGCACCAGATCCACCGGCTCATCGCCAAGATCCCCACCGTCGCCGCCTTCGCCTACCGGCACTCGCAGGGCCTGCCCTACGTGTACCCGGACAACGACCTCTCGTACTGCGGCAACTTCCTGCAGATGATGTTCCGCCGGGGGGCCCGCTACCACGTGGACCCCGTGCGGGAGCGCGCCCTCAACGTGCTCTTCATCCTGCACGCCGACCACGAGCAGAACTGCTCCACCTCCGCGATGCGCGGGGTGGGCTCCTCGCAGGTGGACCCCTATTGCGCCGCGGCCGCGGCCATCGGCGCCCTCTATGGGCCGCTGCACGGGGGGGCCAACGAGCAGGTGCTGCGCATGCTCCGGGACATCGGGTCGAAGGACAAGGTCGCCGCCTTCGTGAAGGAGGTCAAGACCAGCGGCGGCGAGGTGCGCCTGATGGGCTTCGGCCACCGCGTCTACAAGAACTACGACCCGCGGGCCAAGATCATCAAGGAGATGGCGGACAAGGTCTTCGCGGTCACCGGACGCAACGCGCTGCTGGACATCGCGCTCGAGCTCGAGCGGATCGCGCTCCAGGACGAGTACTTCGTCGGCCGCAAGCTCTATCCGAACGTCGACTTCTACTCGGGGCTCATCTACCAGGCGCTCGAGTTCCCGGTGGACATGTTCCCGGTGCTCTTCGCCATCCCACGCATGTCCGGCTGGCTGGCCCAGTGGGAGGAGATGCTCGAGGACAAGGACCAGAAGATCGCGCGGCCGCGGCAGCTCTTCCTGGGCTCGGCCCGGCGCGACTTCGTGCCGATCGAGAAGCGAGTGAAGGAGGCCGTAGCCGTCATGGTCTGAGGTGCCGCGGCGGGACGCTCGTGCTGGTGCCCCGCGTCAGCCGGCGCGCGGGGCGAGGCCAATGGCCGGCTCCTGGATCGAGGAGGTCAGCATGGTTGCGAAAGCGCGTGGCTCCCTGTCGCGCAGGGAGTTCGGAAAGACGGTGGCTGCGGCCGGCGTGGGCCTTGCCATCCCCGCGCCAGGCGTCTTCGCCTCCGGCTCGGAAACGGTGCGCGTGGCCGTCGTCGGGTGCGGCGAACGCGGCACGACCGACGCCGTGTACTGTCTGAAATCGGCGCCCGGCGTGGAGCTCGTCGCCATCGCCGATCTCTTCCAGGACAAAGTCGACTCCGCCCTCGAGAAGCTGCGCGCGGAGGTCCCGAGCCAGCTCAAGGTCCCGCCCGAGCGCATCTTCCTCGGGTTCGACGCGTACAAGAAGGTCCTCGCGCTCGACGACGTGAACCTGGTCATGCTCCTCACGCCTCCCGGTTTCCGACCCGAGATGGTCGCGGCCGGCGTGGAGGCGGGCAAGCACCTGTTCGTCGAGAAGCCCGGCGCCGTCGATCCGGTGGGAGTGCGCTCGCTGATCGAGGCGTCCGCGCGGGCCGCGCAGAAAGGCCTGTCCCTCGTCGTGGGCACCCAGCAGCGGTACGCACCCCAGTACCTCGAGCTCGTGCAGAGGATCCGCGACGGTCAGATCGGAGAGCTGACACATCTGGAGGCGCTCTGGATCGGCGACATGGAGCTCTGGCACTACCATGACCGCCAGCCGTCGTGGAGCGACATGGAATGGCAGGTCCGCTGCTGGCCGCTGTTCACGTGGCTGTCCGGGGACCACTACGTCGAGCAGCTGGTCCACAACCTCGACGTGGTGAACTGGATCGCGGACGCGACTCCTGTGGTCTGCCAAGGCATCGGCGGCCGGCAGGTGCGCACGGGGACGCCGTTCGGCAACATCTTCGACCACTTCGCGGTGCGCTACGAGTACAAGAACGGGCTGACGATGTTCGCCATGGCCACGCAGATCCGCGGGGTCAGCACCCGCGTTGGGAACGTGATCCACGGCACGAAGGGGACCGCCCACGTGGATCGGGGAACGGCCAGCATCACGGGTGCCAAGCCATGGGAGTTCGACGGCGTGGGGTCGAGCGGCGACCTGGAGATGCACGCGGCGCTCATCCGCAGCATCCGCGAGGGCAAGCCGATCAACGAGGGCGTCAGGCTGGCCGAGGCCACGATGACCGGCGTGATGGGGCGCATGAGCGCGTACACCGGGCGCGCACTGAAGTGGGATTGGGCGATGAAGGGCTCGAAGCTCGACCTTCGTCCGTCCCGGTACGAGATGGGCCCCCTGCCTGTCGGGCCGGTGGCCATGCCCGGGCGGACACCGCTCGTCTGAGGGTCCTGACCGCGGCTCGAGGCCTGCTTCCATGGGTCGGACGCAGGAAGCCCCTCGTTGCACCGTGGACGGTCAGCCGGCCGCCGACGGCGTAGCGCCGGTCAGGCGATGGAAGTTGCCCACCAGCATGGGGTCGTGGAACGTCCCGGCCCGCTCGCTGAGGATGGCGAGCGCGACGGGGCGGGTGCGGGCCTTGTTGTAGGGCCGCAGGGTGGAGACGGCGTCGAAGACGTCGGCGAGCGCGGTGAGCTGCGAGGCCAGGGCCGGCCGGCGCGGCCGGCGGAGCAGCGGATAGGTCGCCTCTCCGTCGAAGCGCAGGTGGTGCTCGTAGGCGACGACGACCGACAGCGGGGGCGCGTTGTCGACGGCGGCCAGTTGCCAGGCCCCCTCCTCCGCGTGGCTCATCATGATCTTCCAGTCGTCGCCCTCCAGCTTGCCGGGTCGGTTGAGCACGTCGAGGGGCACGCTGAGCTTGCCGACGTCGTGGCACAACGCGGCCAGACCCAGCGAGTGGAGAGTGGCCCCCTGGATCCCGAAGGTCCGCGCCTGGGCGAGCACGAGGAGCGACACGTTCACGGAATGGATGAACGTGTACTCGTCGTGCGTCTTGAGGGGAGCCAGCGGGATCACGTCGTGGGCGGACCTGGCCAGGCTCTCCATGAGGCTCCAGACCACCTCCTCCATCTTGTGGATGCTCCCCCGCCGGTCGGTGCGGAAGCGCGCGAAAGCCTCGCGCCCCTCGTTGATCTGGGCCGCGGAGACGGGGGGGGCCGCGCGCGATTCGGCGCCGGCGGTGGTCGCGTCGTCGCCGACGGCCAGCTCCACGCGACCCACGATGATGTGCGGGGTGGTGGCCGGCGTCCCCCCCGCCGCGAGCACGGACACGAACGCCAGCAACTCCGGAAGCGCGAGCCCGCGCGCCAGGGTCAGCCGCTCGACCTTGCGGCGGCGCAGCGTGTGCACGAAGTTCTGGTGGTAGAGGCCGGCGCGCCGCAGCGGGCGGTCGTCCGCCACCAGGTCCTCGCCCACGATGAGGAAGGTGATGGAGTCCTGCCGGCCCACCGCCGGCGACATGGCCTCCAGGACGGCCGCCACCGCCTGGGCCACCCGCGGGTGGCCCGCGGAATACAACGCGCGGACGTTGATCGCGGCCGCGATCTGCACGATGAGGCGCTCGAGGCCGTCCTGGTCGCGTGGCGGCGCGGGAGTGCTCATGCCTGGCTCGAGGAGGACGGCTCGACGGACCCGACACGGATCAGGTGAAGGCAGATGCGGCGGATCTCCTCGTCGCGCGATCGCAGCCCGCGCTCCACGAGCGCCGTCCGGGCCTCGGCCGGGTAGGTCTGCAAGGAGCGATACGCGGTCCGGCGCTCGTCGAGCGAGACCAGGGGCACCAGCCAGTCCCGGAAGAAGCGCTCGAGCCTCGGCAGCGCGACGGGATCGGCGAGCTCGCCGAGGGCCTTGAGCGCCTTCACCCGGATCGAGCGGCGGCGGCCGAAGACGTCCCAGTCCGCCACCACCTCCAGCAGCGGAGTCACCGCCTCCTTGATGCCGTAGTTCCCGGCCAGCGTCACCGCCGTTTCCGCCATCTTCGGGTCGGGGTCGTGGATGGCGCGAGCCAGCAGGTCACGCGGCACCTCGGGGTCGTGGGCGAGCAGGTACTTGATGGCGGCCAGCCGCACCCGGAGGTCGGGGTGGGCCACGCAGAGCCGCACCTCGGCCAGGGCGCTCCGGTCGGCCACGCGGTGCAGGAGGACGACCATGTTCCGCACGACGTACCAGCGCGCGTCTCCCAGCAGCTCCGTGGCCGGGCCGGCGATGACGGGACCAATCGAGACGAGCAGGTCCAGGATCCGCCGGCGGCGGGACTTGTCCGGCTCTTCGGCGAGGGCGATCAGGAAGCCGCGCGCCGCCGACGCCCCCAGGGCGTCCAGGAGACGTCGGGCGAGGCTGGCCGAATGCGCGCCCCGCCGGTGGAGCGCCTCGAGGATGGCGCGCACCGACTCCGCGGTCGCCAGGCGGCCGATGGTCTGGTCGACCTGGGCCTGCACCGCGGCGGCCGACGCGTGCGCGTCGCCAAGGGCTTTCAAGTCCTCGGCCAACGTCACCGCCGCCTCGAGCCGACCGCGCGACACGCAGTCGCGGAACAGGCCCTCGAGGCGCGAGAGGAGGACGTCGGTCCCCTCGCGGCCGCCCAGGCGGAGGAGCATCTCGATGGAAGCGTCCGCCATGTGATCCGCCACCGCGTCGTCGGTGAGCGTCGTGATGCGGTCGCCCACGTCCACCGCTCCTTCCGGGGAGGTCGGCACGTCGAGCGCCGCGTTGGTCAGGAGCTGCTTGTGGTCTTCCGGGTTGTAGCGGTCGACATCGTCCGCGAGGAAGAGGACGGACAGCTCCGCGAGCAGCGCGGGCTCGGGGGCCTCGACCTGCCGCGCCCCCTGGGACGCCGCGACCGAGCTCAAGGCATGGAGCAGGTGCAGCGCGTGGCTCGACAGCGGCACCTCCTCCCTGACGCGGCGCATGGCCTGCAGGACGGTGTCGGGAGCGGCGCTGGCGGCCACCGCGTTCAGCAGGTCTCCCGCCGACTCGTCGGAGGCCAGAGCCCGGAAGGCGGCGGCGACCAG
>DATKEG010000101.1:0-26272 GCA_035544515.1 Vicinamibacteria bacterium | reverse complement strand
AGCGGCGGGAGTTCGGGATGGCGCTGGGGCGGGTCGTCGCCCATGAGCTGGTCCATGCGCTCGCGCCCCAGCGGCCTCACGTGAAGGGCGGCCTGATGGCCGAGCGCATGGGCCGCGCACTCCTCCTGGCCCCCGACCTCGCGATCGAAACCGCCACGTCCGAGGCATTGCGCGCCGCCGTGCGCGGCCGGCCCGCGGCCGAACGCGCGCTCGCCACGCTGCCCGAGCGGCCGGATGCGCGAGGAGCCCGATGACCCTCGGGTTCTCCGAGGTGTCCGCCGCGGAGTCCGCGAAGAGGCGCTCCTTGCTCGGCGGCCGCGGGCGAATGCGCTCCCGCCTGAGTTGAGTGACCCGCCTCAGTCGCGCGCGGGCCCGTCGTCCGAGTACGCGCCGGGGGCCGGCCGCCGGAGCCATTCCGCCAGCGCCTCGACCGCGTCCACCAGCCGCGGTCCCGGCCGGTTCCAGTAGGCGTTGCCGTCCATGAGCAGGACACGCGGCGCCAGGGCGCGGAGGCGCCCTTCGAACGGCGCCGCCTCGGCGCGCGTGCGCGCGAGGTCGAACCCGCAGGGCGCGACCACCACGGCCTCCGGCCGCAGGCCTCGCAGCTCCTCCCAGGACACGCAGGGAGAGGGCGCGCCGGGCGGCGGGCCGACGTAGGCGCCGCCGGCCGCCTCGACCGCCTCGGGCACCCAGTGCCCGGCGAGCATCAGCGGTTCGAGCCACTCCACGAGCGCGACGCGCGAGCGCGTCGCGGGAGGACCTCCCGCCGCGCGCAGACGCGCGGCCAGGCTCGCGGCCAGCTCCTCCCCCCGCGCGCGCACGCCGCAGGAGAGCGCCACGCGCCCGACGTCGTCCACCACGTCGGCGAGGCGCGAGGGCTGGAGGGACACGATCTTCGCGGCCACGGACGCTCGGCGGATGGCGTCCGCCACCTGCTCGTACGACACCGCGCAGACGTCGCACGCCTCCTGCGTCACCACCACGTCCGGGGCCAGCGCCGACAACCGCCGCTCGTCGAGGTCGTAGAGCGGCAGCGCCTGCGCGCGCACGCGGCGCACCTCGGCGTCGAGCGCGCCGCTCGTCCGCGTCGCGTCCACGCGCGCGCGCGTGAGGGCGGGCAGCGCGTCCACGTCCCCGGGGAAATCGCAGCAGTGCGAGCGGCCGACCAGCCGGCCACGCAGGCCCAGCGCGCAGACGATCTCGGTCGCGGCCGGCAGCAGGGTCACGATGCGCGGCGTCATCGTGGCTCCTCCTCGAACCAGTAGAGCGGATGGGGGACGTCCGCCAGGCGGTGGCCCCGCACCTTCACCTGGAAGGCGGAGGCGCACGCCTCGCCGGCCAGCACCTCGTCGGGCCCACCCTGCGCGGCCACGCGGCCGCCGGCCACGAGCACCATGCGCGTGGCCCAGGCGGCGGCCCGGGGCAGGTCGTGGGCCACGGCCAGGACGCCCACGCCGGCCGCGCGCACGTCGTCGAGCACGCGGAAGAGGCGGAGCTGGTGGCCGATGTCGAGGTGGGCGGCGGGCTCGTCCAGGAGCAGGATGCGCGGCTCCTGCGCGAGGCCCCGCGCCAGCGCGGCGAGCTGGCGCTCGCCGGCCGAGAGCGTCCCCAGCGCCCGGCGGCGCAGGTGCTCGATGCCGGCCTGCGCGAGCGCGCGGGAGACCGCCTCGCCGTCCTCGCGCGTCCACGACCGGAAGGGCCCGCGGTGCGGATAGCGGCCGAGCCGCACGCGGTCTTCCACCGCGAGCGCGTCGGGACCCTGGTCCTCGGACGCCACCAGCGCGAGCGCGCGGCCGAGGGCGTCACCGGACCAGTCCGCGAGCGCCCGGCCGAGGACGAGCACCTCGCCCGCCGACGGCGGCAGCAGTCCGCCCAGCGCGCGCACCAGCGTCGACTTGCCCGCGCCGTTGGGTCCCACCACCGCCAGCGCCTCTCCGGCGCGGAGCGTCAGGTCGACGGCCTGGAGCACCGGCCGCCGGCCGCGGGACACGGCCAGGCCGCGCGCCTCGAGCAGGGGCGCGCTCACGCCCGGCCCTCGCTCCCGCGGAGCGCGAGGAGGAAGTAGGGCGCGCCCACGAACGCGGTGAGCGCTCCCAGCGGCAGGTCCATGGACGGGCTCACCGTCCGGCTCGCGACGTCGGCCAGGACGACCAGGAGCGCCCCGGCGAGGAAGGAGGCGGGCAGCAGGTGACGGCCGAGCGGCCCCACCAGTCGCCGCAGCGCATGCGGGGCCATGAGGCCGACGAACGGCACCGAGCCCGCCACCGAGGTGGCCGCGCCGGCCACGAGCGCGGCCAGGCCCAGCAGGCCCAGTCGCGTCGCGTGAACGGGCAGGCCCAGCGCCCCCGCCTCCTCCTCGCCGAGCGACAGGAGGTCGAGGGGCCGCGCCAGGAGGCCGAGCATCGCCACGCCCGCGAGGACGAGCAGGCCCCCGGACTGCAGGTGTGTCCAGCCGCGTCCCTCCAATCCTCCCGCGAGCCAGAACAGAACGGTCTTCACGCGGAACTCCTCGGTCGCGACCAGGAGCACGGACGTCCCGGCGGAGGCGAGCGCCGACACGGCCAGGCCGGTGAGCAACAACCCGTAGACCGAACCGCGACCGCCGGCCTGGCCGAGCGCGTAGACCGCGAGCGCGGCGGCCATGGCCCCGGCGAAGGCGGAGAGCGGCAGGGCGAGGAAGACGTCGGCGGCCCAACCCAGTCGCACGGCCAGGACGGCTCCCATGGCCGCCCCGGAACCCACTCCGAGCAACCCGGCATCCGCCATCGGGTTGCGGAAGACCGACTGCAGGGTGGCGCCGACGACGGCCAGCCCGCCGCCGACCAGCGCCGCGAGCAGGACGCGCGGCAGGCGCACCGTCCACAGGATCGTCTCGCCCGCCGCGGTGAGAGGAGACGCGTGCCGGAGGCCGGCCGCGGCGGCGATCGACCCGAGCAGGTCGCCGAGGGGGAGCCACACGGTGCCGGCGGCCGAGGCCAGCAGCAGGGCCAGCGGCAGCGCGGCGCCCAATGCCGCGAACGCCGCCCGCCGCCGGCCGAGTTCGCTCACGGGCGCTCGGCCGGCACGCGGGCGGGGTGCAGCTCGTGCGCCAGCGCCCAGCACGCCCCGGCCGCATGGTGGTTGAGCGCCACGAGCAGCTCCGTGGGCAGCTCGACGACCTTCCCGGAGCGCACCGCGCGCAGTTGCGAGAGGAGGGGATGGGCCAGGAGGGCGTCCTTCACGCCCGGCCACCGGCCGAGGAGGACGACGTCCGGGTCGGCCACGAACGCGCGCTCCGCGCCGGCGGGCGCGATGCCGCGGACGCCGATCTCGCGGCCGACGTTGACCGCGCCCGCGCACTCGATGAGCGTGCCGATGGCCGTGTCCGCCCCCGCGGTCATGGGGTTGGCCCAATAAAGGACGCGCGGCCGGGCGGCGCCCCGCAGCCGGCGGGCGAGGTCGGCGAGCGTGCGGTCGTAGCGTTCGACGAGGCGCCCGGCGGCGTCCTGGGCGCCGACGGCACGGCCCAGGTCGAGGACCGCCGCGCGGAACCCGGCCAGCGTCTCCAGGCCCTGCATGCGATGGAGGCGCAGCCCCGCGCGCTCGAGCTGCCGTTGGACGTCGGCGTCCGTGTACTGGGAGATGACGACGAGGTCGGGTGCGAGGGCCACCAGGCGCTCCACGTCCGCGCGCGGAAAGCGCATGGCGGAGGGCGACACCCGGCCCGCCACGTTGGACGTGCCCGGCTCGTCGGCAAAGGCGGTGACCGCCACCAGCCGGCCGGGGGGGAGGATCTCCACCAGCACCTCGTCCGCGGCCAGGTTCAGGGAGGCGACGCGCGCGGGCCCCGGCCAGGGCACCGGCGCCGGGGGCGCCGCCGGCAGCACCGCGGACACCGACGCCAGGGAAGACAGGAGCAGGACCACGGCGGCACGGACGACGACGGCCGGAGCGGCGGCACGCGACCTCATCGAGGAGGCTCGGCCGCCAGCAGGTCGGCGAAGACGAAGCCGTCGCGCTCCACGACCTCGCCTCCCCGCACCGGCACGGGCTCGCGGAACATGGGCCCGTCCCAGGCGAAGGTGTGGAACTCCCCGTTCTCGCCGCAGGGATCGACGCCGGGCGGGAGATCGCCCAGGAGCGAGGCGTCGAAGGCCCGGCCCGCGAAGGAGGGCGCCAGCGTGCGCGGGTCCACGCAGGTGAGCGTGGCCCGCAGTCCGCCCGCGAGCATCTCCCGCGCGAGCGTGTCCGTGGGCCGTTGCCACAACGGGAACACGGGCTCGAGGCCCGTCGCGGCCATCTGCCCTTCACGGTACCGGCGGACGTCCTCGAGGAACAGGTCGCCGAAGGCCACGCCGCGCACGCCGTCCGCGCGGGCGGAGGCGAGAGCGGCGCCCATGGCCGCTTCGTATTCGGCGTTGGTGCACGGCGAAGGGATGCGTACGAGCGTGACCGGCAGTCCGGCCGCCCGCGCCTGCGCCTCGAGCAGCGCGCGGCGCACGGCGTGCATGGCCACGCGGTCGTGCGCCTCGCTCAGCGTGGTGAGCAGCCCCACCACCTCCACGTCCCTGCGCTGGCGCAGGACGTGGAGGGTCCACGCGCTGTCCTTGCCGCTGCTCCAGGCCAGCAGGACGGGCATCGGGCTCACGGGCGCGGATCGCGACGGTAGCGCACCCCGACGCGCAGCGAACGACCCAGGGCGGGATAGCCGAGGACCTCCTGGTAGCGCCGGTCGAGCAGGTTCTCGCCCACGACCAGCGCCTCCAGGCCGCGCGAGAGGCCGACGCGCGCGCGGGCGTCGAGGCGCGCATATCCGTCGTTCTCCTCGAGGCCCAGGCCGAGGAAGTCGCTGTCGCCGCGCGCGCCGACCAGCACGAGGTCGGCGCCCAGCGTGGCCCGCCCCCCGCGCCAGCGCGCGGAGAGGGCCCCCTGGTGGCGCGGGCGCCGCACCAGCGGCCGGCCCGTCGCGTACACCGGGTTGTCGAACGCGTCCCCGCTCTCCGCCACCTCGCCGTCGAGCAGGGTGTAGTGCGCCGCCAGGCGCAGGGCCGAGGTGGGCGAGGCCTCGGCCGACAACTCGAGGCCGCGCGCCCGCGTGCGCCCGAGGTTGGTCCAGGAGCCCTGGAAGGTCGCCGGGTCCGCCACGTGGTAGGCGATCTGGTCGCGGTACTCGTGGTGGAAGGCCGTGGCCTCCGCGCGCAGGCGGTCGGCGAAGAGCCTCTGCTCGACGCCGAGGTCGAACGTGCGGCTCCGCTCCGGCCGCAGGCCGGGGTTTCCCCGCGCGAAGAAGGACACGCCGAACGACTCGAAGAAGCTCGGCTCCTTCACGCCCGTCCCGGCGCTGGCGCGCAGGGTCGTCGGCGCGCCGCCGCTCCTCGCGCGGAAGGCCAGGGCGGCCCGGGGCACCACGGACGTGCCGAAGCTCGCGTTGTGCTCCACACGCCCGCCCACGGTCGCGAACAGCCGCGACCCGACGACCACGCGATCCTGCGCGTACAGGCCGGCGTTCGTGCGGCGGGGGAGGAGCAGCGGCTCGCTCCGCGAGCCCAGCGCGCCCGCCTCGCGCTCCACGTCCACGCCGCCCGTGACCAGGTGCCGGCTCCCGGCCGCCGCCTCGAGCTGGTACCCGGCGCTCAGGCGGGACGTGTCGTGCTGGAACCCGAGAGCGTCGGGAAAGTCGAAGAACTCGAACGGCGCGACCCGGTCCTCCCAGCGCGGGGTGTAGGGGCCGGAGTCACGCGGATTGAGGGAAGCCCAGTCCATCCGCGCATAGCCCCCCCGCAGGTGGTGCGTCAAGCGCCCGCGCGTGTGTTGCAGGTGGGCGGCGGCCACCGCCGCCCGCCGCTCGAACGAGGCGTCGAGGTCGGGGCGGCCGAACGCCGTCTGCCCGGGCGTGCCGTGCTCGGTCTGGTCGCCGCGCAGCACGAGGCGCGCCGTGGTCGTTCCGCTGGCGTAGCCGCCGGAGGCGGCCGCGGCGTTCTGCGTGAAGGAGCTGTTGGGCTCCTGGTTGTCCGTCTGCAGACGCTGCCCTCCCGCCGTCCACTCGAAGCGGCCGGACCGGAAGGCGGCCCCGGCCTGCGCGCGGAGCCAGTCGAACCGTCCCCCTTCCACCTCGGCGTGCACCGCGGCGGGGCCCGGGGGCGCCCGCCGCGTCACCATATGGACGACGCCGGCCAGGGCGTCGGTCCCGTAGAGGCTGCTCGCGGCGCCGCGCACGACCTCCACGCGCTCGAGCTCGAGGGGGATCTCGGGGCCGAAGTTGTACTCGCCACCCGGCTCGTTCACCGGGACCCCGTCCACGAGGACACGCGTGGCGTTCGAGTCGCCGCCACGGACGAAGACCGAAGCCTGGGGGCCGACCCCGCCCGCGCGCGCCACGGCCAGCCCCGGCACCTCCTGCAGGAGGCTGACGAGGGTCGAGGCCCCGCGTTCCGCGAGGCGCTCGCCGTCGATCACGGTGGCGCTCACGCCCACGGTCGACAGCGCGGCTTCCCCCCGGGTCGCGGACACGAGCACGTGTTCGCGGACCGGGGCGGGGGAGAGCGTGAGCTCGAGCCGGACGTCCCCGTCGCCGACCTCCGCTCCCGCCGGTGGCGAGAGCCGGAACCCCGGCGCATCGAGACGGACCGTGTAGCGCCCCGGCCGGAGGCCGGGCAGCTGGAAAGAGCCCTCGGGACCGGTGACCGTCACCCGAGGGCCGCCGGGGCCCTCGATCGTCAGCACGAGCTGGGGCACGGGGGTGCCCTCCGCGGTGCGAACGACGCCGGTCAGCCCGCCCTGCGCGGCGGCGGGGACGGGAAGCAGCAGAAGGACGAAGGCGCCGAGCGGCGGGCGCAGGCGCATCGGGAGTCTCCTTTCGACGAAGGAGGCTCGACGCGACGGAGATGGACCGGATGGCGGGGGACTTCGGCGTCCGACATCCGCAGCTCCCTCACGCGAGAAGCCTCTGGACCGCGTGCCGGGGCAGGTTTCCTGGCTTCCGGGTCGTCGCCCCACCTCCGGCCTTCCCCGGGTGTCATCACCCGAGTGGCGGTGCCATCCGGCACCTATGGAGGCGGGCTCGCCGGCTACAGTGGCGGGACCGCGCAGGCTTCGAACCTGCTTCCCTTTTTCCCCTCGAAGCGAGGGGCACCCCGACGTCTGGCCGGGAGTCTGACAGCGGCCGGGGAACGCTGTCAACCGTCACGCGCCGCGCGTCCATTGCGGCCCCCGCGCCGGCGTTCTGTGGATTCGTGCAGCCGGCGGTTATCATCGCGGCGTGAACGACCGCTTCCTGCGCGCCTGCCGGCGAGAGGCCGTGGACCGGACTCCCGTGTGGTTCATGCGCCAGGCCGGCCGGTACATGCCCGAATACCGCGCGCTGCGCGCGAAGCACAGCCTGCTCACCCTCTGCCGGACGCCCGAGCTGGCCGTCGAGGTCACGCTCCAGCCCATCCGCGCCCTCGACGTCGACGCCGCCATCCTCTTCAGCGACCTGTTGCTCCCGCTCGCGCCGCTCGGCGTGCCTTTCGACTTCCAGGCCGGCGAGGGTCCGGTGGTGGAGAGCCCGCTGCGCTCGGCGGCGGACATCGCGCGGCTGCGGCGCTTCGACCCCCGGGAGGAGCTGGGGATGGTGCTCGAGGCGGTCCGGATGGTCCGGCGCGAGCTGGACGGCAAGGTGCCCCTCATCGGCTTCGCCGGCGCTCCTTTCACGCTCGCCTCCTATGCCGTCGAGGGCGGCCACTCCGTGAGCTTCGCCGCCACCAAGGCCCTCATGTACGGCGAGAGCGCCGCCTGGCACACCCTGGCCGCGCTGCTCTCCGAGGTGGTGGCCGACCACCTGCGCGCGCAGGTGGAGGCCGGCGCGCAGGCCCTGCAGGTGTTCGACTCCTGGGTGGGGGCGCTCGACGAAGCGGACTACCGCGAGTTCGCGCTGCCGCACGTGCGCGCCCTGTTCGACAGGCTGCGCGGGCTGGACGTGCCCCTCATCCACTTCGGCGTGGGGACGGGCCACCTGCTCGGCGCCATGCGCGAGGCGGGCGGCGACGTGATCGGCGTGGACTGGCGCACGCCGCTGGGCGAGGCGTGGCGCCGCGCCGGCGACGGTGTCGGCCTGCAGGGGAACCTCGATCCCACGGCCCTGCTCGGGCCGCGGGAGCGGCTGCTCCGGCGCGTGGACGCCGTGCTCGACGCGGCCGGCGGCCGGGCGGGCCACGTCTTCAACCTGGGCCACGGCATCCTGCCGCCGACGCCGGTCGAGAGCGTGCGGGCGGTGGTGCAACGCGTGCGGGAGCGCGTGGCCGCGCCGGCGGCCTCGTGAGCTCCTCCGGCGTCCTGCTGCTCGCCCACGGGACACCCGAGACGCTCGACCAGATGCCCGAGTACCTGACCCTGGTGCGCGGCGGGCGGCCGCCGTCGCCCGAGCTGGTCGAGGAGATGCGGCGCAACTACGGCGCCATCGGCGGGCGCTCCCCGCTGACCGAGGTCACGCGGGCACAGGCGGACGCGCTCGCGCGCGCGCTGGGCGACGGCACGCCCGTGTTCGTGGGCATGCGAAACTGGCGGCCGTTCATCGCGGACGCGCTCCGGGAGGCGCTTGCGGCCGGCGTGGCCGAGGTCGTGGCCCTGCCCATGGCGCCGCAGTACTCGACGCTGAGCGTGGCCAAGTACCGCGCGGCCACGGAGGCGGCACGCCCGGACGGGCTCGTCCTGCGCTTCGTGGAGCCCTGGCACGACCATCCCGGGCTGCTCGACGCGTTCGCCGAGAAGGTGAAGGAGGCGCTGCTGCGCTCGCCCGCGGACGCGGTCGTGTTCACCGCCCACAGCCTGCCGCGCCGGGTGATCGACGCCGGCGACCCCTACCCGGACGAGGTCTCGGCCACGGCCCGGGGCGTGGCGCTGCGCGCCGGTCTCGACGACTTCCGCCTGGCCTGGCAGAGCGCCGGCCGCACGAACGAGCCGTGGCTCGGGCCCACGCTGGAGGAGGAGCTGAGGACGCTGGCCGCGGTGGGCGCCCGCCGGGTGCTGGTCGCTCCCATCGGGTTCGTGGCCGACCACACGGAGGTCCTCTTCGACATCGACGTCCAGGCGCGCGAGGCCGCGCGCGCCCTGGGCATCCGCCTCCAGCGCACGGCCTCGCTCAACGACTCGCCGCGGTTCATCGCCACGCTGGCCGACCTCGTGCGCCGCGCGCGTGGGCCCGGGGCTCCCGCGGTATGATCGTGGGCTGGTAGTCCCTTCGGCGCACAGGTCCTGCATGCGACTCTCCCAGCGGATGGCCCGGCTCGGCACCGAGACCGCGTTCGAGGTCCTGGTGCGGGCCCGCGCGCTCGAAGCGCAGGGTCGCGACGTCATCCACCTGGAGATCGGCGAGCCGGACTTCGACACGCCCGCGCACATCTCGGACGCGGCCGTGGAGGCGCTGCGCGCGGGGGCCACGCACTACGGCCCGCCGGCCGGTCTGCCCGAGCTGCGCGAGGCCGTGGCCGAGGACTCCACGCGGCGCCGCGGCGTGAGGGCCACTCCGGAGATGGTCGTGGTCACCCCGGGGGCCAAGCCGATCATGTTCTTCGTCATCCTGGCCCTGGTGGACGAGGGGGACGAGGTCCTCTACCCCAACCCCGGGTACCCCATCTACGAGTCCATGATCCGGTACATCGGCGGCAACCCGGTGCCGGTGCGGCTGCTCGAAGAGAAGTCCTTCGCCCTCGACGTGGACCAGCTCGTGAACCGCGTCTCTGCACGCACCCGCCTGATCATCCTCAACTACCCGCACAACCCCACCGGGGGCACGATCCCCGAGGGCGGCCTGCGCGCGATCGCCGACGCCGCGGCCCGGTTCGGCGTGCCGGTCCTCTCGGACGAGATCTACGGCCGCATCCTCTACGAAGGAGAGCACGTCTCGATCGCGCGCATGCCGGGGATGGAGCCCCTGGCCATCGTCCTCGACGGGTTCTCGAAGACGTACGCCATGACCGGCTGGCGCCTGGGCTACGGCATCATGCCCGCGCCCATGGCCCAGGTGGTGGCCAAGCTGCAGACCAACTCGACCTCCTGCACGGCGACCTTCAGCCAGAAGGCGGCGGTCACGGCGCTGCGCGGGGACCAGTCGTCGGTGGACGCGATGGCGAAGGAGTTCCGGCGCCGGCGGGACGCGATCGTGGACGGCCTGCGCACCCTCCCGGGTTTCTCGTGCGCGCGGCCCCGGGGCGCCTTCTACGTCTTCCCCAACATCACGCGCACGGGCTACTCGTCCAAGGCGCTCGCGGACCGGCTGCTCGAGGAGGGAGGCGTGGCCTGCCTCAGCGGCACGGCCTTCGGCGAGTTCGGGGAGGGCCACCTGCGCCTCTCCTACGCCAACAGCATGGAGAACATCCAGGAGGCGTTGAAGCGCATCCGCGGGATCGTGGAACGCTGAGGGAAGGTGAGCGATGGCCGAGCGGGTCCGCATCTTCGCCACCACGGACATCGGGCCGGAGGCCCTGCAGCGGCTGCGGGACAAGGGGTGGGACCTCGAGGTGTACGACCAGGTGGAGCCGCCGCCGAAGGCCCTCATCCTGGAGAAGGTCCGGGGCGGCGTGGACGCGCTCATCACCACCTTGCGCGACCCCATCGACGAGGAAGTCCTCGCGGCCGGCAAGGCGGCCCGGCTCAAGGTCGTCGCCCAGGACGCGGTCGGCTTCGACAACATCGACCGTGCCTCCGCCAACCGGCACGGGATCCCCTTCAGTCACACCGCGGACGTGCTCACGGACGCCACCGCCGAGTTCGCCTTCCTCATCATGGGCGCGGTGGCGCGCAAGACCTGGCCGTCCGAGCAGATGGTCCGCGAACAGACCTGGTCCACCTGGCACCCCTACCATCCCTGGCTCGGGGACGAGGTCACGGGGAGGACGGTGGCCGTGATCGGCACCGGACGCATCGGCAAGAGCTTCGTCAAGAAGGCGGTCGGCTTCGACATGGACGTCCTGTGTTACGACCCCGTGTTCCAGGACCACGCCTGGGTCGAAGGCGTGCGGCGCGTGATGGATGCCCGCCGGCGCGAAGGCCTCTGCCCGCGAGGGCAGAGCATCGCCTACGTGACCTTCGAGCAGGCCTTGCGCGACGCCGACTTCGTGTCGCTGCACGTGCCCCTGACCCGTCCCGGAGAAGCCGAGGAGCCGACCTTCCACCTCATGGACGAGCGCCGGCTCGAGATGATGAAGCCGACCGCCTACCTGGTGAACACGTCGCGCGGGCCGATCGTGGACGAGGACGCGCTGGCGCGGGCCCTGCTCGACGGCACGATCGCGGGGGCGGCGCTCGACGTGTTCGAGAAGGAGCCGCTGCCCGCCCAGAGCCCGCTGCGCGACGAACGGCTGAAGCTGAAGCTGCGGCTGTTCCACCACTTCGCCTCCGCGGCGCGCGCCACCCGGCTCTCGCCCGATCCTGACGTGGGCATGGCCGGCCGCACCGTCCAGGCCGTGATCGACGTGCTGGAGAAGCGCCAACCGCACCCCGGCCTCTGCCCCTACGTCGTGAACAAGGAGGCGTTCGCGGACGCGCCGTGAGGCTGCTGGCGCCGCTCCTCCTCGTGGCCGCCGTGGCGCCCTTCGCCGAGCGCAAGGAGACGGCGGCGGCGCGGGAAGAGGCGCGCCGCTGCCTGGAGCTGGCCCGTGAGCGCGCGGTCGAGGTCTGCGGCCGCGCCCTGGCGCTCGGCCTGGCCACCTCGCGCGCCGCGGTCGTGCGGCGGGCGCTGGCCCTGGAGCTCATCGCCCTCGACCGCGGGACGGAGGCGGTCGAGGTGTACCGCGAGGCCGCGCGGGCGCAACCCGAGGACGCGGAAACGCACCTGCGGCTCGGTCAGGCGCTCCTCTCCATCGGCGGCGACGCGGAGGCGGCCCTGCCGGTGCTCGAGCGCGCGCGGGACCTGCGCCCGGACGAGCCGCGGACGCACGGGGCGCTCGGCCTGGCCGCCAGCGCGCTGGGGCGCGCGGCCGAGGCGGTGAGCTCCTTCGAGGCCGCCCTGCGGCTCGATCCGGACTACTTCGCGAGCCGCCCGGGCGCGCGGCGCGCCTACGAAGCGGCGTTGCGCGGCGAGCGCTGGCCGGTCGCGCTCACGCCGAGCCCGCCTCCACCCTGACGCGCTCGAGCCCGCCCCGCAGCCGCCGCAGGTCCTCCCGCACCTCGAAGAGCCGCTCCTTCTCCGAGCGCACGAAGCGGGTGTAGGGGGAGACGGCCTCGCGGATGCGCTGGAGGCTCTTCTCCAGCTCCTCGTCGAACTGGCCGGTGAGGGCGGACATGAGCTTCCCGCGCATGTCCTCGACCTTGCCCCGCAGCTCGCTCTTGGCCCGCGCCCGCCGGGCGGGCAGGATGAGCAGGCCGAGCACGGAGAGCGCGCCCGCGGCCAGGATGCCGGTCATGTCCGCCATGGTCGTACCGGCCAGCATGGTCACGATGGTGCCGAGCCCCAGCGCGCCGACCTGCAGGGCGGCCGTGCCCGCCACCGCCACCTGCACCGACTCGGCCAGCCGGCTCGACTCCTTGTCCCGGTCGTAACTCTCCAGCGCGCGCTGCGCGTGGCGGCGCACGCTCTCGAGCAGGCGCGCGCGGTCGTGCTCGAACACCCCCATCACGCGGCCGACCAGCCGGTCGGAGTGGTGCTCCTTCCTCCGCTCGAGGTGCTCCATCACGCCCTGCCACTGGCGGAGGTCGCTGGCCACCATCCAGTCGATCACCTCCTCCACGCGCTGCTCCACCTTCTGGGGCAGGTCGGCCACCACCGCCCGCTCGAAGGCGCGCTTGAGCTTGGCCTGGCTGACCAGGTCGAACACGCGGCCCAGGCGCAGCATCTCGTCGAAGAACTCCATGCCGCGGCGCTCGAACTCCAGCAGCACCTTCTCCACGTCGGCGAGGCGGAAGCGGAAATCGCGCGCGAGGTCCTCCTGGTAGAGGGCGAGCTGCCGGTCGATGCTCTCGATCGTCTCGAAGTCCGCGCGCAGCAGCTCCAGGCGCGCCTCCGTCCGCTCCAGGTGCTTGTCCAGCAGGTGCAGCCCCACCCCGAGAGGGTTCAGGAGCTTCAGCCGCACGCGCTCCTCCTGGTCGAGGGTCTCCGCCACGTAGGCCTCGAGCGGCTCGAAACGGCTCCGGGCCAGGGCCTCGGGGCCGTCCGCCCCGGTCTTGGCGCGCAGGGCCAGCCGCGCGGACACGGGAAAGACCTCGGGTGAGACCCCGAGCAGGGCACGGAAGTTCTCGGACACGAACGCGACCACCTGCCGCACGTCGTCTTCCCTCTCCAGGATGTCCACCTTGTTCACGACCACGATCACCTTCTTGCCCCACTCGCGGATCGACTGCAGGAAGGCGCGCTCGCTCTCCGTGAAAGGCCGGTCGGCGGAGGTGATGAAGAGCACGAGGTCGGAGCGCGGCACGAACTCGCGGGTGAGCGCCTCGTGCGCGCGCAGCACGGCGTTGGTGCCCGGCGTGTCCACGATGTTGATCTCCCGCAGCATGTCCACCCGCGCCTCGATCACGTCGAGGCCGCCCTCCGTGGCCTCGCGGCGGACCGCCTCGCCGTACTTGAGCAGGGCGATGCGGCTGGTGGTGGGGGTGACTCCCTCCTCGAGCACGCGCTGGCCCAGCAGCGCGTTGATGAAGGCGCTCTTGCCCGCGTTGAACTCGCCCACGACCACGAGCAGGAACAGCTCGTCGAGCTGGCGCAGCGAGCGCTGGAAGGTCTCCTGGTCCTCGGCATCCACGTCGAGCCGGGCCAGCACGGCCGCCAGCTCGCCCAGCAAGCCGCGCTCTGCGGCCAGCAGCGCCTGCTGCTTGCCGGTGAGGATCTTCATTCCAGGGCAGTCTACCCGGTGTTCTGCAGGCCGGCGGCCACGCCGTTGACGCTCAGCGCGGCGAGCCGGCGCAGCTCCTCGGTCTCGGGCGCCCCGGGGTCGAGCCGCCGCAGCCGGGCGAGGAGGCTCACCTGCAGGAAGCTGAGGGGATCCACGTAGGGGTTGCGCAGGCGGATCGACCGGCGCAGCACCGGGGAGTTCTCCAGGAGGACGGCCTGGGAGGCCGCGCGCAGGATGGCCCGCTCGGTCGAGGCCCACTCGGCCTCGACGCTCTCGAAGATGCGGGGCCGCAGCTCCGGGTCGGCCAGCCCGTCGTACAGGCGCGCGATGGCGAGGTCCGAGCGGCCCAGGCTGAGCTGGGCGTTGTCCACCAGCGAGCGGAAGAAGGGCCAGTGCCGGTACATCTCGACGAGGCCCGGGTCTCCGCCCTCGACCAGGGTACGCAGGGCCGAGCCCAGCCCGAACCACCCGGGCAGGCCATGGCGGCTCTGCGTCCAGCTGAAGACCCAGGGGATGGCGCGCAGGTCCTCGATGCGGTCGCCGTCCTGGCGCCGCGCGGGCCGCGAGCCGATGCGCAGGTCGGCGATGAGGTCGATGGGAGTGGCCTGGTGGAAGTAGCGGATGAAGCCGGCGTCGTCGTGCACGAGCCGGCGATAGGCCCGGTGTCCCTCCTCCGAGGCGGCCGCCATCGCGCGCGTCCACTCCGGCCGCGGGCCTTCCCCGGGAAGGGCGGCGTCGCGCAGGCTGGCCAGGAGCACGGCATGGATCATCTGCTCGAGGTGGCGGTGCGCGATCTCGGGGTGGGCGTAGCGGGCGAAGGTGACCTCGCCCTGCTCGGTGAGGCGGAGGCGCCCGTTCAGGGTGCCGGGGGGCTGGCCCATGATCGCCCGGCTGGTGGGACCGCCGCCCCGCCCGATGGCTCCCCCGCGGCCGTGGAAGAGGGTGAGGGCCACCTTCGCTTCGCGGCAGGCCTCGGCCAGGGCCTGCTGCGCGCAGTACAGCTCCCAGTTGGCGGTGACGAAGCCGCCGTCCTTGTTGCTGTCCGAGTAGCCGAGCATGATCTGCTGCTGCCGGCCCCAGGCCTCCAGGTGCTGGCCGTACACCGGCAGCGCGAACAGCTCGCGCATCAGGGATGCGCAGCGGTGCAGGTCGTCGATCGTCTCGAAGAGCGGCACCACCTGGAGCGCGCTGCGCGCCGTCTCGCCCTCGCGGCCGGGCTGGAACAGGCCGTGCTCCTTGGCGAAGAGCAGCGGCGCCAGCACGTCGCTCACGCCGGCCGTCATCGAGATGATGTAGACGTCGCCGCATTCGGGGCCCAGGTCGGCGTGGGCGCGGGCGATGGTGGCGAACAGACCCAGCGTCTCGGCCGTCTCCGGCGTCCAGGTGGCGTGCGCCGCCACCAGCGGCCGGCGGTTGGCCAGCTCCCGGGCGAGCAGGGCCGCCCGCGCGGGCTCCGGCAGGGAGAGGTAGTCCGCTTCCACGCCGGCGCGGCGCAGGACCTCGGCCACCGCCGCCGCGATGGCGCTGCTGTGCTGGCGGAAGTCGAGGCGGGCGAGGCGGAAGCCGAAGACCTCGAGCCGGCGGGCGAGGTCGCCCAGGGCGCCGTCCGCGAGGCGGCCGGCGCCGCGCCGGCGCAGGTCGTCGCGCAGGAGCCTCACGTCGGCGGCCATCTCCCCGGCGTGCGCGTAGGCGATGGCGGGGTCGTCGGGCAGCGGCGGCTCGAGGCGGACCGCCCCGCGCCAGAGCTCCGGGTCCTCGCCGGAATCGGGATCGGCGGTGGCGCGCAGCCGCTCGGCGTTGAGCCGGCGGGCGGCGCGCAGGCGGGCCAGCATGAAGCCGACCTTGCGCCGGTAGGGCTCCACGCCGTATCGCTCGCCCAGCGAACGGGCGAGGTCGGGCAGGCGGCGCGCGTCGCCGGCGAGGGAAGCGGCCAGCGCGTCGTCCTCGCGGCCCGTCTCCACGGCCGGGCTGAGGTGCCTCTGCAGGCCTTCCAGCTCGCGCTCGTAGAGCGACAGCGCCGTTTCCCGGTGGAGGCGGAGGGTGTGTTCGGTGACCTCCGCGCTCACGTTCGGGTTGCCGTCGCGGTCGCCGCCCACCCAGGAGCCGAAGCGCAGGAAGGTGGGCACGTCGAAGGCCTCCCCCGGGTAGCTCTCGGCCAGGGCACCCTCGAGCTCGCGGTAGAGGCGGGGAACCACGGTGAAGAGCGACTCCTCGAAGAAGTAGAGGCCGTTGCGGACCTCGTCGAGCACGGTGGGCGCGCGCCGGTGGACCTCCTCCGTGAGCCACAGGGCCGCGATCTCCTCCCGGATGCGGTCGTGGATCTCGGCCCGCGCCCGCTCGCTCAGGTCCGGCTCGTCGAAGCCGTCCGCGAGCCGCCGCAGGCGCCGGAGCTTGGCCAGCACGGTGCGCCGCCGCGCCTCGGTCGGATGCGCGGTGAACACCGGCTCCACGACGCAGTGCGCGAGCAGGGCACGCATCCGATCCGCGGTGACGCCGCTCCGGGAGGCCTCGCGCACCGTCTCCGCGATCGACTCTCCGCGCGGCGCCTCTCCGGCCGCCGCCTCCCGCCGCCGCAGCACGCGCAGGCGATGGCGCTCCTCGGCCATGTTCACGAGGTGGAAGTAGGCGGTGAAGGCCCGCACGAGCAGCCGCGCCTCCGAGGGGCCGAGCCTCTCGGTGCGCTCCCGCAGGACGAGGCCGGCCGCGCCGAAGTCGGCGGGCCGTCCGTCGCCGGCGCGCAGGGCCTTGGTCGCCGCCCGGTAGGCTTCCACCAGCGCGAAGCCGGCGTCGCCCTCCTGCTCCCGGATGACGTCACCCAGCAGCCGCCCCAGGGTGTTGACCTCGCGCCCGAGCGCGTCCTCGCCGTCGCGTTCGGCCCTCGGCATCTGTGCGATTGTACGTTCAGGGCACGCGTTGACGGGTGCGGAGGCGCCCTGTAAGGTCGAGCCGGATGTCCACGGCCCGGCGCGCCGAAACCAACCCGTCCGGCTTCCCCTGGGAGGGCTGGGACGACGAGCGCCTGCTCGACCTGCGGCTGAGCGAGCTCGGGGTCACGATCGCGGGCAGCGAGATCGAGGACCGCATCGCCGTGCTGCACGCGGAGCTGGAGGAGCGGGGGCTGGGCTTCCGGCCGCACGTCTGGCTCTCCGACGAGTGGTTCTGCCCCGACGGCGTACCCGGCATCGCCATCCCGTTCTACCTCGCGCATCCGCGCCTGTGCCGGCTGGAGCAGGCGCAGATGCTGGAGGTGGAGGGCGGCACCGCGGAGTGGTGCCTGCGCATCCTGCGGCACGAGACCGGCCACGCCCTGGAGAACGCCTATCGCCTGCGCCGCCGCGCGCGCCGCCGCGACCTGTTCGGCAGCACGACCAGGCCCTATCCCGACTATTACGACCCCCGCCCCTACAGCAAGAGCTTCGTCATCCACCTCGACTCCTGGTACGCGCAGAGCCACCCCGACGAGGACTTCGCGGAGACCTTCGCGGTGTGGCTCACCCCGGGCGCGGACTGGCGCGCGCGCTACGCGGGCTGGCCCGCGCTGCGCAAGCTCGAATACATGGACGAGCTGATGGGGCAGATCGGGCGCCAGCCGCCCCTGGTCAACACCGCGGCCATGCCCGACGAGCTGTCCATCCAGGGCACGACGCTCCGCGAGCACTACCGGCGCAAGCGCGCGCACTACGGGGTCGACCACCCCAACTTCTACGACCGTGACCTGCGGCGCCTGTTCTCGGACGACCCGGGCCACGCCGACCGGCCCACCGCCGCCCAGTTCGTCTCGCGCAACCGCCGCGAGATCCGCCAGCGCGTGAGCCGCTGGACGGGCGTGTACCAGTACACGATCGACCAGGTGCTCAAGGACATCATCGCGCGCTGCCGCGAGCTGAACCTGCGGGTGGCCCGGCCCGAGGACGAGACGCGCCTGGAGTTCATGACCCTGCTGACCGTGCAGACCATGAACTACCTGCACAGCGGCCGCCACCGGGTGGCCCTCTAGTGGCTCCCAGCAAGCGGCGCAAGCCCGCGCGCAAGCTGCGCGTCCTCGTGCTGATGCATCCCGACCTCATCCCGCCCGCGGAGGTGACGATCAAGGGCGAGGAGCTGGAGGGCGTGCCCTGGAAGACCGAGCACGACATCCTGCGCACGCTGGGCGAGCTCGGCCACGAGCCCATGACCCTGGGGATCCGGGACGAGCTCAACCCCATCCGCAACGCGATCTTCGACTTCAAGCCCCACATCGTGTTCAACCTGCTGGAGGGCTTCGCCGACATCGCGCAGTTCGACCAGAACGTGGTGGCGTACCTCGAGCTGCTCAAGATCCCCTACACCGGGTGCAACTCGCGCGGCCTGTTCCTCGGCCGCGACAAGGCGGTGGCCAAGAAGCTCCTCTCGTACCACCGCATCCCCGTGCCGGCCTTCGCCATCGTCGCCAAGGGGCGGGCGGTCCGGCGGCCGCGCCGCCTGGAGTTCCCGCTCTTCGTCAAGTCGCTCACCGAGGACGCCTCGATCGGCATCTCCCAGGCCTCCGTGGTGGACAGCGACGCCAAGCTCGAGGAGCGCGTCCGCTTCATCCACGAGAAGGTGGGCACGCACGCGCTGGTGGAGCGCTACATCGAGGGGCGGGAGCTGTACGTGGGCGTGATCGGCAACGAGCAGCTCAAGGTGCTGCCCACCTGGGAGCTGCTCTTCAAGAACATGCCGGAGGACGACCACCGCATCGCCACCGAGCGTCTCAAGTGGAGCAAGGCCTACCAGAAGAAGCACGGCATCGACAGCGGCGAGGCCCGGGACCTGCCGAACGGGGCGGGGGAGCGCATCCCCCTCATCTGCAAGCGCGTCTACCGCACGCTGATGCTCAGCGGCTGCGCGCGCGTGGACCTGCGCCTGACGGACGGCGGGCAGGTCTACGTGATCGAGGCCAACCCCAACCCCCAGCTCTCGAGCGACGAGGACTTCGCGCAGTCGGCCAAGAGGGCGGGCCTGGACTATCCGGCCCTCATCCAGAGGATCCTCAACCTCGGCCTGCGCTGGGAGACCACCCGGCTGGCCTGACGAACCCTCAGCGTCCGATGGCGGCGCCGTCCGGGGCGCGGCGGTCGGAGCCGCCCTCGAGGACGTCCTCCCCGGCGTCGTACGCCACGCCCTGGGCCACCCCCTGCGAGCCGCCTTCGCTCAGGCGGTGGCCGCGGGCCTCCAGGAGGCGCACGGTGTCCGGCGACAGGCCGAAAGGCTCGTACCGGATGTGGTCGGGCAGCCACTGGTGGTGGAAACGCGGCGCGTCGATCGCCTGCTGGACGTTCATGCCGAAATCGACCACGTTGACGACGAGGAGCAGCACCGTGTTGATGATCGTGCGGCCGCCGGGGCTGCCCACGGCCAGCGCGAGCTTCCCGTCCCGCGTGAGGATCGTGGGCGTCATGCTCGAGAGCATCCGCTTGCCGGGTGCGGCCAGGTTCGGTTCGGTCCCGATGAGGCCGGTCTCGTCGGTGCGCCCGGGGTGGGCGTTGAAGTCGCCCATCTCGTTGTTGAGCAGGAAGCCCGCGCCCGGCACCACGATCCCCGAGCCGTAGCTCTCCTCGAGGGTGTAGGTGAGCGCGACCGCGTTGCGGTCGGCGTCCACCACCGAGAGGTGGGTCGTCTCCACGCTCTCGGCCGGCCACTCGAACGTCGTGGGCGAGGAGACGGAGGCGCGGTCCGGCCGGATGCCCTTTCGCAGCGCCTGCGCGTACTCCTTCGAGACGAGCCGGGCGACCGGCATCTCCGGGTTGAAGGCGGGGTCGCCGAGGTGCCGGGCGCGGTCCGCGTACGCGCGGCGCATGGCCTCGGCCGTCAGGTGCACGGCGTCGGCGCTGAGAAAGCCGGCCGCCGCGAGGTCGTAGCCCTCGAGGACGTTGAGCATCTCGAGGAGCGCCGTCCCGCCGGAGCTCGGCGGCGGCGCCGTCAGCACCTCGTACCCGCGATAGGTGCCGCGGAGCGGCTCGCGCCGCACGGCGCGGTACGCCTCGAGGTCGGCGCGCGTGATCATCCCGCCACCCCGCCGCATCTCCTTCTCGATCAGTCGGGCGGTCTCGCCTTCGTAGAAGCCGGCGGGTCCGCGGCGGGCGATGCGCTGCAGCGTGCGGGCCAGGTCGGGCTGCTTGAGCACGTCGCCCATCGCGTAGGGCACGCCGGAGCGGGAGAACTGGGACACGGAGGCGGGGTGCTCCCGCATCCGCGGCAGCACGCTCTCGAGCGAGCGCGCCAGGCCGTCCGTCACCATGAAGCCGTCGCGCGCGAGCTGTATGGCGGGCTCGACCAGCCGGGGCCAGGGAAGCCGTCCGTGCGCCTTCCAGGCCAGGTGCAGGCCGGCCACCGTGCCGGGCACGCCCACCGCGAGGTGGCTCTCGTGGTGGCGGGCCTGGTCGTATCGGCCGTCCACGAGGAACATGGCGCCATGCGCCCCCGCGGGCGCCGTCTCGCGGAAGTCGAAGAACGCGGCCTCTCCGGTCGCGGGCCGATGGAGCAGAAAGCCCCCGCCGCCGAGGTTGCCGGCCGCGGGGTGGGTGACCGCCAGGGCGAAGGCGGTCGCCACCGCCGCATCCACCGCGTGGCCGCCGTCCCATAGCGCTTCCACTCCCACCTGCGTGGCCAGGAAGTTCTGCGAGCTGACCATCCCGTTCTTCGCCCGCACGGGCGAGACGGCGGCGGCGGCGGGCGCCGGCGCGCGCAGGACGGCCAGGGCGACGGCCGCGGCCAGCGCGGCGCCGAGGAGGGCGAAGGCACGCCGGCGCGTACGGAGCGGCGTCGAGGGTTTCATGGGCTACGAACGTACCGGCGCGGCGCGCCGGCTGTCAATCCCGGGTGATAGGCTCGCCGGCGGAGGTGTCCCATGCTCGTCCTGGGCCT
The DNA here is from genome assembly GCA_035544515.1 of Vicinamibacteria bacterium. Lineage (GTDB taxonomy): Bacteria > Acidobacteriota > Vicinamibacteria > Fen-336 > Fen-336 > DATKEG01. Next base: position 5,603 of record DATKEG010000101.1, on the reverse strand, counting down.
CGCGCTGTGCCTGGCGGCGGAGGCCGGTCCGGCGCCGCCGCGCACGCTGCGGCTCGATTACGTCCACAGCGGCAGCGCCACCGAGGAGCGCTTCGCGCTCGACGGCCTCGTGCTCGAGGGACCGTGGCCGGGCCGTCTCGACCGCGCGCTCGACGACAGTGGCCTCGGCAAGTACTTCTTCGAGGTGGCGGACGCGCAGACCGGCCGTCCCCTCTATTCGCGCGGCTTCGCCAGCATCTACGGCGAGTGGGAGACGACGGAGGAGGCGAAGCGGCGCGCGCGCGTGTTTCACGAATCGCTGCGCTTTCCCGCGCCGGCCGCGCCCGTGACCGTCGTCCTGCGCAAGCGCGGCCCCGGCCACGCCTTCCGGGACGTGTGGTCGCTGACGGTCGACCCCGCCGACCCGGCCATCGACCTCTCCCCTCCGCCTCCCTTCCGGGTGTGGGCCGTCCACGAGAGCGGCGCGCCGCGCGACAAGGTGGACCTCGTCCTCCTGGGCGACGGCTACACGGCGGCCGAGATGCCCGACTGGCATCGCGACGCGCGCCGGCTCGCGGAGATGCTCTTCGCCGTCCCGCCGTTCAAGGAGCGGCGGGGGGACTTCAACGTCTGGGCCGTGGACACGCCGGCCGCGCAGAGCGGGGTGAGCCGGCCTTCGAACGGGGTCCACCGCCGCTCGCCGCTGCGCGTGAGCTACGACGCTTTCGGGTCCGAGCGCTACGTGCTGGGGTTGGACAACAAGCGGCTGCGCGAGGCCGCCTCGGCCGCTCCCTACGAGTTCATCGAGATCGCGGTCAACGAGCGCAAGTACGGCGGCGGGGGCATCCACAACCTGTATGCGACGGTGGCCGCGAAGAGCGCCTGGGCCCCGTACCTGTTCGTACACGAGTTCGGCCACCACTTCGCCGGCCTCGCGGACGAGTACTACACGTCGCCCGTGGCCTACGCCGCGGCGCCGGAGGGCGCCCGGGCCGAGCCGTGGGAGGCCAACGCGAGCGCCGATCCCTGGGCGGCGAAGTGGAACGACCTCGTCACGCCCGGCACGCCGCTGCCCACGCCGTGGCCGAAGGACGCGTTCGAGGAGGCCCAGCGGGAGATACAGGCCCGGCGTCGCTCGATCCGCGAGGAAAAACGTCCCGAAGAGGAGATGGATGCCTTGTTCCGGGAGGAGCGGCGCCGGATGACCCGGCTCCTCCACGGGGGAGCGCCCACCACGGCCGTGGGGGCGTTCGAGGGAGCGATGTACGAGTCTCGGGGCTACTATCGGCCGCAGGTCGACTGCATCATGTTCAGCCGCAACGAGGTCCCGTTCTGCGCGCCCTGCCGCCGCGCCATCGAGCGCGTGATCGACCTCTACACGCGCCCGCCCGGCCCCTGAGCGCGCCCGGCCCGGTATCATGGAATCGGCGGTCGGGTCCGGGTTCGACGCCGCCGCCCCGAGGGGAGAGTACGTGCGCGAAACAGGGCTCGACGCGTTCTACCCCAAGCTGGCCCGGCTCGGACACGAGGAGCGTCTCGACGCGGGAGCCGTGCTCTGGAAGGAGGGCGATCCCGGCGACTCGGTGGCGTTCCTCCGCGAAGGCACCCTGGAAGTGGTCAACGAGGCGGCCGAGGCGGAGGAAGTCGTGCTGCGGATCCTGGAAGCGGGCACGGTGGTGGGCGAGATCTCCACGGACGGCTCCAACCGCTCCGCGACGGTGCGGGCACACACGCCCTGCCTCATCCTGAAGGTCCCCGCGCCCGCTTTCCGGCAGTTCGCGCGCCAGGAGCCGGAGTTCCTGGAGCGCCTCTTCTGGACGCAGGTGGACCGCGTCCGCAGCCTGACCCGCGAGGTCGCGCGCACGCACCGGCGGGCGATCACCGACGAGCTCACCCGCCTCTACAACCACGGCTTCTTCCGCCGGCGCCTGGAGATCGAGATCGACCGGGCGCGCGAGACGGGCGATCAGCTCTCCCTGGTGCTCTTCGACATCGACCTCTTCAAGAACTACAACGACACCTACGGCCACGAGGAAGGCAACGAGGTGCTCGTCGACGTGGCGCGGATCATGAAGGGGATCGGGCGGCGGGCCGACATCATCGCGCGCTACGGAGGCGAGGAGTTCGTGGCCCTGCTCTACGGCGCCAGCGGCGAGGAGGCGCACACGTTCGCGGAGACGGTCCGTCGCGCCGTCGAGACGCACCCGTTCGCGGAAGCCCCGGGACGCGAGGCCCGCCGGGTGACCATCAGCGGCGGGTGCGCGACGTTCCCGCAGCCGGCCGGAAGCGAGGACGAGTTGATCAAGATCGCCGACGAGAGGCTCTACCAGGCCAAGGCGCAGGGCCGGAACCGCGTGGTGGCGTGAGGCGCGCTCTCGCCGTCCTCCCGTTGCTCGCCGCGGCCATGGCCGGCGAGTCCCGGGCGGGGGAGGTCCGCAACGCGGTGGCGGTGCTGGAGGTGTTCACGCGCACCCTGCCCCACCAGGTACCCGACGCCGCCCCGCCGCGCTTCGCGCTCCTCGAGGACGGCCAGGTGTTCGTGGGCGGCACGCGCTCGCTGCTCGCGGGCAAGCTTTCCTCGCGCGAGCTGCGGGACCTGGAGAAGCGGCTTAGCGGCGTCCGCAAGCTGCCGGGCCTGGCCGGCGACATCACCCTCGGCCCCGGAGAGCGCCGGCACCGCCTCCGCCTGTTCAAGGGGGGGCGACCGCTGGACCTGCGGGTGACGGGCGAGCCGGAGGAGGCGAGGCCGGAGATGCGCGAGCTGGCCACGCTCCTGCGCGAGCTCGAGCGGTTCGCCCACCCGACCCTGGGTCCCTACCGGCCGGAAACGTACGCGCTCAGCGCCCGCGAGGGAACCCTCCGGGGCGGCTGCCGCCGCTGGAGGACTTCTCCCGACGTGGCCATGGCCGTATTCGCCCCGATCGGCGTCCCGGCGCGCATCGCGGCGGGGTGGCCCACCGGCGCCACCCCCGCTTCGGTGTGCGCGGGCGACCGCAACTACGTGGTCACGCTCCGGCCTCTCCTGCCCGGCGAGCAGCCGTAGGGACCGGGTCCCCGGCACGAAGCGTGAATGCGACTCCCTGGCCGGCGGGTGGAGAGGTCCGTGTCCGGCGAGGGAGGTGGCCATGGCGCGTTGTGAGGTTTGCGGGAACGACTACGACAAGACGTTCGAGGTCCTGATGGCGGGGAAGCGGCACGTGTTCGACAGCCTGGAGTGCGCGGCGCACGCGCTCGCCCCCACCTGCGCGCAGTGCGGCATCCGGATCCTGGGACACGGCCTCGAGGCGGACGGCCGGTTCTACTGCTGCGACCACTGCTCCGAGAAGTCGGGCGTCCAGGGTCTTCGCGACCGCGTGGACGCGGCCCGCTGATTTTCGGTACTCTCCCGGCCCCGGCCGTGTTATAGTCGGTTCCGGAGGAGACGATGACAGTACCGCGGCACGCGGCCCGCCCGTGAGGCACGGCCCGCGCCACCCGCGGCGCCATCGCCATCCCCACCGGCACGACCGGCCCAACGGACCCCACGTTCAGCACCAGGGGCCGCGAGGGCCGAGAGACCCGCGCCAAGCCCCCATCCCGACCACCGGGCCGACCGTTCCCGTCGAAGGCGTGGTGGAGATTACGGAGGGCGCAGGCGGGTTCTTGAGGCAGGCCGCCCAGAACTACCTACCGTGGCGTGACGATGCCGTGGTCCCGGCGTCCATCGTTCGGGACTACGCGTTGCGCGACGGTACGGAGATCGAGGGCCTTGTCCGTGACGCGGGGGGCGGGCGACGCGTCCTGGTGGAAATCCAGAAAGCGAGCGGGATGGCTCCCGAGCAGTACCGGGCGCTCCCGCACTTCCAGGACCTCGTGTCCGTCAACCCGAACGAGCCCTTCCGGCTCGCGGGGGAGCAGGCGGAGACGAGCCTGCGCGTGATCGACCTGATCGCGCCCATCGGCCGGGGCCAGCGCGGGCTCATCGTGTCCCCGCCCAAGGCCGGCAAGACGACCCTGCTCGAGCACCTCGGACAGGCCATCTCCAAGCACCATCCGGAGGTCCATCTCATCCTGCTGCTCATCGACGAGCGGCCGGAGGAGGTGACGCACTTCCGGCGCGCGGTGAAGGCGGAGGTGCTGGCGTCGTCGGCCGACTCCGCGGCCGACGCCCACATCCGGCTCGCGCGGCTGGCCATGGAGCGCGCCAAGCGCATGGTCGAGTCGGGCCGGCACGTGGTGATCCTGCTCGACAGCCTCACCCGCCTCGGCCGCGCCAGCAACCGCGAGATGGGCCCCGGCGGCCGGACCATGAGCGGCGGCGTGGACAACCGCGCCCTGCAGTTCCCGCGCCAGTTCTTCGGTGCGGCCCGCAACTGCGAGGGCTCCGGCAGCCTGACCATCCTGGCCACCGCGCTCGTCGACACCGGCAGCCGCATGGACGAGGTCATCTTCCAGGAGTTCAAGGGCACCGGGAACATGGAGCTGATCCTCGACCGCGCCATCGCCGACCGCCGCATCTTCCCCGCGGTGGACGTGCTGAAGTCCGGCACCCGCCGCGAGGAGCTGCTCTGCTCGCCGGAGGAGCTGTCCAAGCGCCACCTGCTGCGCCGCGCCCTGGCCGACCTCAGCTCGGTGGAAGCGGCGCAGTTCCTGATCGACAAGCTGCAGAAGACGCCGTCCAACGCCCATTTCCTGTCGACCCTCGTCGCCCCCGCGCCGTCCGCCGCCCGGCGTTTCCGGTAAGATCGCCCTCCGACGGGCTTTCAAACGCAGAGCTCGCGGAGATCCGCAGAGAGATCCTCAGTCTCCTCTGCGTTCTCTGCGTTTCTTCCGTAGCCCGTCGCGAGCCTCGGGGGCGCCATGCACCAGGAACATCACCGTTGGTACAGCCATCGGGTCGGGAAGGAGATGGGGATCCGCGTGCACGGGCACTACGGCCCGCCCATCCTCGTGTTCCCGACCAGCGGCGGCGACGAGTGGGAGTACGAGAACCAGGGCATGGTGGCCGCCCTGGGTGGCCACCTCGACGCGGGGAGGGCGAAGCTCTTCTGCGTCAACACCGTCAACAACCAGTCCTGGTACGACAAGCAGGCGCACCCGGCCCATCGGAGCTACCTGCAGTCGATGTACGACGCCTACGTGGCGCTGGAGGTCGCTCCCTTCATCCAGGACCACTGCCGGACGCCGGGCATCGGCATCACCACCACCGGCAGCTCGTTCGGCGCCTACCACGCCGCCAACACGCTGCTCAAGCACCCGGACCTGTTCCGCCGCTGCCTGGCCCTGTCCGGGGTGTACGACCTGCGGCGGTTCATGGACGGCCACTACGACGACAACTTCTACTTCAACAACCCCGTCGACTACGTCTCCAACCTCGCGGACGGGTGGTACGTGCACAACCTGCACCAGTGCGACATCCGGCTGGCCACCGGCCACGGTCCCTGGGAGGACAGCTCCCCCACGTACCGCCTCTCGGACGTGCTGCGCGCGCGTGGCATCCCGCACGCGGTGGACGACTGGGGCCCCGACGGCGGGCACGACTGGCCCTGCTGGAAGCACCAGATGGACGTGTACCTCGGCCGGCTGTTCTAGCAGCCCGTGGTGGAAGTCCAGCTGCATTCGGCGGGCGATGCATCCCGGCTGGC
>DATKEG010000100.1:0-4895 GCA_035544515.1 Vicinamibacteria bacterium | reverse complement strand
CATCTCCACGAGGTCGATGACGCCCTCGTGCTTCTCCGCGGACCCCAGCGGAAGCTGGATGGGAACGGCGGCCGTGGCGTTGAGGCGGTCGTGCATGGTCTGCACCGAGTGCAGGAAGTCGGCGCCCACGCGGTCCATCTTGTTGATGAAGGCGATGCGCGGGACCTTGTACTTGTCGGCCTGGCGCCAGACGGTCTCCGACTGCGGCTGCACGCCCGCCACCGCGTCGAACACGGCCACCGCCCCGTCGAGCACGCGCAGCGAGCGCTCCACCTCCGCCGTGAAGTCCACGTGGCCGGGGGTGTCGATGATGTTGATGCGGTGGTCCCGCCAGAAGCAGGTGGTGGCGGCGGAGGTGATGGTGATCCCCCGCTCCTGCTCCTGCTCCATCCAGTCCATGACCGCGGTCCCCTCGTGGACCTCGCCGATCTTGTAGCTCACGCCCGTGTAGTAGAGGATGCGTTCGGTGGTCGTGGTCTTGCCCGCGTCGATGTGGGCGGCGATCCCGATGTTGCGCGTCTTCTCGAGCGGGCTCTGTCTAGGCACGGTCGCTTACCTTTTTCAACGCAGAGAAACGCCGAGGAGCGCAGAGACCGCAGAGGAAGGACTTTGGATCCCTTCCGCGGTGCTTCCTTGCTTCATTCCTCTTCATCTCTGCGCTCTCTGCGTCGTTCTCTGCGTTTCTTCCGTTGGTCCGACGTTACCAGCGGTAGTGGGCGAAGGCCTTGTTGGCCTCGGCCATCTTGTGCGTGTCTTCCTTCTTCTTCACCGCCCCGCCGCGCATGTTGGCCGCGTCCAGCAGCTCCATGGCCAGCCTCTGCGTCATCCCGCGCTCGGGCCGCTTGCGCGCGAAGCCGATGATCCAGCGCAGGGCCAGCGACGTGCGCCGCGCGGGATTGACCTCGACCGGCACCTGGTAGTTCGAGCCGCCCACGCGCCGGCTCTTGACCTCCAGCGACGGCTTGACGTTGTCCACGGCGCGCTTGAAGACCTTCAGCGGATCTTCCTGCGTCTTCTGCTGCATCTGGTTCATCGCGCCGTACATGATCTGCTGGGCGCGCGCGCGCTTGCCGCCGTACATCATGCAGTTGATGAACTTCGTGACCAGCGCGCTGTTGTAGAGGGGGTCGGCCAGGACCTCCCTCTTCGGCACCGTTCCGCGTCGCGGCATGGGCTATTTCCCTCGCAAAAACAAACAGACGGCGCGCGGGTCAGGCCGGGGCTTCACCACCGGCGCCCGTCACGTCGTCTGGGCCCTACAACCGGCCCGCCTCGGAGATCCTGGTCCCGCGGCAACGACTCCTTCGCCGGACCCGATTTCCCCGACCGTGTCTGGCCGGCCACCCGGCCGGCGCCTTCTATTAAGGAGCCTCTCTGCTCGTTACCCGCCCGGCGTCCTCGGCTAAGCGCCCTGTTGCGAAGGGCTTAGGCCTTGGGCCGCTTGGCGCCGTATTTGCTTCGCCCCTGCTTCCGCCCCTGGACACCCACCGCGTCCAACGTCCCCCGGACGATGTGGTAGCGGACACCGGGCAGGTCCTTCACCCGGCCGCCCCGGATGAGGACGATCGAGTGCTCCTGGAGGTTGTGCCCCACGCCTGGAATGTACGCCGTCACCTCGATGTGGTTCGTCAGCCGGACCCGGGCCACCTTGCGCAGGGCCGAGTTCGGCTTCTTCGGGGTGGACGTGAACACCCGGACGCAGACCCCCCGCTTCTGGGGAGAACCCTGCAAGGCCGGGCTGTCGGTCTTGTGCTTGAGCTTTTCCCGGCCTACGCGAACGAGCTGGCTTACCGTCGGCAACTAGCCTCCATGTCGTGCTTCAGTACAACCTTGCGAGTGTAGCCGAGCCGCTACACGGGTGTCAAGGTACCCGCCGCCCGACAGGTACCCGCGGCCCGACCGCGGGCTTCCGGACCCGCGCCCGAAATGGGGCCGCGCCGGCGCCGCCCGGCGGCGCGCCCGGGGCCGTGCAATCTCGGGCGGTCTACGACTAGAGTACGGTCCCATGAAGCCCTCCACGGCCTTCGTCAAGACGGGTCTCGTGGCCGCGTTCGCGGCGCCGCTCGCCCTCGCCGGCTGGGGCCTGCTGCCCGCGGCGCAGGAGGGTGAGCGGGTCCACGTCATCCGCCTCGGCCACGGCCTCAACCGCGACCATCCGGTGCACAAGGGGATGGAGTTCATGGCGGACGACGTGGCCCGCCGCTCCGACGGGAAGCTGCGCATCGACATCTACCCCGACGAGCAGCTCGGCAACGAGCGCGACCTCATCGAGCTCCTGCAGCTCGGCAGCCTGGCCATGACCAAGGTCTCGACCGCGCCCCTGGAGAATTTCTCGCCCCTCTTCCAGGTCTTCTCGCTGCCCTACCTGTTCCACGACCGCGAGCACTTCTTCCGCGTGCTCGACGGTCCCATCGGGGACGAGCTGCTCCAGGCCTCGGTGCCCTTCCGGCTCAAGGGGATCACCTATTACGACGCGGGGGCGCGCAGCTTCTACATCAACAAGCGCCGCAATCGGCCGGTGCGGCGGCCCGACGACCTCTCCGGGATGTCCATACGCGTCCAGCGCAGCCGCACCGCGGTGCGGCTGATCGAGGTGCTGGGGGCCAAGCCGATTCCCATCGCCTTCGGCGAGCTGTACACCGCGCTCGACACCGGCACCGTGGACGGGGCCGAGAACAACCCGCCCTCGCTCTACACCACGCGCCAATACGAGGTGACGTCCTACTACAGCCTCAACGAGCACACCTACGTCCCCGACATCCTGATGATGAGCCTCGACACCTGGGAGCGCTTCACGCCGGAGGAGCAGGAGTGGCTGCAGGCCTCCGCGGACGCCTCCTCGCTGCACCAGCGCGTGCTCTGGGAGGAGTCCGTGCGCGAGTCGCTCGACGCGATCGGCAAGTCGGGCGTCCGGATCCTGGAGGACGTGGACAAGGAGGCCTTCCGCGAGCGGGTGCAGCCCATGTACGCGGATGCCGAGTTCCGGCACCCGCAGATCCAGGACCTCGTGCGCCGCATCCAGGCGCTGGCCGGCGCGCCGGCGCCGCCCCCCGCGGCGGGCGGAGGTGGGCGATGAAGCGGCTCTGCGACCGCGTGCACGCGCTGCTGGGCCAGGTGCTGGTCGCGCTGATGTTCGTGATGACGCTGACCGTGGGCTGGCAGGTGGCCTCGCGGCTGCTGGCCCGGCTGGCCATGCGCATGGAATGGGGGCCGCTCGTCGAGCCGTCGCGCTGGACGGAGGAGCTGGCGGGCTTTCAGCTCGGCTGGGTGGCGCTGCTCGGCGCCGCCTACGCCCTGCGCCGCGGCGAGCACCTGGGATTCGACCTCTTCTACCAGCACCTCTCCCCGGCGCTACGGCGCGGGGCCGACGTCGCGGGCGGAACCCTCATCGCCCTCTTCTCCCTGGTCGTGCTGGTGTGGGGGGGGTCGAGCCTCGTGCTGATGACCCGCGAGCTGGGCCAGCGCACGGCGGCGCTGGGCTGGCCCATGGCCTGGGTCTACTCCGTGGTCCCGGCGGCCGGGCTGCTGCTCGCGCTCTTCGCGCTGGAGGCGATCCTGCGCCGGCCGGCGGAAGAGACCGCATGACGCTCCCCGTCCTGGCCGGCGTCTTCCTGTTCCTGCTCTTCCTGCGCGTGCCCATCGCCTTCTGCATCGGCCTCGCCTCGCTGGCGGCGATGCTGGTGAGCCTCCCCGCGGAGCCCGCGGCCATGACCATCGCCCAGCGTGTGGGCATGAGCGTGACGAGCTTCCCGCTGCTGGCCATCCCGTTCTTCATCCTGGCCGGCAAGCTGCTCGCCACGGGCGGGGTCGCCCGGCGCGTGGTGGACTTCGCGCGCGTCACGCTGGGCTTCCTGCCCGGCGGCCTCGCGCTCACCAACGTGGTGGCCAACATGGTGTTCGGCGCGGTGTCGGGCTCGGCCGCCGCCGCCGCCTCCGGCATCGGCGGGTTCATGATCCCGGCCATGGAGAAGGAGGGCTATCCGCGCGCGTACGCCACGGCCCTCACCATCACCGCGGCCACCACCGGGTTGCTCATCCCGCCGAGCAACGTGTTCATCGTCTACGCCATGGTCGCGGGCGGCGTCTCGATCGCGGCCCTGTTCGTGGCCGGGTACCTGCCCGGCCTGATCCTGGGACTGAGCCTGGTCGCGGTGGCCATGGTGATGGCGGGGACGCAGGGCCTGGGCACCCGCACGCCGCGGCCGTCCGCGGGCGAGCTGGCGCGGGCGATTCTCCGCGTGTCGCCGACCCTCCTCCTCCTGGTCCTGGTCATGGGCGGCATCGTCACCGGCGTGTTCACGGCCACCGAGGCCTCCGCGGTCGCCGTCTTCTACGCCCTCGGCCTGACCCGGGCCTATCGGGAGATGGGCTGGCGCGACCTGCCGGGCGTGCTGCGCGACACCGCGGCCACCACCGGGATGGTGTTCCTCCTGATCGGCACCTCGATGGCCATGGCCTGGATCTTCGCCTACGCCGACGTGCCCCAGCTCATCGACGTCTTCATCCGCGGCGTCAGCGAGAACCCCCTGGTCATCATCCTCCTCATCAACCTGATCCTGCTGGCGGTCGGCACCTTCATGGACATGACGCCGGCGGTGCTGATCTTCACGCCCATCTTCCTGCCCGTGATGCTGGACCTGGCGCCGGCCCTGGGCCTCAGCCGCGACCTGATGCGCTACCAGTTCGGCGTCATCATCGTCTTCAACCTGTGCATCGGGCTGTGCACGCCGCCGGTGGGGACGGTGCTCTTCATCGGCTGCGGCCTGGCCAAGCTGACCATCTCCCAGATCATCCGCCCCCTGCTGCCGTTTTTCGCGGCCATGGTCGCGGCGTTGCTGCTCGTCTCCTACGTGCCACAGGCGAGCCTCTGGCTGCCCCGCGACGTGTTCGGGCTG
>DATKEG010000099.1:0-22462 GCA_035544515.1 Vicinamibacteria bacterium | reverse complement strand
AAGCGCACCGAGGAGCGGCGCCTGCGCGAGTTCCTGTCCCACTTCGTCCGGGACGAGGAGAACCCCATCCCGGCCTGACCCACGTTGGCTGGGCGGCGGCAGCGGCCGGGGCGGTGTTCACTTCCAGTCCCCGAGCAGCCGGCGCACGAGAACCAGCTGTCCCACGTGATAGGCGTTGTGGTCCGCGACCAGGAGCAGCTCGCGGAGGTAGGTTTGCCCGGTGCCTTGCGGCACCCGGGCGAACAGGTCCACCGCCGGGTCGTCCGCCATCCGGCGCAGCGCCTCGCGGTCCTGGCGGAAAGCGGCGATGCTCTCGTCCCAGGCCGCGTCGCTCGGCGGCGCCGCCGAGGCCGGCCAGTACTCGTCCGTCGATTTCGGCTCGACGTAGTCGGGCCTGCGGCAGAAATCGAGGATGTCCTTCTGGCACCGGCGCACGTGCTCCAGGAGCTGCCACGGCGAATGCGGCAGCCCCGTGGGAGCCTGGCCTCGCAGGGCGGGGGCGATGCCCTCCACCGCCGCGTCGAAGCCGGCGTGGGCGTCCTCCCAGTCGAGGAGCTTCCGCAGGTGGCTCCGCAGCGATCGGTCATGTTCCATACGTCGTCCTCGGACAGTCGATGGTACAACTCGCAGTCACCGGTGACTGCCTCCCCGAGACCTACCCCCCGGTGCGCAGGTACCGGTCCGCGCGCTGGGCGGCGTCGCGGCCTTCGTCGATGGCCCACACCACGAGCGACTGCCCGCGCCGCATGTCGCCCGCGGCGAAGACCCCGGGCACGTTGGTCATGCCCGTGACCGGGTCCGTGCCGACGTTGCCGCGGCCGTCGAGCGTGACGCCGAGCTGGTCGAGCATCCCGCCCTTCTCCGGGCCGAGGAAGCCCATGGCCAGGAGCACGAGCGTCGCGGGCAGGGTCTTCTCCGAGCCCGGAACCTCCTTCATCGCGAAGCGGCCGTTCTCGCGGGCCCACTCGATGCGGACCGTCTCCAGGGCCTGGACCCGGCCGTCCGCATCGCCGATGAAGCGCTTGGCCGTGATGCAGTAGTCGCGCGGGTCGGCCCCGAACCGGGCGGCCGCTTCCTCCTGGCCGTAGTCGAGCTTGTAGACCTTGGGCCACTGCGGCCAGGGGTTGTCCGGCGCGCGCTGCAAGGGCGGCTGGGGCAGGATCTCGAGCTGGACCAGGCTGCGCGGGCCGTGCCGCATGGACGTGCCCACGCAATCGGTGCCCGTGTCGCCGCCGCCGATGACGATGACGTCCTGCCCCGCCGCCGAGAGGAACTGGCCGTCCTGCAGGTTGCTGTCGAGGAGGCTCTTGGTGTTCTTGTGGAGGAACTCCATCGCGAAATGGACGCCCGCGAGCTCGCGGCCGGGGATGGGCAGGTCGCGCGGCAGCGTGGCGCCGCCGCAGAGGACGATGGCGTCGAAGTCGGCCTTCATCCGGTCGGCCGGGTAGTCGTGGCCGACGTTGACGCCCGGCCGGAAAAGGACACCCTCGGCCGCCATCAGGGCCACGCGGCGCTCGACCAGGCTCTTGTCGAGCTTCATGTTCGGGATGCCGTACATGAGCAGGCCGCCGATGCGGTCCGCGCGCTCGAACACGGTCACCAGGTGCCCGGAGCGGTTGAGCTGGGCGGCGGCGGCGAGGCCGGAGGGCCCCGAGCCCACCACCGCCACCTTCTGGCCCGTGCGCTGTTCGGGGGGTACGGGGACGACCCATCCCTCGTCGAACCCCTTGTCGATGATCGCCACCTCGATGGCCTTGATGGTGACCGGAGGATCGGTGATGCCGAGCACGCAGGAGCCTTCGCAGGGCGCCGGGCAGACGCGCCCGGTGAACTCGGGGAAGTTGTTGGTCCGGTGCAGGCGGTCGAGCGCCTCTCGCCAGCGGCCGCGGTAGACGAGGTCGTTCCACTCCGGGATCAGGTTGTGGATGGGGCAGCCGGTGGCCATCCCCGCCATCACCTCGCCCGTGTGGCAGAAAGGCGTGCCGCAGTCCATGCAGCGGGCGCCCTGGTCGCGGAGCTTCTTGGCCGGGAACTCCTCGTGGAACTCGCCCCAGTCCGAGATCCGCTCCAGCGGGCTGCGGTCCGGAGGCAGCTCCCGCTTCGTCTCGAGGAAGCCGGTGGGCTTGCCCATGGTCCCCTACTTGCCTCCCACCCGCGCCACGTCCCCGGCGTTGAGCTCGAAGGCGGCCATCTCGGCCTCCTCGGGGCTCAGGCCGGTCTCGCGCATCTGGCGCTGCGCCTGCAGCACGCGGTTGTAGTCGCTCGGGAGCACGCGCACGAAGCGGGGCAGGAAGTAGTCCCAGTCCACGAGCACCCTGCTCGCGCGGGCGCTGCCCGTGAGCTGGGCGTGGCGGAAGACGAGGTCTTTCAAAAAGTCGATCTCTTCCGGGTAGCGCAGCCGGTAGAGCAGCACCATCTCCTTGTTGCAGCGGGCGGCGAAGTCGTCGTCCTCGTCGAGCACGTAGGCGATGCCGCCGCTCATGCCGGCCGCGAAGTTGCGGCCGGTGGGGCCGAGGACCACCACGCGTCCGCCCGTCATGTATTCGCAGCCGTGGTCGCCCACCGCCTCCACCACCGCGTTCACGCCGCTGTTGCGGACCGCGAAGCGCTCGCCGGCCGCGCCGCAGAAGAACGCCTCGCCCGCCGTCGCGCCGTAGAGCGCGACGTTGCCCACGATGATGTTCTGCTCGGGCACGAAGCTCGAGCCGCGCGGCGGGCAGACCACCAGGCGTCCGCCGGACAGGCCCTTGCCGACGTAGTCGTTGGCGTCGCCCTCCAGGCTCAGGGTCAGGCCCCTCGGGATGAAGGCGCCGAAGCTCTGGCCGGCCGAGCCCTTGAACGCGAGCGAGATGGTGTCGTCGGGCAGTCCGGCCGGCCCGTAGCGGCGCGTGATCTCGCTGCCCAGGATGGTGCCCACCACGCGGTTGCGGTTGCGGATGGGCAGCACGGCCGCGACCTTTTCGCCCCGCTCGAGGGCGGGCCGGCACAGAGGGAGCAACGTCGTCTTGTCCAGCGACTCCTCGAGGCCGTGGTCCTGCGGGATCTGGGCGTAGCGGCCCACCTCGGGGCCCACGTCGGGGCGGTGGAAGATGGCCGAGAAATCCAGGCCGCGGGCCTTCCAGTGGTCGAGCGCCGGCTTCATCTCCAGGCAGTCGCTGCGCCCCACCATCTCCTCCAGGCGGCGGAAGCCGAGCTGGGCCATCAGCTCGCGCACCTCCTGCGCGATGAAGAGCATGAAGTTGACGACGTGGGCGGCGTCTCCGGTGAATTTCTCGCGCAGCCGCGGGTCCTGGGTGGCCACGCCCACCGGGCAGGTGTTGAGGTGGCAGACGCGCATCATGATGCAGCCGAGCACGACCAGGGGCGCGGTGGCGAAGCCGAACTCCTCGGCTCCGAGCAGGGTCGCCACCACCACGTCGCGGCCGGTCTTGAGCTGGCCGTCCGTCTCCACCACGATGCGGCTGCGCAGGTTGTTGAGGAGGAGCACCTGGTGGGTCTCGGCCAGGCCCAGCTCCCAGGGCACGCCCGCGTGCTTGATGCTCGACAAGGGCGAGGCGCCGGTGCCGCCGTCGTGGCCGCTGATGAGCACCACGTCGGCGTGGGCCTTGGCCACGCCGGCCGCGATGGTGCCCACCCCCACCTCGGACACCAGCTTGACGCTGATGCGCGCGTGCTCGTTCGCGTTCTTCAGGTCGTGGATCAGCTCGGCCAGGTCCTCGATCGAATAGATGTCGTGGTGCGGCGGCGGCGAGATCAGGCCCACCCCGGGCGTCGCGTGGCGCACCTTGGCGATCCAGGGATAGACCTTCTTGCCCGGAAGCTGGCCGCCCTCGCCGGGCTTGGCGCCCTGGGCCATCTTGATCTGCAGCTCGCGCGCGTTGACCAGGTAGTTGCTGGTCACGCCGAAGCGGGCGGACGCCACCTGCTTGATGGCGCTGTTCTTCGAGTCGCCGTTTTTCTCCGGGAAGTAGCGCGCCGGGTCTTCGCCGCCTTCCCCGGTGTTGCTCTTGCCGCCGACGCGGTTCATGGCCACGGCGAGCGTCTCGTGCGCTTCCTGGCTGATGGAGCCGTAGGACATGGCCCCGGTCTTGAAGCGCTTGACGATCGCCTCCACCGGCTCCACCTCGTCGAGCGGCACCGGCGGCCCGGCCGGCCTGAGCTCCATGAGCCCGCGCAGCGTGGCCCGCCGCTTCTCCTGCTGGTTGATGAGCGCGCTGTACTCGCCGAACAGCTTGGCGTCGTTCGTACGGCAGGCGTGCTGCAGCTTGTGGATCGACTGGGGGTTGAAGAGGTGGTGCTCGCCGTCGTGCCGCCACTTGTACCTGCCGCCGGCGTCGAGGTCGCGCACGGCCGCGCCGGTGGCGCCGAAGGCCGACCAGTGCCGGGCCGTGGCCTCCCGGGCGATGACGTCGATGCCGATGCCGCCCAGGCGCGACGGCGTCCAGGTGAAGTACCGGTCGATCACGTCCCGGTCCAGGCCCACCGCCTCGAAGATCTGGGCCCCGCAGTAGCTCTGGATGGTGGAGATCCCCATCTTGGAGATCACCTTCACCACTCCCTTGTTGAGCGCCTTGATGTAGTGCTTGACCGCGTGCTCCTCGTCCACCCCGGGCAACATGCCCTCGTGGACGAGGTCGTGCAGCGTCTCGAAGGCGAGGTAGGGGTTGACGGCGCCCGCGCCGTAGCCGATGAGCAGGGCGAAGTGGTGTACCTCGCGCGGCTCCCCGCTCTCGAGCACGAGGCCGACGCGCGTGCGCGTGCCTTCGCGGATGAGGTGGTGGTGGACGCCGGCCACGGCCAGGAGCGCGGGGATGGGTGCTTGCTCCGCGTCGACGCCGCGGTCGGAGAGGATCAACATGTTCGTGCCCGCCCGCACCGCTTCGCTGGCGCGGCGGCAGACTTCGGCCATGGCCCCGGCCACCCCTTCGCCGCCCTGCGCGGGCGCGAACAGGATCGGGATGGTCGTGGCCCTGAAGGCCCAGGCGCCCGCGCGGCCCTTGGGCGTGCTCAGGTAGCGGAGCTTCTCCAGCTCCTCGTTGGTCAGGATGGGACTGGACAGCTTGATCTGGTGGGCCGACAGCGGGGTGGGCTCGAGCAGGTTGCCCTCGGGGCCGATGGTGGTGTCCGAGGCCATGATGATCTCTTCGCGGATGGCGTCGATGGGCGGGTTCGTGACCTGGGCGAAGAGCTGCTTGAAGTAGTTGTAGAGGAGCTGCGGGCGCTCGGACAGGACGGCGAGCGGGGTGTCGTCGCCCATCGAGCCCACGGGCTCCACGCCGTCCTTGCCCATGGGCAGGACGAGCTGCTCCACGTCCTCGCGGCTGTAGCCGAAGGCGAGCTGGCGCTTCAGCACCGTCTCGTGGTCGGGCTCGGCCGGCGACGGCGCCTCCGGCACCTCCTGCAGCGTCACCAGGTTGTCGCGCACCCACTGGCCGTAGGGCTTCTCGTTGGCCGTGCGGAGCTTGATCTCCTCGTCGGCCACGATGCGGCCTTCGCCGGTGTCGACCAGGAACATGTGGCCGGGCTGCAGGCGTCCCTTCTGCAGCACGCGCTCGGCCGGGATGTCGGGGAGGACGCCGACCTCCGAGGCCAGGACCACCAGCCCGTCCTTGGTCACGTAGTAGCGCGAGGGCCGCAGGCCGTTGCGGTCGAGGGTGGCGCCGATGCGGATGCCGTCGGTGAAGGCGATGGAAGCGGGCCCGTCCCACGGCTCCATGAGCGAGGCGTGGTACTCGTAGAAGGCCTTCTTCTTCTCGCTCATCGACTCGTGGCCGCTCCAGGGCTCGGGGATCATCATCATCACGGCGTGCGGGAGCGACCGGCCGGTCAGGGTGAGCATCTCCAGCACGTTGTCGAACATGGCCGAGTCGGACCCGCCCTGGTCGATGACGGGCAGGATCTTCCGGAGGTCGTCCCCGAAGAGCGGCGAGGAGAAGAGGCTCTCGCGCGCGTGCATCCAGTTGATGTTCCCGCGCAGGGTGTTGATCTCGCCGTTGTGGCAGACGTAGCGGTACGGATGCGCGCGCGCCCAGTTGGGGAAGGTGTTCGTGCTGAAGCGCGAGTGGACCATGGCCAGGGCCGACTCCACGCGCGCGTCCACGATGTCGGGGAAGTAGGCCGGGAGCTGGGGCGCGATCAGCATCCCCTTGTAGACCAGCGTGCGGTGCGAGAAGCTGGGGACGTAGAACATCGCCTGGTCCGCGATGTCGGCCGCGCGCACGGCGTTCTCCACGCGGCGGCGCAGGACGTAGAGCCGGCGCTCGAAGGCGTCGTCGTCCTCGACGGCGTCGGGCCGCGACACGAACACCTGGCGCATGGCCGGCTCCGCCGCCACCGCGGTGGGCCCGAGCAGGCGGTTGTCCGTGGGCGGTTCGCGCCAGCCCAGGACCGGCATCCCCTCCTCGGCGGCGAGGCGCGTCCAGATCTCCTGGCAGGCCGCGCGGCCGCCCGGGTCGCGCGGCAGGAAGACGAGGCCCGCGCCGTAGCGCCCGGCCGCCGGCAAGGTGACGCCGATCCTGTCGCACTCCTCGGCCAGGAAGCGGTGCGGCATCTGCATGAGGATGCCGGCGCCGTCGCCCGTGTTCTTCTCGCACCCGCAGGCGCCCCGGTGCTCGAGGTTGAGCAGGACCTGCACGCCCTGCTCGACGATCGCGTGCGACTTGCGGCCGTGCGCGTCCACCACGAAGCCGATGCCGCAGCTGTCGTGCTCGTGTGACGGATCGTATAGCCCCTGCCGGGGGGGAGGTCCGACTCTCGTCATGAGCGCCCCGCTTCGCCATTCTCCCGTGGCGGAAGCCGCCGCCCTGCACGCGCGGTGGCCGCCCGGGAAGAAAGGGATCTTAGCGTGGAAGCGAGGTGCTCTTCGGGTTTTTTCGCCCGCCGGCGGCCTGGGAAGGCGATTTTTCCTCCGCCGCGGGCCCCGCGGACGACTTCCAGAAGAATTCTCGATGGAGTCCATGCACGGCACGCTCGGTGTCGGCTTCCTCGACCACGACGGAGATGTTCGCGTCGGACGCCGCGAACGAGATCATCACCACGTTCACGTCGGAGAGGGCCTCGAAGATCCGTCGAGCCAGCCCCTGGTAGCGGAAGAACCCGCGGCCCACCAGGCTGATGATGGCGGTCTCGCGCAGGACCCTCACCTCGCCCAGGCGAGCGAGGTCGGCCTTGATCTCGGCCAGGTGAACGACGTCGTCCACGGTGACGGAGATCGAGACCTCCGAGGTCGCGATGAGGTCGATCGGCGTGGCGTGCCGCTCGAAGATCTCGAAGACCTGGCGCAGGAAGCCGGTGGCCATGAGCATCTTCGGCTGCGAGATGAGGACGACCGTGATGCCCTTGCGGAAGGCGACCGCGCACGGGCCGGACGGGCCGGGATCCGCGCTCGTGGTGATGAGCGTGCCGGGCGCGTCGGGCTCGCGGGTGTTGCAGACGCGAACCGGGATGCCCTTTTCGACCGCGGGCCGGATCATGGCCGGGTGCAGGACCTTCGATCCGAAGTAGGCCAGCTCGGCCGCTTCCTCGGGCGAGACGCGCGGGATGGCCCGGGCGTCGGGGGCCAGCTTCGGGTCCACGGTCATGAGCCCGTCCACCTCGGTCCAGATCTGGACCTCCTCGGCCTCGAGCAGCGCGCCCACGACGGCCGCGGTGCCGTCGGCGCCGCCCCGGCCCAGCGTCGTCGTCACACCCTCCCTGGTCGCGCCCACGTAGCCCCCGATGACCGGGATGAGGCCCGTGCCGAGCATCGGCTTCAGCTTCAGGCCGAGGCGCGGGCCGATCTCGTCGAGCAGCGGCGCGGCCTGCCCGAAGGCGTCGTCGGTGACGATGACCGTGCGCGGATCGATGGTCTGCGCGCGCAGCCCGTGCCGGGCCAGAGCCTCGGCCACCAGCTCGCTCGACAGCCGTTCGCCGACGGCGGCCACCGCGTCGCGCGTGCGCGGCGTCAGCTCCGAGAGCGCGTAGGCGGCGCCGTAGAGGATGCGCAGCTCCTCGAGCAGCTCCTGGAGGTGGGCGGAGAGACGGCGCCGCGCCGGCCCGTCGGGCAGCAGGTCCTGGGCGACCTGCTCGTGCAGGGTCTTCACCTCCAGCACCCGGTCCTCGTATTCGCTCTCGCGGGCCGCGGCGAGGTCGGCCGCTTCGAGCAGGAGATCCGTGACCCTGGGCAACGCGGACGTCACCACCACCGGCTTCCTGGCCTTGTGCCGCGCGACGAGGGTGGCCAGCGCGCGCAACCGGTCGTGCGACCCGAGGGCGGCCGCGTCGAACTTCATGACGATCATGTTTGATGGTCCCCGGACCCGAGGATCGGGCGTCCGTCGGCGATTGTCTTATGGCCGTGACGAGAAAGTCCAACGGCGTATGCCGGCCCTCGTACCCCGAGGTGGTGTGGCAGCTGGTGAGCTTCGAGATCCCGGCCATTTGACGGGCGCGCGCCCGCGACGATACGGTCCCCTCCGATGACGCTCGGACGTCCGGGTCCCGACCCTCGCGCCGATTACGGAGCGCGCCTGCAGCTTCGCCGCGAGCGGGCCCAGCGTCATGAGCGTACCGATCGCGCGCTCTCGGCGATCCGGGTCTCTCTGGGCCTCTCCTTCCTCTTGTTGTGGTGGTTCACGCTCGGGCCGGCGGGCATCAGTCCGCTCGTGCTCCTGTTCCCCGTGGCGCTGTTCGCGGTGGTGGCGATCGTCCACGAGGTGGCCGTGCGGCGCCGCCGGCTCGCGGACCGGGCCGTCGCGTTCTATGACCGCGGCCTCGCCCGGGTGGAAGACCGCTGGGCGGGTCGGGGCGAGATGGGGGCGCGCTATCTCGACGAGACACACCCCTACGCCGCGGACCTGGACCTCTTCGGGCGCGCCTCGCTCTTCGAGCTCCTGTGCACGGCGCGCACGCCGGCCGGACAGCAGACGCTGGCTCGCTGGCTGCGCGAGCCCGCGTCCCCCGGCGAAGCACGAGCGCGGCAGGAGGCGGTCCGCGAGCTGAAGTCGGCGCTCGACCTGCGGGAAGAGCTCGCGCTCCTGGGCGACGAGGTCCAGTCCGGGACCGATCCCGATGCGCTCGTCCGATGGAGCACGGCGCCCGCCGTGTCGTTCCCGCGCGGCGCGCGTGCAGTCTCGGCCACCCTCGCCGGCCTGAACGTCCTGGCGGCCGCGGCCTGGGGACTGGGCGCGGGCGCGAACCTGCTCATCCTGACGCTCGCCCTGGCCGGCGCGTGGGCGCTCTGGCTCCACTCGGGCGTGGAGCGCGCCATCCGGGCGGGCGACCGGCCGGGACGCGACCTGACGCTCCTCGCCCACTTCCTCTCGCGCCTGGAGCGCGAGCGTTTCGAGGCCCCGTTCCTGATCGCCCTGCGCGCGCGGCTGGACGGCGGCGGCGTGGCCCCGTCCCGCCAGGTCCGCCGGCTGGCCCGCCTCCAGGACCTGCTGGAGTCGCGGCGGAACCAGTTCTTCGCTCCCCTCGCCCTGCCGCTGCTGTGGTCGACGCAGCTCGCGCTCGCCGTCGAGGCCTGGCGCCTGGACGTCGGCCCGCGGGTCCCGGACTGGCTGGCCGCGGTGGGCGACTTCGAGGCGCTCTGCGCGCTGGCCTCCCTCGCCTACGAGCACCCCGCCGACCCTTTTCCGGAGATCCTCGACAGCGGACCGTGCTTCGACGGCGTGGACCTCGGCCATCCTCTCCTGCCCGCGGCGGCCTGCGTGCGCAACGACGTGCGCCTGGACGACGACCAGCGCCTGCTCCTCATCAGCGGGTCGAACATGTCCGGAAAGAGCACGCTCCTGCGAACGGTCGGCGTGAACGCGGTCCTGGCGCTGGCGGGCGCGACCGTGCGCGCGGGCTCGTTGCGGGTGTCGCCGCTCGCGCTGGGCGCTTCCATCCGCATCCAGGACTCGCTGGAGGCGGGCAGCTCGCGCTTCTACGCGGAGATCACCCGCCTGCGCCAGCTCATGGACCTGGCCGCCGGGCCCCCGCACCTGCTCTTCCTGCTCGACGAGATCCTCCACGGCACGAACTCCGCCGACCGGCGGGTGGGGGCGGAGGCCGTGGTGCGGGGGCTCCTGGAGCGGGGCGCCGTCGGCCTGGTGACCACACACGACCTGGCCCTCGCGCGCGTCGCGGACGACCTCGCACCCCGGGCCCGCAACGTCCACTTCGAGGACCACCTGGAGGACGGACGGATCGCCTTCGACTACAAGCTGAAGGACGGCGTGGTCCAGCGGAGCAACGCCCTCGCCCTCATGCGCGCGGTCGGCCTGGAAATCTGACGCGCGCCGGGACCCGGTGTGCGGGGCGTCACGAACGCGGGAGCACGCACCCGGCACACTCCCCCGTCAGGTCGCCTCCATGGGCTCTTCCCTCCGCCATCCAGCGTGAGCCATCGCCGCTCGTGCGACCTTCGTGCGCTCGTGCTCATCAGCGGGCTGGCCATGGGCGGCGCCGAGCGCGTGACCGTCTCTTTCGTGCGCCGGCTGAAGGCGCTGGGCATCCAGGCGGCGGTGTGTACGCTCAGCGCCCGTCACGACAGCCGGCTGGCCGCGGAGCTCCGCGAAGCCCGTGTCGTCCGCCACGACCTCGGCGCGCGGCGGCTGGCCGATCCGCGAGCCGCCGTCCGCCTGGCCCGCCTGTTGACGCGCGAGCACGTGGACGTCGTCCATGCCCACGGGCAGGATGCCTCCATCCTCGCCGCGGCCGTGCGACCGCTCGCTCGCGTACCCCTCGTCGTCACCCGCCACGTGCTGGACGAGCCGTCGGCGAGCTGGCGCCAGCGCCTGCGGGCCCGACTCGCCTGCGCCGCTTTCCGCGGGGCGGACGCCGTGGTGGCGGTCTCGTCCGCGGCGGCGGACCGGCTGGCCGAGCTGGCCCGGCTCCCCCGCACGTCCATCGAGGTGATCGCCAACGGCATAGAGCTCGAGCGTTTCAACGGCGCGGCTTCCGAGGTCCGTTGCGCGACCCGCCAGGCGCTGGGCGCCCACGGCGCCGAGCGCCTCGTGCTCGTGCCGGCGGTCCTGCGCGCGGGCAAGGGCCACGAGGTCCTGCTCGACGCGATGCCCGCGCTGCTGGCGCGCGTGCCTACCGCCCGCGTCCTCATCGTCGGCGGGGGCGAGCGCGAGCCGGAGCTGCGGGCCCGCGCCCGTGACCTGGGAGAGGCGGTGCGCTTCCTCGGTCCGCGCGAGGACGTGCCGCGCTTGCTGGCCGCCTGCGACCTGGTCGTGCTGCCTTCGCTCTCCGAGGCCCTCCCCACGGCGCTCATGGAAGCGGCGGCCGCGGGCCGGCCGGTCGTGGCGACACGCGTCGGCGGCGTCCCCGAGGTGGTCCAGGATGGCTGCACCGGGCTGCTCGTGCCCGCCCACGACGCGCGAGCCCTGGCCGAGGCCATGGCCGCGCTGCTCGGCGACCCCGAGCGCTCCCGCGCGTTCGGCGCGGCGGCTCGCGAGCTGGCGTGCGAGCGGTTCGGCATCGACCAGCAGGTCTCTCACACGCTCGAGCTGTGGAGCGGCCTGGCCGCGCGCCGGCGCGCATGAGGATCGTCTGGAGCCTGCCCGTGGCCGGCGAAGGTCTGGAGGGCACTCGTGGCGACCTCGTGCGGGCGCGCCGCCTCGTCGAGGCGCTGCGTGCGGACGGCCATCAGGTGACGGTGGTCGAGATCGCGGCCGGGCGGCGTTCAGCGGCCGTGGTGTCGACCTACCGGGATCTCGTCCGCCGCGCGCTGCCGCGGCGGCTGGCCCTGCTCCTGCGGGATCTCGGGCGCGTCGCGCACGCGCGCGTCCACGGCCGGCGCGTGGCCGCCGTCGCCCGAGCGGAGCGGGCCGACCTCATCGTGGAGACGCAGGTCCATTTCGCCGGCTCGGGCGCGCTGGCCGCTCGTCTGTCCGGCCTGCCGCTCCTCCTCGACGACTGCTCGCCCCTCTCGGAGGCGGTGGCCCTCGGCGCCGGTCTCCCGGGCCTGGCGGCGCGCGTCTTCCGCCGGCAGGTCGAGTGCGCGAAGTGGATCACGGTCTCATCCCAGGCGCTTCGCGCACGGCTGGCGAGCGACGGCGTCTGCCTCGACAAGCTGCACGTCGTGCCGAACGGCGTGGACCTCGCCGCGCATGACCACACGGACCGCGAAGCCGTGCGGCGGCGGCTCGGCCTGGTCGGGCGCCGCGTGATCGGCTTCGTGGGATCCTTCCAGCCGTGGCACCGGGTCGAGCTGCTGCTCGAGGCGGTGGCTCCGCTCGCCGAACGCCACGCCGTGCATCTGCTGCTGATCGGAGACGGATCCGGGCGGGCGCGGGCCATGGACGCCGCGCGCGCCCTCGGCCTGGGACCACACGTGACGGACGTCGGGGCGGTGCATCCCGGCGATGTGCCGGCCCTCCTCGCCGCGTGCGACGTGGGCGCGCTGCCCGCCAGCAACGACTACGGCCATCCGATGAAGCTCGTGGAATACGCCGCCGCCGGCCTGCCCGCGGTCGCGCCCGACCTTCCACCGATCCGCGAAGTCGTCCGAGAGGGGGTCACGGGACTCCTCTTCCTTCCGGGAAGCGCCCCGGCCCTCTCCGAGGCGCTGGCTCGCCTCGTCTCGGACGATCTGCTGCGGCATCGGCTCGGCGCCCGGGCACGCGCCGAGGTCGCGCAGAGCGCGAGCTGGCGCGAGCGGGCCCGCCTGCTCCTGGGATCCTCCGCTCCTCAGGGCACACAGGGCACGGGGGTTGGCGGGCGTGCGTGAGAACACGTGAACACTGTGCTCGCGGTCACGGTCCTGGCGATCCGTTCGGATCTAGGCTTACAGGGCAATTCGAGGTGCCCTAGGTATGAGCTCGATCCCCTCCATCGACTCGGGCCCGTCGCCCGTCCGTCCGGCGATCTACGTCGGCGCACGGACCGGGCGCTGGCTGTTCCAGGTCTCCGGCCTGCACTCGCGTTCCGCCCTGCACGCCAAGCGCGTGGCCGACCTGGTCGCGGCGGCCGGGTTGCTCCTGCTGGCCGCGCCGGTGCTGGCCGCCACGGCCCTGCTCGTGAAGCTCACCAGCCGCGGGCCGGTGCTCTTCGTCCAGAAGCGCGTCGGCCTGCGCTGCCGCGAGTTCCCCATGTACAAGTTCCGGACGATGCGCCAGGGCGCCGAGCGGGAGCAGGACCGATTGGCCCGGGCGCAGGCCGGCCGCACCTTCCTGAAGATCGAGCGCGACCCGCGCGTCACGGCCGTGGGAGGCTTCCTGCGCCGGTACAGCCTGGACGAGCTGCCCCAGCTCGTGAACGTCCTTCGCGGTGACATGAGCCTGGTGGGCCCGCGGCCCGTCCTGCCCTGCGACTTCGACAAGTTCCCGAAGCTGGACCAGCTTCGCCGGTTCAGCATGCCTCCGGGGGTCACCGGGCTGTGGCAGGTGAGCGGCCGCAGCGCGTGCACGGACGAGCAGCGCATCGCGCTCGACCTTACATACGTCGACCGCTGGAGCCTGGGGCTGGACCTGTCGATCCTCGCCCGCACCGTGCCGGTGGTTCTTTCGGGCCGGGGCGCCAGTTAACCCCCCGCCAGACCTCCAAGAGGCAAGAGCATGAGCATGAGCGCGGCTTCAGCTTTCCAGGTTCGCGAACCGTCCGGAGCGGGACGCGAGCGCCGTCTGGCCCAGGCATTGCGCAGGGGATGGTGGGTCGTCACCCTCGCGCTCGTCGTGTCCCTGGCCACCGCGGCCTTCTTGACGGCCAGGCAGGATCGCGTCTACCGGGCGAGCGCCACCCTGGTGGTGGCGCCGCACGAGAGCGTGGCCGAGACCGCGGACGTGCTCCGCAGCCTCGAGACCCTCGAGCGGCGGAGCGTCATCGCCACCTTCGCCCGCATCCCGGGCGCTCCCGAGGCACGCGCCGCCACCGCGCGGCGCCTGGGGGACGCCGGCGGATTGAGTGGGTTCCGCATCGAGGCCTCGGTGCTCCCCAACACAAACATCCTGAAGATCGACGTCGAGGGGCCCGATCCCGGGCGCGTGGCGGCCGTGGCCAACGCGGCGGCGGAGGTCACACGCGACGAGGTCCGCGCGCTCTACCGGATCTTCACGGCCCGCACGCTGTCACAGGCCGTCCCGCCGTCGCGACCGGCCCACCCCGATCCGCGGCGGAACTACGTGGTGGCCGCGCTGCTCGGCCTGCTCGTGGGCGTGGTGTTGGTGCTCGCGGTGGACTCCCTGCGTGCGGGTTCCCCCACTCGGGCCTGAGCCGGCGGTGGCTGGCGGTTCCACGGCGGTCCCGCTGCACCTGGCCGGGCCGCCGGCCGCCGCTCGCCTCGGGGCGATCGCCGTCGCCGCGGGCGTCGGAGCCGCGCTCATCGGGTACCTGGTCGTCCGCGAGCCGCGGTTCCTCCATCTGGGAGTCTCGTTCGATGCCCGCACCGCGGCTGCGCTCGGGCTCGGCCTGGTCGCATCGTGGCTGATCGTGACGCTTCCCGGCTCCGGCCTCGAGGCGCTGGTGGCCTTCGTTTATCTCAACCTCTCGCAGGTGCTGGTCCGCTATCACCAGCTCCCATCGGTGCTCCAGCTCCTCGTGGTGCCGCTCTTCGTCGGCGCCTGGCTGCGCCGGCGCGGCGAGGGGCTGGACCTGCTCACCCGGCCGCTCACGATGAGCCTCGGCGTCTACGCCCTGGTGCTGGTCACTTCCACCCTGTTGGCGGGGGATACGGCGCTGGCCGACACGCGGGTCGCGGAGAACCTCAAGTCGGTGGCCGTGTACGTGCTGGTCGCGCTCCTGGCCCGGTCGGTCCCGCTGATCCGCCGCGGCGTGTGGGCGCTGCTCGTGTGCGGCGGCCTGCTCGGCGCCGTCGTGCTGGTCCAGGTGGCGCGCGGCGACTTCCAGACGAACTACCTCGGTCTGGCCAGGATCAAGTACGCGCAGATCTACGGCACGGTGTTCGAGCCGCGCATCGCGGGACCCCTGGGCGATCCCAATTTCTTCGCGCAGACGCTCCTGATCCTGGTGCCGCTCGCGTTCCTGCTCGCCGCCGAAGAGCGCCGGCCGCTGCGGCGGGGGGCGGCGCTGATGGCCGGCGCATTGGCCACGGCCGCGACGGTCCTCACCTACTCCCGAGGCGGCGCGGTGGCCCTGGCCTGCGTGCTGGCCCTCTGCCTGCTCGCCACGCGCCTGCGGTTGCGTCACGCGGCCCTGTGCCTGGCCGTGCTCGTGGCCCTTGCCGCGATCGTGCCGGCCGGCTTCGCCCGGCGGCTCGAGACGTTCGCCGAGTTCCTGCCCGGCCAGGACGAGGCCCTGCGGCCGGACAGCTCGTTCGAGCAGCGGCGGCTGCTGACGCAGGTGGCCTGGGACATGTTCCTGGACCACCCGCTGCTGGGTGTGGGGGCCGGAAACTACACGCTCCATTTCGACGAGTACGCACAGGAGGTCGGCTCCGTCTCGCGCGAGTACGAGGGCCTCGGCGAGATCCACTACCCCCACAACCTGTACCTGGAGATCGCGGCCGAGACGGGACTGGTGGGCCTGGCGGCCTTCACCGTGGTTCTGCTGGCCTGCTTCTCGGCGCTGCGCCGGGCCCGCGCGGCCGCGCGAGCCGCGGGCGACTCGGGCTCCGTGGCGCTCAGCCGTGGCTTCGACATCGCGGTCGTCGGGTTCCTCCTCTCCAGCCTGTTCCTGCACGGCCACCACCCACGCTACCTCTGGATGCTCTTCGGCTTCGCGGCCGCGCTCGAGCACGCCTGCACGCGAGCACCGGCTCTCCCACCGGCCGACCGTGCTTTGCGCCATGGCTGAGCGCTCCGCCGCAGCGCTCCGGCGTCCGGTCGCGGTGCTCCTCTCCCGCTTCCCGCTGGTCACGGAGACGTTCATCCTGCGCGAGGTGATCGAGATGGAGCGCCAGGGGCAGCCGGTGCGCCTCGTCCCGCTCATCCGTGAAGCTCCGGCCACCGTGCATCCGGAAGCCCTGCCCTGGATGCGCCGCGCCCTCTACACCCCGCTTCTCTCCCTGGCCATCCTGGCCGCCAACGCGCGCGCGGTACGGAGAGATCCCTCGCTCTACGCGCGGCTGCTGGGTCGAGTGCTGCTCGGGTCGGCCGGGAGCCCGCACCTGTTCGCGCGCACGCTGGCTCTCTTCCCCAAGTGCGTGTACCTGGCGGAGCGGCTGCGGCAGGAAGGCATCGCGCACGTGCACGCGCATTTCGCCACGCATCCGGCCCTGGCCGCGCTCGTGATCTCCACCTTGGCCCGGATCCCCTACAGCGTCACGGTTCACGCCCACGACATCTTCGTGCGCCGCGCGCTGCTGCCGGAAAAGCTCGAGGCGGCCTCTTTCGTGCGTGCGATCTCACGGTTCAACCGGGACTTCCTGGCCGCCCGGTACCCCGAGCTCGCCGGCAAGATCGAGGTGATCCACACCGGCATCGATCCGGCGGGCTACGCGGCCGCGCTGCCCGCCGGCCCCGCCGAGGTGTCGACGCTCCTGTGCGTGGCCGCGCTCAAGCCGTACAAGGGGCTGTCCGTGCTGGTCGAAGCCTGCCGGCGGCTGCGCAACGACGGCGTCGCGTTCCGGTGCGAGTTGGTGGGGGAGGGCCCGGAGCGCGCGCGGCTGCAGAGCGAGATCCTGCGCGCGCGGCTGCAGGACCGCGTCCGGCTGGCCGGGGCCCTGCCGCAACAAGAGGTGGCGCGCCGGCTGGCGGACGCGACGGTGTTCGTGCTGCCGAGCGTGGTGGCGCCGGACGGACAGATGGAGGGCATCCCCGTCGCGCTGATGGAGGCCATGGCCGCGGGCCGGCCCGTGGTGGCCTCGGCGCTGTCCGGGATTCCGGAGCTCGTCACGGACGGCGAGAGCGGCCTGCTCGTTCCCCCCGCCGACGTCGAGCGTCTGGTGGACGCCCTCAGGACCCTTCTGTCGGATCCGGCCCGTGCGCGGCGGATGGGCCAGCGCGGCCGCGCGACCGTGGAGCGCGAATACCGGCTGAACCGCGTGGTCGGTCGACTGCTCGAACGCATCGACGCGGATCTCGTCCCCGCCGACGAGAACGTGCTCGACGCCGTGGCGGCCGCCGGCTGGCCGGGCTTTTCCACGCACGCCATCGGCGTGCGGCGCGTCCACGAGGGGCGCGACTCCACGGCGGCCGAGCTGCTGGTGCCGAACGGCACCGGCCCTCGCGAGGTCGTGCTCAAGCTCCACCGGGATTTTGCCGGGCAATCGAGCCCCCCACCGGAGCGGACGCGCCACGAGTTCGAGACCCTGTGCCGGCTGCAGGACGTATTCGCCGGGAAGCGCGGACTCGGCGTGCCACGCCCGCTGCACCTGCACGCCGAGCACGCCACCCTGGTCCTGGACGCCTGCGCCGGTGTGCCGCTCGACGGGCTGTTGCGCGAGGCGCGCTGGAAGGGCGAAGCCACCTGCCGGGACGCGGTCGCGGCGGTGGGGCGGACCGGCGAGTGGCTCCGGCTTCTTCATGGCTCGACGGCACGGGACGAGCCGGGCGCGCGCGCCGTCGAGGACGTCGCGGCCGGCGCACGCGCGGACCTGGCGGCCTGCATCACCGGCTTGCCGCCGGCCGTGGCCGGCCGGCTGGCGCACCGCGTCGCGATCCTCGCCGACGAGGCTCGGCCGTGGCCGCCCATGCTGGTGGGCCGCCACGGCGACTTCTGGCCGGGCAACGTGTACGTCACGCGCGAACGCGTCCAGGTGATCGACTTCGAGGGTTTCGGCGAGGGACTGGCGGCCGAGGACGTGGCCCGCTTCCTCGTGCAGATCGACCTCTTCTACGCTTACCCCGGCCTGGCCGCCACGCGCGCGGCGCTGCGCGCGGCTTTCCTCGACGGGTATGGACGCGAGCGTGTCGAAGCCTCCTCCTATGCCTTGTGCCGGGTGGCCAGCGCGCTTCAGGCGCTCCGCCGCGCATCCGGCCTCCCGCGCGGGCCACGCCCGTGGTGGCGCCGACGGGCCATCCTCCGGCTGCTCGCGGAGCGCTGATCGTGCACGCCCAAGGAGAGCGCGGGGACGGCCGCACGGCGCGGAACGTGCTCTGGGTGCTGCTGGCCACGACCGTGGGCCGGCTGCTCTCGCTGGCCGCGCTGGCCGCGCTCGCGCGGCTCCTCGCGCCGGCCGACTTCGGCCTGCTGGCCTTCGCGCTCGTGTACATCACCTATGCCGAGACGGTGGGCGACCTCGGAGCCGGCATGGCGCTGATCTACTGGCCAGGCCGGCGCGACGACGCGGCCCAGGTGGCCTTCGCGCTCAACGTCGGGATGGGCCTGGGCTGGTTCGCGCTGACGCTGGCCGTGGCCCCGGCGGTGGCCGGCTTCTTCGGCAACCCGGCCGGCGCGGACGTCCTGCGCGCGCTGGCCTGGAGCTTCCCGCTCAAGGCGCTCGGCAACACGCACGACGCGCTGTGCCAGAAGGAGCTGCGGTTCAAGGCGCGGGCCCTGCCCGAGCTGGGGCTGGCAACAGCCAAGGGGCTCGTGGCGGTGGCGCTGGCCGCGGCCGGGTTCGGCGTGTGGAGCCTGGTGTGGGGACAGCTCGCGGGCACCGCGCTCTGGACGGCGCTGCTGTGGCGCGTGGTGCCCTGGCGGCCCGGGTGGCGGTGGCCGAGCGACCTGCTCGGTCCCATGTTGTCCTACGGCCGCGGCATGGTCGGCGTCAACGTTCTCGCCGCGGTCGTCCACCACGCCGACCTCGTGGTGGTGGGCCGCATGCTGGGCGCCACCACGCTCGGGCTGTACCACGTCGCGTACAAGGTGCCGGAGATGACGATCACCGTGGTCATGTGGGCGGTGAGCCGCGTGCTCTTCCCGGCGATGTCGCGTGCCCGCGCCGAGGGACGGTCGGCCGTCGACACCTACCTGGCCGCACTGAAGTACAGCTCCCTGCTCACCGTGCCGGCGGCCGTGGCCCTCGCGCTCCTGGCCGAGCCGCTCGTCGACGTGCTCTTCGGGCCACGGTGGACCGGGGCCGCGCCCATCCTGAGCGCGCTGGCCGTATACGCCGGCCTGCGCTCGCTCGGTACGCAGGCCGGCGACGTGCTCAAGGCCACCGGCCGGCCGGGCGTCCTGGCCGGCCTCGGCCTCGCACGCGCGCTGGTGCTCGTTCCGGCGCTCGTGCTGGCGTCGCGTTCGGGAGCGGTGGCGGTGGCGCTCGTCATGGCCGGCGTGGCCGGCCTGGCCGCGGTCGCGAACGTCGGGGTCGCGGCCCGCATCGCGCAGGTGCCCCTGCGCGGCGTCGTTTCCGCTCTCCACGGCGGGCTGGTCGCCGGAACGGCGGTGGGAGCCCTGTTGTGGGGCTGGATGGCCATCGTGGGACCGCCAGGTCACCCGATGGCGCTGGCCCTCGCGATGACGCTGGGCGCGATGGCCTTCGTGCTCACGTTGCCGCTCACCTGTCCCGAGCTCGTCCGGCGGATCGGGCGCGGCTCCGCCGGTTACGGCGTCGCCGGGCGCTTCCTCGTTCCACTCGAGGGCGCGCCGCTTCGTTACTTCCACCGCGTGCTGTTCGTGCCGTACCGCGCGCGCGACCGGCTGGCGCGCGGGCTGCCCGCGGCGCTGGGCGCGCGTCTGGTGCTCGAGAAGCGTGCCGCGCCCAGCGAGGGCGACCCTCTCTCCGCGGCGCTGGGCGCGCCGGCCGGGGAGCTGCTGCGGGACACACCGCTCGAAGGCCGCACGGGCCTGCGCGCGGTCGTGCTCCGCGACCCGGCCTCCGCCGATCGCGCCCAGGTCGTCGCGTTCGTCTTCGCAGACGGGGACGAACGCCCGGCCGCGGTGCTGAAGCGGCGCCCGATCGGAAAGGACGGGCCAGCCCTGCGACAGGAGTGGGACGCTCTCTGCCGCGCGGCGGCGCTCCCTCCGAACCTCCGCGCCAGCGTCCCGCGAACCCTCGCGTTCCGGACGTACGGAGCGACCGAGCTGCTGCTCCTGAGCTGCGTCCCCGGCCGCTCGGCCTACGCACAGATGCGGTCGGCGGTACGGCCGCAGAGCCACCTGCGGGACCACTTCGAGCAGGCGGCCTCCTGGCTCGCGCGGTTCCAGACGGCCACGCGGCGTGTGGGAGCACCGGCCGCCACGCCCGGCGGGGCGCTGGCGGCGTCCGCCGCTCACGGCGACTTCTGGGCCCGCAACGTCCTTTTCGAGGGCGGTCGGCTGACCGGCGTCGTCGACTGGGAGCACGCCCGCGAAGAGGCGCCGCCCTACGGGGACCTCTTTCACTTCCCCCTGACGTACGGCCTCTGCTACCCATGGGCCGGCCACCGGCCGGTTCGGCCCGCGCAGGCGTTCCGGCTCACTTTCCTGACCGACAACGCCGTCTCCCGAGCGGTCACGCTCTATTTCCGGCGGTACTGCGTAGACACTGGCTTGTCCCCGGCCGCGCTGCCGGCGCTCTTCGAGACGTATCTGGCCACGTGCTGGTCCCACCGTGCGGAAGAGGAAGGAGCGCTGTCGCCGCGGTTCCAGGCCCTGCTGGCCGAGGGCGAGCCGATCGTCTTCTCGCGCGTGGCCGGCGACCAGCGACCAGGGCTGCAACCGCTGCGGGCCGGGGCATGAGTGTCGCGGTGGTCGTGTTCGCGTGCTCCCTGGCCGTGTGTGCCTACGTCTACTTCGGCTATCCCGGCCTGATCTTCGTATTGAGCCGTCTGCGGCCGCGTCCGGTGGCGCGCGCGGCCGCCCACCCGTCGGTGACCGTCATCGTCCCCGTCCACGACGAAGAGGATGTGATCGAGGCCAAGGTCCGCAACTGTCTCGAACTGCGCTACCCCGCCGACCGGCTCGAGGTACTCGTCATCTCGGACGGTTCCGTGGACCGCACCGAGGGGATCGTGGACCGCCAGGCGGGAGGGCCCCTGCGGCTGGTGCGGCGCCCGCGGGAGGGGAAGGCGGCCGCCCTCAACGAAGGGGCACGGCTGGCCGCCGGCGAGGTCCTCGTCTTCACCGACGCCAACACCCTGCTCGAGCCGGACGCCCTGGAGCGCCTGGTCGAGTCCTTCGCCGACCCCGAGGTCGGTGGAGTGTGCGGGAACAAGATGCTGCGCCCGCGCGCGGGCGCGGATGCCACGCAAGGAGGGGAAGGCCTCTACTGGCGCTACGACAAGTGGCAGAAGGGCCTGGAGAGCGCGATCGGCAGCATCTTCGCCGCCGACGGGACGCTCTACGCGGTGCGCCGCTCCCTGTTCGTCCCCATCGCCGACCGCGCCCAGGCGGACGACATCGCCGTCTCCACGCGCGTGGTCCTGCAGGGCTTCCGTCTCGTGTTCGAGCCGGCGGCCGTGGCCTGGGAGGAGGCGCCGGCCGAGGGCGGCGCCGAGTTCAGGCGCAAGGTGCGCGTGACCAACCACAGCGTGCGCGCGCTGCTCGCGCTCGGACCGCGACTGTGGAGCTCGGGCTTCTATTCGGTGGAGCTCGTCTCGCACAAGCTGCTGCGCCACCTGGTGCCCTTCTTCCTCGCCGCGCTCTTCGTCTCGAACGTCGCGGCGGCCGCCGCCAGCGCGCCGTTCCGCGCCGTGCTGGCGCTGCAACTGCTCTTCTATGCCGCGGCCGTGGCCGGCTGGCTGCGGCGGCGGCGCGCTGGCCGATCGAGGCTGCTCACCGTGCCGTACTACTTCTGTCTCGTGAACCTGGCCGCGCTCCTGGGCGTGCTTTCGATCGCGCGCGGCGAGCGGCTGGCGGCCTGGACGCCGCGCAGCGGCCTGCGGGTCGGCGGGGACGCTCGATGAGGCGCTTGGGGTTGGGCGCGTGCGTGCTGATCACGTGCTGGGCGGCGGCCGCGGAGGCGGAGGTGCGCTCGGCGACGCGGGAGGCACCGCCCAGCCGGCGGATCGAGGCGGAGCTGCGGCTCAACGTGCTCTTCTTCGACAATTTCTTCCAGGCACCCGAGCCTCTGCCGGACAAGAGCGTGCTCGCCGGAGGGACCGAGGCGTACGTGAGCTCGCGTCCGTGGAAGAACCGTTCGCTCCGCGCGTTCGGCCACGCGAGCTACGTCCGCTACGGTGGCTTCGGGCCGAGCGGCGGGGCGACGGCGGGAGTGCGCTCGGAGGACCGGCGGCGGCCGTTCGAGCTGGCCGCCCATTACCGCAGCGGACGGCCGAGCCGGGAGGTAGGGGACGTGCTCGACCGGGCGGACAGCGTCGGACTGGCGGCGGAGTACGGTCGTCGCGTCGGCGGGGACATCCAGCTCACCGCCCTGGGCGACGTCGGCCGCGAGTGGTACGACCTTGCGCCTTCGAAGCGCAACCACGTGTTCGGGCTCGGCGGGGCCGTTCGCTATCGCGGCTTCGGCTCCGCGTTCTCGCCCGAGGTGGGCTTCCGCTGGAGCCGCCGTGACGTCCAGGACGAGGCCGAGGACCTCGCTCAACGCGAGCTGTTCGTCCGGTTGCGGTGGGTACCGGCGCGGGGAGCCTACCTCGGTCTGCGCTACCGGCGCCGCCACCGGGATTACGCGGTCGACGATCCACTGGCCCGCAACTCCGGCCGCAAGGACACCCGCCAGCAGTGGACGCTCAGCGCGGACCTGCGGCCGGGCGCACGCCGGAGCTGGAGG
>DATKEG010000098.1:0-14576 GCA_035544515.1 Vicinamibacteria bacterium | reverse complement strand
GCGGCGATCGCGACCGCGCTCACGCCGCGCTCGACCGGCTCGACGCGCGAGGGGGGCGGGTCGACCACGAGCTCGTGACACCCGGCGGCGCGTCCGGCCTGGAACGCGCCGGGCCGTCGGCGGCCCTGAAGCCGGGCCGGGCTCGTCACGTCCTCGCGCTCTCCTGCGCGGGCGCCCTCATGCTGCTCGCGCTCGGCGTCGACGCGCGATGGGACGGCCTGATCCAGGCGCTCGAGGGCGCCCCCCGCCCCGAATCGGCGACCACGCTCGCTCCGCCCGCCGTCGCCCCCCTCTCGCGAGGCGAGCAGGCGCTGGCGGACGCGCGGCGGCTCATGGAAGCGGGCGACCCCGCCGGTGCGCTGCTCGCGCTCGACGGGGTGCCGCCCGAAGAGCCCGCCTACCCGTTCGCGCGCCAGTTGCGCCGGCAGGCCCAGAGCGCCATGCGCGCGGGACGGTCGGATTGAACTGCCCGTCGTGCCGGCGCGGCCTGCCCGCCGGGGTGGGCGAGCGTTGCCCGTTCTGCGGGGCGCTCCTCGCGGCGCGCGTGGAAGGCGCCCTCGCGCCGGATCCGCGACTGGAGCCTGAGAACATGGAACCATTGCGCGAGATCCCGGGACTACGCCGCCCGTCGCGGACCTGGAAAGACGAGGTGCGCGAGCGCGTGCGCCAGCGCAAGCAGCAACGCCCGGGCGGAGACCTGCCGCTCTTCCCGGAGGAGGACGCGGTGGTGGCCGTGGCGGAGGGCGAGAGCGCCGGGGAGGAGGCGGCTGCGCCGCCGCCGGCGCCGCAACCGGCGCTCTCCGACCTCGGTGAAGAGCCGCCGGCCCTGGCCCGGGCGCGACGCTACGACCTGGGCGAGCCGGCGGAGGCCGCGCCCGGCGGCGACCTGCCGCTGCGGCCGCGCGAGATGCGGCCGTTCGAGCCGCGGGGACGCGCCGCCGGCGCGTCGCCACTCGACGACGACCTCGACGAGCTGGACTCCGATCGCTGGACGACGCTCGATGACGCACCTCCGGCGGCCGGGAAGGCGCCGCCGGAGCGGCCGGCCTACGCCATCGAGCGCGCGCAGGCCGCGGCCCTGGACCTGGCGCTGCTGCTCGGGCTGTGGTCGCTTGTCGTCTACTTCGCCAGCCGCGCCGCCCACGTCACGGTGGCCGGACTGCTGCCCTCCTGGCCGTACCTGGTGGGGTACCTGGCCGCCCTCGGCCTGATCTACGCCGGCTACTTCACCGGCACGACCGGCCAGACGCTGGGCAAGATCGCGCTCGGCCTGCGCGTGGTGGACGCCGCCGGGCAGCCGCCGGGCTACCTGCGCGCGCTCGCGCGCGTGCTGCTGGGCAGCGCCGGCGTCCTCTTCGCCGCGGCGGGTCTGGCCCCCATGGCCTTCGATCCGGCGCGCCGCGCCCTGCACGACCGTATCCTCGAGACGCGCGTCGTTCGTCTCTGACGGCGCCGGCGTGGACGCCTTCACGCTGGACGGCCTGCTCGGCGAGATCCGGCCGCTCGTGCTCGGCCGCACCATCGCGCGCCTGCGCGCCGCCGAGGCCCAGGCCGTGCTCCTCGAGCTCGGCGGCGCGCGCGACCTCCGCCTCTGGCTCGACGCCGGCCGCACGACGTGCGGCCTGTACGCCCTCACGCGCGAGGAGGCCCGCGCCGCGCAGGACGAAGCGGCGCTGGCCGGCCGCGCGCGGCAGGCCGTGCTCCTCTTCCGCAAGCACCTCGAGGGGCGCCGCGTCTCCGGGCTCCGCCGGGTCGCGGGCGAGAGGATCGTCGTGCTCGAGGCCGGCGAGGCCGCGCTGGCCCTGCGGCTGTCGGGCTCGCCGGCGCTGACCCTGGCCGTGGGCGGGGAAG
Source organism: Vicinamibacteria bacterium (assembly GCA_035544515.1). Classification (GTDB taxonomy): domain Bacteria; phylum Acidobacteriota; class Vicinamibacteria; order Fen-336; family Fen-336; genus DATKEG01. Next base: position 12,725 of record DATKEG010000098.1, on the reverse strand, counting down.
CACAGGCGACCGTGGGCGACGGCGCGCCGGCCTGGCCGGCGGTGGACGCGCCCGAACGTGGGTGGGATCGCCTGGACGAGGGCGCGTTCGCGCGGGCGATGGACGAGGCCACCCGCTCCGCCGCGTCGCCGGTGCGGGCCGCGCTCGAAGCCTGTCCGGAGCTGGGCCCGCAGCTCGCGCGCGTGGCCGCCGACGGGGTCGCCGCCCTCCGCGACCGGTTGCGCGATCCGCGCCCCACGCTGGTGGCGCCGGGACCGCTCGAACGATGCGAAGACGCCCTTCTCGTGGCCCCCGACGCGCTCGCGCTCCTGCCCGTGGCCATCGAGCGCGCGGGCCGCGCCGTCCTGCCGCAACGCTCCTGGACGGAGGCCGCCGGCGCCTTCTTGCAGGCCCGGCTTCGCGGGCGGCGGTTCGACCGCCGCCGGCGCGGGCTCGTCGCCGCCGCCGCGGGCGAGTCGCGGCGGCTCTCTCGGCTCCTCGTCCACCTCGAGCGCGACCTCGAGGGCCTGCCGGCCGCCGGCGACCTGCGGCGGCAGGCCGAGGCGCTGCTGGCCTCCGATCGCACGGAGGCGCCCGGGGCCGGCGAGGTCGAGGTCCCCGACCCGTACCGTGCCGGCGCACGCCTGCGCATCCGGGTCGATCCGGGCCTCGGGCTCCCCGCGAGCGCGGACCGCCTCTTCGACAAGGCGCGCCGGATGGAGCGCGCGCGAGGGCAGGTGGCCGGGCGCATCGTCCAGGCGCGGGAGGCGCTGGCGGCGGCACGCGCGCGCGAAGCGGCCCTGCGCGGCGCGCGCGGAGAGGCCGTTCTCGACACCCTGGGCGCCGGCACCTTTCCCCGCCCCCGGGTCGCGCCGGCCGGCGCGGGCGGGCCGCGGCACTATCTGACGTCTCGAGGGCTCTCGATCCTGGTGGGACGCGGGGCGCGCGAGAACCACCGCCTGACCTTTGGCGTGGCCCGGCCGGAGGACGTCTGGCTCCACGCGCGCGACGTGCCGGGGGCGCACGTGATCGTCCGCGATCCGGAGGGCCGCGCCTCCGCCGAAGACCTGCGGGAAGCGGCCGAGCTGGCCGCCTTCTTCAGCGAAGCGGCGCGGCAGGGCCTGGTGGAGGTTCACGTGACCCGCCGCAAGCACGTGCGGCCGGCGCGCGGCGCGCCCGGCCGCGTCACGGTGGGCCACTCGGACACGCTGCGCGTCGCCCCCCGCGACCCCGAAGGCCGGCTGAGGCGCCGATGAGGGCGCGGATACCCTCCCGCGACGCGTTTACGCAGTAAGCTCCGCGGATGTCGCCCGGGACCGGTGACCGCGCGGGCCGTGCCGTGGCCGCGCCGCGGCCGAACGGCGTCGCCGCGCTCGTGGCCACCGGGCTCGGGGCGGGGTACTCGCCGGTCGCCCCCGGGACCGCGGGCTCGCTCGTGGGCCTGGCGCTGTTCTGGCCCCTGAGCGGCCTCGCCGTGTCGGTGCAGCTCGCCGCCCTCGCCGCCCTGTTCCTCGTCGCGGTCGTGAGCTCGCGGACGCTGGCCGCGGCCGTGGGCCGCAAGGACCCGGCCGTGGTGGTGGTGGACGAGGTCGCGGGGATGTGGACGACACTGCTCTTTCTCCCCTTCACGCCCGTGGTCGCGGCGCTGGCCTTCCTGGCCTTCCGCGCCATGGACGTGGTCAAGCCCTGGCCCGCGCGGCAGCTCGAAGCGCTGCCCGGCGGCTGGGGCATCGTGTGCGACGACATGATGGCGGGTGTGTACGCGAACCTGCTCGTGCACCTCGCGCTGCGGGCGTGGGCGTGAGGGCCGAGGTCCTGGCCATCGGCAGCGAGCTGATGGACCCGCTGCGCGTCGAGACCAACGCGCTGCACATCACCGGCCGCCTCTTCGAGGCGGGCGTGGAGGTCGCCGTCCGCAGCGTGGTGGCGGACGACGCGGCGGTGATCGAGTCGGCCTTCCGCGCCGCGCTCCTCCGTGCCGACATCGTCGTCGCCACCGGTGGCCTGGGTCCGACCGAAGACGACCTCACGCGCGAGGCGGCCGCGGCCGCGCTGGGGCGGCCGCTCCGCCGCGACCCCGCCCTCGTCGAGCAGTTGCGCGCGCGCTTCGCCCGGTTCGGCCGCGTGATGGCGCCCGTCAACGAGAAGCAGGCGGACGTCATCGAGGGCGCCACCGTGCTCGCGAACTCCCGCGGCACCGCGCCCGGCCAGAAGGTGGAGGCCGGCGGCCGCCTGCTCGTCCTGCTGCCGGGGCCGCCCGCCGAGATGACGCCGATGCTCGAGGAGCAGGTCCTGCCCGACGTGCGCGCGCGCGCCCGGGGCGCGGTCCTGGTCCGCCGCATCCTCAAGATCGCGTCCATGTCCGAAAGCGACGTGGAGCAGGCCGTGGCGCCCGTCTACACGACGTTCACGAACCCGCGCACGACCATCCTGGGCGGGCCGGGACAGGTCGAGCTGCACCTGACCGGCGAGGGCCGCTCCGCGGCGGAGGCCGAGGAGCGCGTGGAGGCGCTCGCCTCCGGCATCCGCCAGAAGCTGCCGGGCCGCATCTACAGTGAGGACGGGCGCGAGCTCGACGAAGTGGTGGGCGACCTCCTGCGCGAGCGGGCGTTGACCCTGGCCGTGGCCGAGTCCTGCACGGGCGGCATGCTGTGCGCGCGGCTGACCCGCGTGCCCGGCTCGAGCGTCTACCTCGAGCGCGGTTACGTCACCTACAGCAACCGGTCGAAGGTGGAGCTGCTCGGCGTGGAGGCGGCGCTCATCGAAGCGCACGGGGCGGTCTCGGAAGAGACGGCGCGGGCCATGGCCGCCGGCGCGCGGCGGGCCGCGGCCGCCGATGTCGCGCTGGCCGTTACCGGCATCGCGGGACCCGAGGGTGGCACGGCCGACAAACCCGCCGGCCTCGTGTTCATCGCCCTCGAGGGCGCGGCCGGCACCCGGGTGCGGCGGCTGCATTTCCCGGGGAGCCGGGACCGCGTGCGCCACCAGGCCTGCCAGGCCGCGCTGGAGATGGTCCGCCGCGGACTGCTCGGCCTGTCCGCCCTGTGAGCTCGGCCGAGCCTCCCCGGCCCACCCGCATCCGCTCGTTCGTCGCGCTCGAGCTGGACGCCGGCGTGCGGGAGCGTCTGGGCGGTCTCATCGAGCGGCTGGGGCGCAACCGCCCCGGGATCCGCTGGGTGCGGCCCGAGTCACTGCACGTCACCGTCCGCTTCCTCGGCTACGCGGACCCGACCGCGCTCGTGCGGCTTCAGGGCCCCCTCTCCGAGATCGCCGCGCGCTGCCCGCCGGCGGACGCGCCCCTGCGCGGGCTCGGCCTGTTCCCTCCGCGCGGCCGCCCGCGCGTGCTCTGGCTCGGCATCGAGGTGCCGCCCCGCATCGCGGTCCTGCGGGAGGAATGCGAGGCCGCGGCGGCCGCGGCCGGTTTCCCCCCGGAGCCTCGTCCCTTCCGGCCCCACCTCACGCTCGGCCGCTGGAGCGCTCCGGCGCCGCGGCCGCGCCTGCCTCCCGCGGACCTCGGCCGGGCGCGGCTCGAGCGGCTCGTCCTCTTCCGCAGCGAGATGAGGCGTGCGGGCTCCCTCTACACGCCGCTGGCCGCCTTCGACCTCGGCGCGCACGCGGTCTGAAACGCGAGCCGGCGCGCACGACTCGGCCCGGCACCCCACTCTCCGCACGGGCTGCTAGACTGCCCGCACCGGAACATTCGCGCATGGAGCAATCGGGCGACGTCTGGCTGCGCGCGGCGGTGGTGGTGGCGGCCTACCTGCTCGGGTCGATCCCGTTCAGCTATCTGGTCGCGCGCCGCCGCGGCGTCGACGTGCGCGCGGTGGGCAGCGGGAACGTGGGCGCCACCAACGTCATGCGCAGCGTGGGGCGCGGCGCCGGCCTCCTCGCCTTCGCCCTCGACTTCCTGAAGGGAGCGGCCGCGTCGCAGCTGGGCCGGCTCGTCGAGCCCCGGAGCCCCCTGCCCGCGCTCTGCGCCGCGCTGGCCGTGCTCGGCCACATGTACCCGGTCTGGCTCCGCTTCCGCGGGGGCAAGGGCGTGGCCACGGGCGCGGGCGCCTTCCTGCCCCTGGCGCCCGCGGCCACCCTCGCCGCGCTGGTGACCTTCGCCGTCTCCCTCGCCGTCACGCGGTACGTCTCGCTGGCCTCGATCGCGGGCACGCTGGTGCTCGCCCTCGCGGCCTTCCTGCTCGGTGCGCCCACGTCCGTGGTACGCGCCGCGGCGGGCATGGCGGTGCTGATCGTGTGGAAGCACCGCGCCAACCTGCAGCGCATCGTGCGCGGCACCGAGAGCCGGCTCGGTTCCCGGAGCGCCTCGAGGTGAAAGTGGCGGTGCTGGGCGCGGGGTCGTGGGGAACGGCCCTCGCCGCGCACCTGGCGCGCGCGGGCCACCCGGTCTCTCTCTGGGCACGCGACGAGCGGGTGGCCCGCTTGCTCGACGAACGGCGCGTCAACCCCGACTACCTGCCCGGGGTGAAGCTGCCCGACGGGCTCGCCGCCACGCCGGACCTCGCGGCGGCGGCGGCCGGCGCGGACCCCGTCTTCATCGTGGTGCCCTCCGCCTTCTACCGCGGGGTATGCCGGCGCCTGGCGGGCGCCCTGGACCCCCGCGCGGTCCTCGTCTCGGGGACCAAGGGCCTGGAGATGGACACGCTGGCGCGCATGACGGAGGTGGCGGCGGAGGAGGCGCCCGGCCATCCGGTGGCGGTCCTCTCCGGTCCTTCGTTCGCGCTGGAGGTGGCGCGGGGCCAGCCCACGACCGTGGTGGTCGCCTCCGCGGCGGCCACGGTGGCCGAGTCGGTGCAGCGCGCGGTGTCCGGCCGCACCTTCCGCGCGTACTCCAGCGACGACGTGGTGGGCGTGGAGCTGGCCGGCGCCCTCAAGAACGTGATCGCGATCGCGGCCGGCATCGTGGACGGGCTCGGCTACGGCCACAACACGGCGGCGGCCCTCATCACGCGGGGCCTGGCCGAGATCACCCGGCTGGCCGTGGCCCTGGGCGGCCGCGCCGAGACGCTCTCCGGCCTGGCCGGGCTGGGCGACCTGGTGCTCACGTGCACGGGCGCGCTCTCCCGCAACCGCCAGGTCGGGTGCGCGCTGGGATCGGGACGGTCGCTGGCCGAGGCCACGGCTTCGACCCCCATGGTCGCGGAGGGAGTGCGGACGACCCTGGCCGCGTGCGCGCTGGCGCGGAAGGCGGGCGTCGAGATGCCGATCGCCGAGCAGATGAAAGCGGTCCTCTACGAGGGCAAACCGCCGCGCATGGCGCTCGACGACCTCATGTTGCGCAGCCTGAAAAGGGAGGTAGACTAGTGGACCGTCGGGCGCCCGCCGGCGCCCCTGGGTGTGAATGTATCGCCTCATCTACCAGGACGGCGACACTCCTCAGACGCACACCTTCACCTCCGGCGAGGTGGTGATCGGGCGCTCGCCCGAGTGCCAGGTCGTCCTCAAGGACTTCGGCATCTCCCGCAACCACGCCCGGATCCTGGTCACGGACGACGGCGTGCGCATCTTCGACCTCAAGTCCAAGAACGGCACCCAGGTCAACGGCGTGCCCGTGGTCGAGGCGCCGCTCAAGGACGGCGACCGGATCCTGCTCGGAAAGTTCCAGATCACCTTCGGCAAGACGCTCGAGGGCAAGGTCGTCCTCGACGAGGCCAAGCCGCTCTCCGAGGAGGCGGGCACGATCATCCGGAGCGTGGGCGAGCTCTCGCGCCTGCTCTCGCCCGTGGACGCGACGGGGGCGTCCGCCGCCGCGGACGCGAAGAAGGCGCCCGACGTCCAGGAGATCGAGAAGTCCAACCGCATCCTCAAGGTCCTCACCCGCGTGGCGGAGACGCTCATCGCGGTGCGGCCGGTGGAGGAGGTCCTCGAGCAGGTCATCGACATCGTCTTCGACCACGTCCCCGCCGACCGCGGCTTCCTCATGCTCACCGATGAGAGCACGGGCAAGCTCGTGCCCATGGTCATCAAGCACCGCCACCCCGGGTCGAGCGCCGACCAGTCGAAGATCAGCATCTCCAAGACGATCGCGGACCGTGTGCAGAAGGACCGCGTGTCCATCCTCACCTCGGACGCGCAGGTGGACCCCCGCTTCGGTTCGGGCGACTCCATCCGCTTCCACGGGATCCGCAGCGCGATGTGCGCGCCGCTGTGGAACAAGGACCAGGTCATCGGGATCATCCACGTGGACAGTCCCATGTTGACCAACTGCTTCAACCTGAACGACCTCGATCTCCTGACCGCGCTCGCGAACTACGCCGCGGTGGCGGTGGAGCGCGCGCGGCTCAACCAGAAGATCGTGGCCGAGGAGAAGAAGCGCGAGCGGCTGGGCCGCTTCCTCTCGCCCCAGGTCACCAACCGCATCCTCGCCACCTCCGACTCGCAGGGCGCGGGCCTGGGCGTGCCCGAGGTCCGCGACGTCTCCGTGCTCTTCGCCGACATCGTCGGCTTCACCACCATGTCCGAGAACATGAGCCCGGCCGCGGTCTCGCTGCTCCTCAACGAGTACCTCTCGCGGATGACGGACATCATCTTCAAGTACGAGGGCACGCTCGACAAGTACATCGGCGACGCCATCATGGCCGTGTTCGGGGCGCCCCTCGACATGCCCGACCACGCCGCCCGCTCCATCAAGGCCGCCCTGGAGATGCGGGACCGCCTCGAGGAGTTCAACGCCGAGCGCAAGGAAGGCCCGCTGCTCGAGATCCGGATCGGGATCAACAGCGGCAAGGCGGTGGCGGGGGAGATCGGCAGCATCAACAAGAAGGAGTACACGGTGCTGGGCGACACCGTGAACATTGCCAGCCGGCTGGAGAGCTCGGTGGCCAAGCCGATGATGGTGGTGATCGGCGAGAACACCTACAACGCCGTGAGCGACCAGTTCGAGTGCCGGAGCCTTGGCAACGCCGTCCTCAAGGGCAAGGTGAAGGAGGTCGCGGTGTTCGAGGTCACGGGGTGGCTCCGCGCGACGGACTCCGCACCCCAGGACGCCGCCTCCGGAGGACACTAGTTGCCCGGACCCTCGCCCACGGGGTCCCCGGCGGGCCGGCGGCGGGGTCGCATCCTCTATTCGCTCCTCCTCCTGCTCTTCGGCGTGGGCGTGGTGCCGCTGGTGGCCACCTCCATCCGCCTCGTCTCCCAGAGCCGGGAGATCCTGGAGCTGGACCAGAAGTCCATGCAGCTCGACAAGGCGCGCAGCCTCTCCGAGCAGGTGGCCAACTACGTGCGCAGCCTGCAAGCCCAGATCACGGCCATCGCGCGCACGCTCGAGGTCGAGCCGGGGGACTTCGCCATGCGGGTCGCGCGCATCCGCCAGGCCAACGCGCTCGAGCGGTACGTGGGCGGCGCCATGCCCCTGAACTACATCAGCGTGGTCGACACCACGGGCGCGGGGGCGCGCTCGGGCATCCAGATCCCGGAGCCGGCCATCGAGCAGCTCCTGGCCGAGGGCTTCATCCGCGCGATCCAGGGCAAGGGCCTGGTGAGCCACCCCGTGATCTCCGCCTCCCTGCAGGAGCCGGTCATGGTGCTCTCGGAGCCCGTGCGGCCGGGCCGCGGCGCCAACGAGGACGCGGAGGTGCAGGGGGCGGTGCTCGTGCTGGCCAGCCTCGGCCCGCTCTGGAACATGACCCGGGAGATGGGGCAGGGCGGTCTGTTCGAGGTGTACATCGTGGACCGGCGGGGGCGGCTGATCGCGCACTCCGACCCCGCGCGCCTGGAGGGCGACCTCGACGTCTCCTCGGTGGAGATCGTGCGGCAGTTCCTGGCTTCGCACGGCCGCGCCGCCGCCACCGTGCCCTTCAGCATGAACGGGCCCTCCGGTCCCGTGGAGATGCTCGGCACCTACACCGCCATCGCGGAGACGGGGTGGGGCGCCATCGTGCAGATCGACGAGCACAAGGCGTATTACAGCGCGTTCCAGCTGCGCAACCAGTCCCTGGCCCTGGTGGCCCTGGTCGCGCTCGTGGCCACCTTCCTCGGCACCGCCTTCGCGCGGCGGGTCAGCCGGCCGATCCACGAGCTGGCCCGCAGCGCCCGCCGGCTGGCCGGCGGCGAGTACTCGAGCCGCGTGCACGTCCGGAGCGGCAACGAAGTGGGCGTGCTGGCCGACGCCTTCAACCAGATGGGCGACGAGATCCAGAAGTCCATCGAGGAGATCCGCCAGGCCGCCGCCCGCAACAAGTCGCTGTTCATGGGCTCCATCCGCATGCTGGCCAACGCCATCGACGAGAAGGACCCGTACACGCGCGGGCACTCCGAGCGCGTGGCCTTCTACTCGATGCTGGTGGCCCGGCACATGGGCATGTCGCCCGACGAGGTGGAGAAGGTGCACCTCTCCGGGATCATCCACGACGTGGGCAAGATCGGGATCGAGGACAAGATCCTGCGCAAGCCCGCCGCCCTGACCGAGGAGGAGTACGAGATCATGAAGCAGCATCCGCGGAAGGGGGAGTACATCCTCGACGCGGTGCCGCTGCTCAAGCAGATGGCCGGGGCCGGTCTCATGCACCACGAGAACTGGGACGGTAGCGGCTACCCGGACGGCCTCAAAGGCGAGCAGATCCCGCTGCTCGGTCGCATCGTGAGCGTGGCCGACGCCTTCGACGCCATGACCACCGACCGGCCCTACTCCAAGGCCATGACCTTCGAGGCGGCCCTGGCCCGGCTGCGCTTCCTCGCCGACAAGAAGTTCGACACCAAGTGCGTGGACGCCATCGAGCGCGCCGCCGCCGCCGGAGACCTGACGCCGGCCAAGGCGCGCCGCGCCTCGGTCGTGGCGCGACAGCAGGACGCGGTGGCGGCCCGCTGAACCCGCCGTCCGCCGCAGAACCAGGGGGGAGCTGCCCATGAGACCGTTCCATCGCGCGCACCTGTCGCCGTTCGTCGTGGCCCTCCTGGCCGCCCTGCCCGCGGCGGCACAGCAGCCGAGGACGGACGGCGAGGCCAACTTCCTGGCCGGTCTCACCCACCTGCAGGAGAACCGTCCGGCGCTGGCGGTGGAGGAGTTCAAGAAGGCGATACGGCTCGATCCCAAGAGCCCCTACTCGCACAAGGGCCTCGGCATCGCCTACACGCAGCTGCGCCGCTACGGGGACGCGATCGAGACGCTGCGCAAGGCCCTCGAGCTCAACCCGTATTACGTCGACGTGCGCAACGACCTGGGCACCGCGCTGATCCTCTCGGGGAAGCGGGAGGAGGGCAAGGCCGAGTTCCTGGCCGCGTACAACGACCCGACCAACCCCCGGCCCGAGATCACCTCGCACAACCTGGCCAACGCCTACCTGGAGGAGAAGAAGTACGCGGAGGCCGCCAACTGGTTCCGCACGAGCCTGGGACGCAACAAGCAGAACGCGGACGCCTACCTGGGCCTGGCCGACGCGCTCCTCGCCCTGGGCCGGCCCGACGAAGCGGTGACGCCCCTCGAGGGCGGCCTCAAGGAGCTGCCGAACCACGTGGGCCTCCTCACGCTGCTGGGGGACGCCTATTATCGCGCCGGGCGGTTCACGGAGGCGAAGGGGCGGCTCGAGGAGGCGGCGCGGCGCGACCCCGTGGGCGCGTCGGGCCGCCGCGCGACCGAGCTGCTGAAGCACCTGCCGCGTTAGACTTCGGTCGTGCCCTACGAGGCGATCCTGCAGGACCTGGTCCGCTCCGTGGACCGCGTGGAAGGCGCCCTGCTGCTCGACGCCACGGGCGAGGTCGTGATCGCGGCCGGGTCCGCGCAGATGCGACACCGGCTCATCGGGGCGTACCAGGGAATCGTGCTCGGCCAGGCGCAGCGGATGGCGGGCCGCCACGCCCTCGGGGGGGTCCGCTTCATGCTCTGGCGGCACGGCGGGGGCACCGTGATCGTCCGGCCGCTCAGAGACGGCTATTACCTGGTCGTGTACCTGGCGCCGGAGGGCGACGTGGCGCGGGGCGTGCACCGCTCCGCGGGCGTGCAGGAACGCTTGAACGAGGCCCTGGGGCGATGAGCAGCGACGGATTCCTCGACCGGCTGAAGAAGGGGCTCACCCGCACCCGCGACATCCTCAACGCCGACGTCGCGGACCTGGCCCGCGGCCGGCGCCCGCTGCAACCCGAGGACCTCGACGCGGTCGAGGAATCGCTCCTCGCCGCGGACATGGGCCTGGCGGCCACCCGGCAGACGATGGAGATGCTGCGGGACCGGAGCGCCCAGGTCTGGACCGGCGGCGCGCCCGCCCTGCGCGCGCTCCTGCGCGAGGAGACGCGGAAAGCGCTGGCTCGGCCGCTCGCCGTGCCGCCCTTTTCCTCCGTGCCCTGGGTGGTGTTCGTGGTCGGCGTCAACGGCGTGGGCAAGACGACCACCATCGGCAAGCTGGCCCACGCCTGGCGGAGGGAAGGGCGGACGACGCTGCTCTGCGCGGCCGACACGTTCCGCGCCGCGGCCGCCGAGCAGCTCCAGATCTGGGCGGCGCGCACCGGGGCTCCGTTCCACCGCGGCGCGGAAGGGGCCGATCCCGCCGCCGTGCTCACGGACGGCCTGCGGGCGGCCCGCGGGCGCGGATACGACGCCGTGCTGGTGGACACCGCGGGTCGCCTGCACACCAAGGGCAACCTGATGGCCGAGCTGACCAAGATGGCCCGGGTGGCCGCGCGGGAAGTGCCCGGGGCGCCGCACGAGACGCTGCTCGTGCTGGACGCCACCATCGGCTCGAACGCGATCGCGCAAGGCCGCGAGTTCGCGAAGGCCGCGGGCGTGACCGGCCTCGTGCTCACGAAGCTCGACGGTACGGCCAAGGGCGGCGTGGCGGTGGCCGTGGTGCGCGAGCTGGGCGTGCCGATCCGCTACGTCGGCGTGGGCGAGTCGCTCGACGACCTGCTGCCGTTCGACGCCGCGGCGTTCGCGGAGGGCTTGTTTCCCGAGGCCGAGCCGGCTTGAGCGGCCGCCCCGCCGACGCCGCCCACATGGCTCGGGCATTGGAGCTGGCCCGTCGGGGGCTCGGCGAGACCAACCCGAACCCGCTCGTGGGCTGCGTGATCGTGCGGTCCGGAAGGGTCGTCGGCGAGGCTCATCATGCGCGGGCGGGCGAACCGCACGCCGAGGTCCTGGCCTTGCGCGCGGCGGGCCCGCGGGCGCGCGGCGCCACCGTGTACCTCAACCTCGAGCCGTGCGCCCACCACGGGCGAACGCCCCCCTGCGCTCCGGCCCTCGTCGAGGCCGGCGTGCGGCGCGTGGTGGCCGCGATGGGCGATCCCAACCCGCTCGTCGGTGGCCGCGGGTTCCGGCTCCTGCGCCGGGCCGGCATCCAGGTGACGCGCGGCGTGCTCGCGCAGGCGGCGCTGCGCCTCAACGAGCCGTTCGTGGTGGCGATGCGCGAGCGTCGGCCGTTCGTCCTGCTCAAGGCGGCCATGACCCTGGACGGCCGCATCGCCACCGCCCGCGGCGAGTCGAAGTGGATCACGAGCGCCGTCCAGCGCCGCGAGGCGCGCGCGTTGCGCCGGCGGTTCGACGCCGTGGCGGTGGGGATCGGGACGGTGCTCGCCGACGACCCGCTGCTCTGGCCCGAGCCCCGCGTGCGCCGCCCCTTCCACCGCGTCGTGTTCGACTCACGCCTGCGGCTGCCGCTGCGCTCGCGCCTGGTCCGCTCGGCCCGCCGCTCGCCGCTGTGGGTCCTGACGCTCGAGGACGATCCGCGCAAACGCGCGCGTCTCGAACGCCGGGGCGCGCAGGTGGTCTCGGTCCGCGGGCGCGGACGCGTGCCCCCGGCGGCAGCGCTGCGCGAGCTGTACGCGCGCGGCGTGCGCAGCCTGATGGTCGAGGGCGGCTCCGAGCTGCTGGGCTCGTTCCTCGCCGCCGGCCTCTTCGACCAGGTGGCGCTGTTCCGCGCGCCGCTCCTGCTCGGCGGCCGCCACGCCCGCCCGGCGTTCGGTGGGCCAGACCCGCTCCGGCTCGCCGACGCCGTCCGCCTCCGCCCCGGCCCGCCGCTGCCCGGCGCCGACGTCTGGTCCCGGGTCTAAGACCGGATCCTTTCTTCGGTCCACGGGCATCGTCAAGCTGCGCTCCTCGGACGGTGCGCCCATGTGGTTCGTGACTCTCCACCATCACCCGCGGCACGAACGTCTTCACGTTCGGGTACGACGACGCCAACCGCCGAACCTCTCTCGCCCACCCGAATGGCATCAGCACCAGGCACATGGGCAACTCTGCAGCCGTCGTCGGTCGGTCAACCACTGATGCACCGGGCGTCAGCCGTGCGCGGCCCCGCCCCGAACGGCAGGTGCGCCGAGGCCATGGCGACCGGGGAGGCCTCGGCGGTCGTCGTTCATGCGCTCGCTGCACGGCGACTGCCGCCCCGCCGGCGAGGGCGATCCTGGACGAGCGCCGTATAATGCGCAGGAAGAGGGCCTGATGGCGCACCGGTCGAGAGTAGAACACGAGCGTGCCGACGCTCCTTCGGATCGAAGGCTTGCGCTTTTCCTTCTATTCCGGCGATGGAGTCGAGCCTCCGCACGTGCATGTCGCCAAGGGGGACGCCGCGGCGAAGGTCTGGCTCCTACCGGTCCGCGTCGAGTACGCTCACGGATTCAACCCCGCAGAGATGCGGCGGCTGCGCGAGATCACGGTCGAACATGAAGCCGTCTTCAACGAGCGGTGGAATGAGTACTTCTCTCGCTAGTCCGCCCGAGCCGCGCGCCTGGGCACTGGAATTCGTCGCTGATGCCTTCGTCGTTCATCTAGCGGATGGTCGCTCACTTACCGTTCCCCTCGAGTGGTTTCC
>DATKEG010000097.1:0-14139 GCA_035544515.1 Vicinamibacteria bacterium | reverse complement strand
GTCTTCGGCAACGTCCTGGTGGGCCTCGGACAGGTGCTCGGCATGATCCTGCAGGTCTACATGTGGGTGCTCATCGGCCGCGCTATCGTCTCGTGGGTCAACGCCGATCCGCGCAACGCCATCGTGCGCTTCCTGCGCTCGGTCACCGACCCGCCGGTCGAGATGATCCGGCGCCGTCTGCCCCGGAACCTGCGCTATTACCCCCTGGACATCGCGTTCCTGGTCCTCTTCGGGCTGGTCATCTTCGCGCAGTACGCCGTGGCCCAGACCCTCATCGACCTGGGCCACCGGCTCAACCGGCCGGCGGCCGACCGCCCGGCCTTCTCTTGAGCCTCCGGGGAGTTCGTGCGACCCTTCGTGCCGACGGAGTGAGGGATCGAAGATGAAAATCTCTCCCATGGACATCCAGCGCCAGGAGTTCGCGCGGGTCATGCGCGGTTACGACCGCGAGGAGGTCCGCACCTACCTCAACATCGTGGCCGAGGAGGTGGCCGCGCTGCAGCGCGAGCGCGACAGCTTCGACCAGCAGGTGCAGAACATGCAAGGGTTGCTCGACGAGCACCGGCAGCGCGAGGCCATCCTCAAGAACACGCTGCTCACGGCCCAACGCTTGTCCGAGGAGATCCGCGAGGTCGCGCGCAAGCAATCGGAGAGCGTGGTGAAGGAGGCGGAGCTGCAGGCGGACCGCCTCCTGGAGCTGGCCCAGACGCGCGCGCACGAAGTGGAGCGGGGGATCCTGGAGCTGCGCGGCCAGCGCACCGCCCTGCGCACGGACATACGCGCGGTGGTCACGCGCCTGACGCACCTGCTCGACCTCCAGGAGGAGGCGGAGCTGGAGGACAACCTGCGCTTCCTGAAGCGGCGCGAGGAAGCGCAGTAGGGCTTCGACCACCCTGGACATCCGGGAGGACGCCGACGGGATCACCCTGCGCGTGCGCGTGCAGCCGCGCGCCTCCCGCGCGGGCCTGGGCGGCGCGCGCGAGGGAGCGCTCGTGGTGAGGCTCGCCGCCCCTCCGGTGGAAGGGCGGGCCAACGCCGCCCTCGTGCGCCTGCTCGGGCGCGTGCTGGGCGTGGCTCCCACGGCGGTCACCCTCGTGCGGGGCACGAGCGGCCGCGACAAGCTGGTGCGCGTGCGCGGAGTCCGGCTGGCCGACGTCCGGGCGCGGCTCTCCGGCGCGCTTGGGAGCGCTTGAGCACCCTGGTCGTCCGCCGCGCCGGCCTGCTCGTCACGCTCGCCGGCCCCGCCCCCCGCCGGGGAGAGACCTTGCGCGACCTCGCCGCGCGCGAGGGGGCCGCGCTGGTGGCGCGGTCGGGGCGGATCGCCTGGATCGGCCCGGAGCGGGACCTGAGCGCCGCCGTGGTGCCCGAGAAGGACGCGGCCGAGCTGGACGCCGAGGGCGCCGCGGTCCTGCCCGGCTTCGTGGACGCGCACACGCACCTCGCGTTCGCGGGCGACCGCGACGCGGAGGTGCGCCTGCGGCTGGCCGGAGCGACGTATGGCGAGATCGCGGCGGCGGGTGGAGGCATCGTGCGCAGCGTCGCGGCCACCCGCGCCGCCTCCCCGGAGGAGCTGGCCCGCGCCGTCGCGGGCCGTCTCGACGAGATGCTGCTCCTGGGCACGACCACGGCCGAGGTGAAGAGCGGCTACGGGCTGGAGACGGCGGCCGAGGTCCGCTCGCTGGAGGCGATCCGCGAGGCGGGACGGCGGCATCCGATCACGGTGGTGCCGACGTTCCTGGGCGCGCACGAGGTGCCCCTCGAGCACCGGGGCGACCGCGAGCGCTACCTGCGGCTGATCACCGATGAGATGATCCCCGTCGTGGCCGGCCGGCGCCTGGCCGCCTTCTGTGACGTCTTCTGCGAGCGGGGGGTGTTCTCGGTGGAGGAGAGCCGGCGCGTGCTGTCCGCGGCGCGCGCCCAGGGGATGAAGCTGCGCGTGCACGCCGACGAGCTGGCCGACACGGGCGGCGCCTCGCTGGCCGCCGAGATGGGCGCGCGCTCGGCCGACCACCTGCTCTACGTCTCCCCCGACGGACAGGGCGCCCTGGCGCGCAGCGGCAGCGTGGCCGTGCTGCTTCCCTCCGCCGCCTTCTACCTCCGCCTGGGCCGCTACGCGCCCGCCCGCGCCCTGGTCGCGAAGGGAGCCGTCGTCGCCCTGGGCAGCGACGTGAATCCCGGCGCCGGGCTCTCGGCGTCGATGCCGTTCGCCATGGCCGCCGGCTGCTTCGGGATGGGACTGTCCCTGGAGGAGGCGCTGGCCGCGGCCACGCTCAACGCCGCCGTGTCGCTCGACCTGCAGGGCGAGGTGGGCAGCCTGGAGGCCGGCAAGCGCGCGGACCTCGTCGTGTTGCGCTCGTCGCGCCTGCTGGACCTCCTGCGCGTCGGCCTGCCGGCCGTGCGGCACGTGGTCAAGGACGGCCGCGTCGTGGTTCGCGATGGCCGGCGCGTGGCCGCATGAGCGCCGTCCTCACCGTCGAGGATCTGGTCAAGGTCTACCCCGGCCGCCGGAAGACGCCGCCGGTGGAGGCCGTGCGCGGCATCTCGTTCGTGGTCGAGTCGGGCGAGTTCTTCGGCCTGCTCGGTCCCAACGGCGCCGGCAAGAGCACCACCCTCGGCTGCATCACGACGCTCGTGCGTCCCACCGGGGGCCGGATCGTGGTGGACGGCCTCGACGTGGTCCGGCATCCGGCGGAGGCCAAGCGGCGCATCGCCGTCGTCCCCCAGACCCGCAACCTCGACCGGGACCTCACGGTGCGCGAGGTGCTGACCTTTCACGGCGCCTATTTCGGCCTGCCGCGGGCCGAGCGCGAGGCGCGCGCCGACCGGCTGCTCGCGCAGATGCAGCTCACGGACCGCGCGGCGGCCAAGCCCCTCACGCTCTCGGGCGGCCTCCAGCAGCGGCTGCTGATCGCGCGCGCGCTCATGCACGACCCCAAGGTGCTGCTGCTGGACGAGCCGACCATCGGCCTCGACCCCCAGGCCCGCCGGCTGCTCTGGGATACGCTGCAGGGGCTGCACCGCCAGGGGTTGACCGTCATCATGACCACGCACTACATGGAGGAGGCGGACCGGCTCTGCCAGCGCGTGGCCATCATCGACCACGGCAAGATCCTGACCCTGGACACGCCGGCGGCGCTCAAGGACGGGCTGCCCGGAGGGCAGATCCTCGACCTCCTGCTGCGCGCGCCCGAGCCGGTCGAGCCGCGGCTCACGGCGCTGCCGGGCGTCTCGCGCGTGGAGAGGGTGGCCGACAACGGCGACGCCGACGGAGAGGAGCGTCTGCGCCTGTTCGTGGATCCGGCCGACGGACTGCTCGACCGCGTCCTGCACGCCGTCCGCGACGCGGGCGGCGACGTGCGCCACGTGAGCCTGAACGCGCCCAGCCTGGAGGACGTCTACATCCATCTCACGGGCAAGGAGCTGCGGGATTGACCACCTTCCTGGCCATCCTGCGGCGTGACCTGCTGGTCTCCTTCCGCAACTCCCCGCTCCTGCTCATGGCCACGCTCACCCAGCCCGTGCTCGTGGTGCTGGTCTTCGGGAACATCCTGCCGCGCCTGAACCTGGTGGCGGACGAGTTCCGCGCGGTGATGGTGCCGGGCCTGATGTCCATCACCATGCTGATGGCGGGCGTGCAGGGCGTGCTCATGCCGCTGGCCGCCGACCTGTCGGGCAGCCGCGAGGTGGACGAGCGCCTGCTCGCGCCCATCTCGCTGCCCGGGGTGGTGGCGGAGAAGGTCGTGGCCGGGGCCATCCACGCCAGCCTGGCCGGCCTGCTCGCCCTGCCCGCCATGATCGCCCTCATGCACCGGGTGGGGGGCCTCGAGGTTAGCCCCCGCTGGAGCGTGCTGCTGCCCATGGTCGTCTTGAGCGGCCTGCTCTCCGCGGCCTTCGGGCTCACCATCGGCAGCAACATCCAGCCGCGCTTCAGCGGCCTGCTCTTCGCCGTGATCCTCGGGCCCATGATGCTCTTCGGCTGCGCGTATTACCCCTGGGCCTCGCTCGAGGTGCTCGGCCCCGTCCGCTACGTCTTCCTGGTCAACCCCCTGGTGTTCATGAGCGAGGCCATGCGCATGGCGGTCACGCCCGACATACCGCACATGCCCCTCGGGCTGTTGCTGGGCGGGCTGGCCTTCTTCGGCGCGGTGTTCGGCACGCTGGGCGCGCGGTCCTTCGCGCGCCGGACGATCCTCTAGAATGCGGCTCCCATGCCCCTGAAGATCACCGACGTCGTCGCGCGGGACATCCGGTTTCCGACCTCGCACGAGCGGGACGGGTCCGACGCCATGAACGTCGGCGACTATTCCGCGGCCTACGTCGTCCTGGAGACCGACGGCGGCCTCGAAGGCCACGGCCTCACCTTCACCAACGGCCGGGGCAACGAGCTGTGCGTGGCCGCCATCCGGGCGCTCGCGCATCATGTCCGGGGCAAGACGCTCGAGGACATCACGACCGGTTTCCGCGCATTCTGGCGCAGCCTCACCCAGGACCCGCAGCTCCGCTGGCTGGGCCCGGAGAAGGGCATCCTCCACATGTCCACGGGCGCGGTGGTCAACGCGGTCTGGGACCTCTGGGCCAAGCAGCAGGGAAAGCCGCTCTGGAAGCTGCTCGTGGACATGTCCCCGGAAGAGCTGGTCGCCACCATCGACTTCAGCTACCTCAGCGACGTGCTCACGCCCGAGCAGGCGGTGGAGATCCTGCGCCGGCAGGCGCCCGGCCGGGCCGCGCGCGAGGCGGAGATGCGCCGCGAGGGCTTTCCGGCCTACACGACCTCGACCGGCTGGCTGGGCTACTCGGACGAGAAGGTCGCGCGCCTGGCGCGCGAAGCCATGGCCGAGGGCTGGGACCACTTCAAGATCAAGGTCGGGCGGGACCTCGACGGCAACCTGCGTCGCGCCGCCCTCATGCGCGAGCTGATCGGGCCCGCGCGCAAGCTCATGATGGACGCCAACCAGTGCTGGGACGTGGGCGAGGCCATCTCGCACATCAAGGCGCTTGCGAGGTTCGACCCGTGGTGGATCGAGGAGCCGACCTGCGCGGACGACGTGCTCGGCCACGCGGCCATCGCCCGGGCCGTGGCCCCCATCGGGGTGGCCACGGGCGAGGTCTGCCAGAACCGCGTGATGTTCAAGCAGCTCATGCAGGCGGGCGCGATCCGCTTCTGCCAGGTCGACACCTGCCGCACGGGCGGCGTCAACGAAGTGGTCACGGTGCTGCTGCTGGCCGCGCGCTTCGGCCTCCCCGTCTGCCCGCATGCGGGCGGGGTGGGGCTCTGCGAGTACGCGCAGCACATCGCCATCTTCGACTACGTGGCGGTGAGCGGCACCCTGCAGGACCGCATGCTGGAGTACGTGGACCATCTCCACGAGCACTTCGTGGATCCGGTGCGCACGCGGAGGGGCCGCTACCTCGCGCCCGAGGCCCCCGGATACAGCATCGCCATCAAGCCGCAATCGCTCGACGACCACGAGTTCCCCACGGGCCGGGTCTGGCGCCCCTCGCCGTAACGCCTCGACGCGACAGCGAGGCCTTCTAGAACCTCACGCCGAACGCGAGCACGAACTCGCTGCCACCGTTTCAGAACTTGTAACGCAGCCCACCGTACGCCTTGAACTGGCCCAGGTCGGAGACGATGTCGTAGCGCAGGGCGGCGAACAGGTCGAACGAGTCGGCCAGGCCGAAGTCGAGGCCGCCGAGCAGGTGGATGCCGAGCTTGGTCTCCGTCTCGCCGCTGTCGAAGCCACCGACGCCGAGGACCCCCTTGACCAGGTGGAGGCCCACTCCGGCGCCGACCCAGGGTTCGATGCCGCCGCCGGGCATGGCCAGGATGGCGTTCAGGCCGAAGTTGAGGTCTTCGATCGAGACGTCGAGGCCCGGCACGTCGTCGCCCTTCTTCCAGTAACCGGCCTCGGGTTCCAGCCACAGGCGGTCGCCGAGGCGGAAGCGGTAGTTGGCGGTGACCCAGAACGTGGAGTCCACGTCGCTGGGCTTGACCAGACCCACGCCCAGGCCCAGCGAAGCCTGTTCCTGCGCCTGCGCGAGCGGTGCGGCGCACAGCACGAGGGTGAACGTCAGCGTCGAAAGCGGTCGCGGCATTGCCGATGCTCCTTCCCGATGTCCGTTTTCCCAACTTAGGGCCGCCCCCACAAGGGTGTCAAAGCCCCCGCCGCGACAGTGTGACCGGCGCCACTGGACTGGGTTCAGGCGAAGAAAGACGGCCGGGCCGCGGAAGCGGCCCGGCCGCCGCGAACGGGCACGATGTCAGTAGCCGCTGCGATCCTTGCCGCCGGATCGGCCGCTGCTCCGGTCGCGGTCGCTGATGCGGCCTTCCCGGTCGCTCTCCTGGCCGCTGACGTCCTCGTCCCAGTCCTGCGAGAGGGAATCGGTCGGGTTGGCCATCTTACGCCGAGCCTTGCCGAGGTTCTTCTCGACCTTGCCCTCGATCTCCATGGAACGGTCGCCGGTCAGGTCGCCCGTCTCCTCCTTGACCTTGCCCTTCACCTGCTCGCCGAGCCCCTTGGCCTCCTCACCGAGCTCCCGGCCGAAGTCACGATCACGATCATGGTCTCGCATAGCCTCTCCTTCGTATGAAGACACCAAGGACAACGGCGTCCACTGTTCATGGTTGAGACGTAGCACGGGCCGTGCCACCCGCCGGGCCGGCAAGTAACCGTCCGTCAATGGGTTGCATTTCGCACAAACCCCGGTGCTCCGGGCCGTTTCTACAGCCGGCTTGCAGAGTGGACCGTCGGACCGCTGTGGCATACTCCGGCCGTGCCCGTCATCGAGAGCCACGCCGACACGTCGGCGGCGGAGTTCCGCGAGAACCTCGCGCACATGGACGCGCTCGAGGACGATCTACGAGGGCGGCTGGCGCGGACGCGCGCGGGCGGGGGCGACGACGCCGTGCGGCGGCACCGCGCGCAGGGCAAGCTGCTCGCGCGCGAGCGCATCGAGCGCCTGCTCGACCCGGGCACGCCGTTCCTCGAGATCGGCGCCCTCGCCGCGCACGGCCTGTACGACGGCGCGGCGCCTGCGGCCGGACTGGTCACCGGCATCGGACGCGTCCGCGGCCGCGAGGTCATGGTCGTGGCCAACGACGCCACGGTGAAGGGGGGCACGTATTTCCCGATCACCGTGAAGAAGCACCTGCGCGCGCAGGAGATCGCGGAGGAGAACCGTCTGCCCTGCGTCTACCTGGTGGACTCGGGCGGCGCCTTCCTCCCCCTGCAGGCCGAGGTCTTCCCCGACCGGGACCACTTCGGGCGCATCTTCTACAACCAGGCGCGCCTGAGCGCGGCGGGGATCGCCCAGATCGGCGTGGTGCTCGGCTCGTGCACGGCGGGCGGAGCCTACGTGCCGGCCATGAGCGACGAGGCGGTCATCGTGAAGGGACGCGGCACGATCTTCCTCGGCGGCCCGCCCCTGGTGAAGGCGGCCACCGGCGAGGAGGTGAGCGCGGAGGAGCTGGGCGGCGCCGACGTGCACTGCCGCGTCAGCGGCGTGGCCGACCACTACGCGACGGACGACGAGCACGCCCTGGAGACGGCGCGCGACATCGTGGGCCACCTCACCTCCCGCAAGCAGCCGCCCTGGGACCTCGCGCCTCCGGAGGAGCCGCGCTACGATCCGCGGGAGATCGGGGGAATCGTGCCCCGGAGCGCGCGCAAGGCCTACGACGTGCGCGAGGTCATCGCGCGCGTGGTGGACGGCAGCCGCTTCGACGAGTGGAAGGCGCTCTATGGCGCGACGCTGGTCACCGGCTTCGCGCGGCTCCTGGGCATGCCCGTGGGCATCCTGGCCAACAGCGGCGTCCTCTTCTCGGAGAGCGCGCTCAAGGCCACGCACTTCATCGAGCTGTGCTGCCAGCGCAAGGTGCCGCTCCTGTTCCTGCAGAACATCACCGGCTTCATCGTGGGCAAGGAGTACGAGCACAAGGGCATCGCCAAGGACGGGGCCAAGATGGTGCACGCGGTGGCCAACGCCCAGGTGCCGAAGTTCACCGTGATCATCGGCGGCAGCTTCGGCGCCGGCAACTACGGGATGGCCGGCCGCGCCTACCAGCCCCGCCAGCTCTGGATGTGGCCCAACGCGCGCATCTCGGTGATGGGCGGTGAACAGGCGGCGGCCGTGCTGGCCCAGGTGAAGCAGGACCAGCTCGAGCGCCAGGGACGGCCCATGAGCGCGGACGAGGTCGAGGCCTTCAAGGCGCCCATCCTGGCCAAATACGAGCAGGAGGGCAGCCCCTACTACTCCACGGCGCGCCTGTGGGACGACGGCGTGATCCCGCCGTCCGAGACGCGCACGGTGCTGGCGCTGGGCCTCTCGGCCGCGCTCAACGCCCCCATCCCCGACACGCGGTTCGGCGTCTTCCGGATGTGAAGGACGCCGTGGCCGCATCGGCTATGCTCTGACCATGCGCCTCGAGCGGCTGGAGCTGGAGTTCCAGGGGCCGGTGGCCCGCGTCTGGCTCAACCGGCCCGACGTCCGCAACGCGTTCGACGGCCTCATGGTGACGGAGCTGCGCCGCGTCCTCTTCGACCTGCGCACCGTGGACTCCGTCCGCGTGATCGTGCTGGGTGGGCGGGGGCCGGCCTTCTGCGCCGGCGCCGACCTCGAATGGATGCAGGCCATGGCCGGCTTCACCCGCGAAGAGAACCTGCGTGAAGCGCAGGCATTGGCCGACCTCTTCTTCACCGTATACGAGAGCCCCAAGCCGATCGTCGCCCGCGTGCAGGGGGCGGCGCTGGGCGGTGGCTGCGGCCTGGTGGCGGCGAGCGACATCCCCGTGGCCGCGCTGGGCACGCATTTCGGCTTCACCGAGGTGCGGCTCGGGATCGTGCCCGCCGTGATCTCGCCCTACGTGATGGCCAAGATCGGCGAGTCGGCGGCGCGGGAGCTGTTCCTCACCGGCGAGCGTTTCGAGGCCGTGCGCGCGGCGGAGGTCGGCCTCATCCGGTCCGCCGTGCCCGAGGAGGACCTCGACGCGGCGGTGGACCGGCGCGTGGCCGAGCTGCTCCAGGCCGGCCCGCGCGCGGTGAGCGAGGCCAAGGCCCTCATCCGCGAGGTGGCCTGGCGGCGGGTGGAGGACGTGCAGCGCTACACGGTCGAGCGGATCGCCGAGCTGCGCACCTCGCCCGAGGGGCAGGAAGGGATGCGCGCCTTCCTGGAGAAGCGCAAGCCCTACTGGGTGCCCTAGCTACCCGCCCATGCCCCTCTTCCGCAAGCTGCTCATCGCGAACCGCGGGGAGATCGCGGTGCGGGTGGCGCGGACCTGCCGGGCCATGGGCATTCCGACCGTGGCCGTGTACTCCGAGGTGGACCGCGACGCGCTGCACGTGCGCGAGGCCGACGAGGCGGTGGCGATCGGCGCCGCCGAGGCCGCGCGCTCGTACCTCGACATCGAGCGCGTGGTGGGGGCGGCCCGGCAGACCGGCGCGGAGGCCGTCCATCCGGGCTACGGCTTCCTGAGCGAGAACGGCGACTTCGCGGAGGCGGTCGCCCGCGCGGGCCTGGTGTTCGTGGGGCCGCCCGCCCCGGTGCACCGCCGCATGGGCGACAAGCAGGCGGCGCGCCGGCTGATGGCGGGGGCGGGCGTGCCGGTCGTCCCGGGGTACGACGGAGACGACCAGTCGGAAGCGGCCCTGCTCGCGGCGGGTGAGCGCATCGGCTGGCCCGTCCTGGTCAAGCCCGCGCGCGGCGGCGGGGGCAAGGGCATGCGCGTGGTGCGCGGAGCCGGTGATCTCGCCTCCGCCCTGGCCGCGAGCCGGCGCGAGGCGCGGGCCGCTTTCGGCGACGACCGCGTCGTCCTCGAACGGTGCGTGGAGCGGCCGCGGCACGTGGAGGTGCAGGTCCTGGGCGACGCGCAGGGCGCGCTCGTGCACCTGCTCGAGCGGGAGTGCTCGATCCAGCGGCGGCACCAGAAGATCGTGGAGGAGACGCCCAGCCCCGCGCTCGACCAGCGGCTGCGCGCACGGGTGTGCGCGGCGGGCGTGGCGGCGGCGCGCGCGGCCGGCTACGTCAACGCGGGAACCGTCGAGTTCCTGCTCGCTCCGAGCGGCGAGTTCTACTTCCTCGAGATGAACACGCGGCTGCAGGTCGAGCACCCGGTGACCGAGGCCGTGACCGGTCTGGACCTGGTGCGGCTGCAGGTCGAGGTCGCGGCCGGCGCGCCCTTGCCGTTCACGCAGGACGTGGTGGCCGCCCGCGGGCACGCCCTGGAGTGCCGGATCTACGCCGAGGATCCCGCGCGCGACGACCGGCCCTCGCCGGGCAGGGTGCTGCACCTGAGCGTGCCCGCCGGACCCGGCGTCCGCTTCGACTCCGGGGTGGAAGCCGGCTCCGAGGTCACCGTCCATTACGATCCCCTGCTGGCCAAGCTCATCACCTGGGGCGCCAGCCGCGCGGAGTCCATCGAGCGCATGGCGGCCGCGCTCGCGCGCACGGTGGTGCTGGGGATCACGACCAACCACGGCCGGTTGCGCGCCATCGTGGACCACCCGGCGTTTCGCGGCGGAGACCTGCATACCGGCTTCGTGGACGAGCATCTGGCGGGGGCCCCGCCCGACCCCTGCCCGCCGGCGGAGGCGGTGGCGGCCGCGGTGGCGGCGCTGCACCGCGCCCGGCCCGCTCCCGAGGGACGCCCGCCCGGGGCCGCCGACCCCTGGTCGTCCGTGGGCGCCTGGCGCCTGGGGGCGCCGTCCTGATGCGCCTCGCCTGCGGAGAGGACGTGCGTGAGGTCGCCGTGAGCGAGGGAGGCGAGGGCCTGAGCGTGACGGTGGACGGCGCCGTCTTCGCCCTCGACGTGCGGGAGACGGCGCCCGGCACGTTCGTGCGTCGCCGGGGCGGAGGCGCGGAGACGTTCCACTGCGTGCGCGCCGGCGACGACGTCCACCTGTTCTGGCGCGGCCGCGCGTACGAGTTGCGGGTGCAACACCCGCGGGAACGCGCGGCGCACCGCGCCGCGTCGTCGTCGGGTCTGGAGGCGCCCATGCCGGGCCGCGTGATCGCGGTCAACGTTTCCCCCGGCCAGCGCGTCCTTCGCGGGGAGGAGCTGCTGGTCGTGGAGGCGATGAAGATGGAGAACGCGATCCGCGCCCCCCGCGAGGGCGTGGTCAAGTCGGTGGGGGCGAAGGTCGGCGACATGGTCAACCCGGGCGCCGTGCTGGTGGAGCTGGAATGATCCCGCGCCGCGTGACGGTGGTGGAGGTCGGCCCCCGCGACGGCCTGCAGAACGAGGCGGCGGCGCTCGGCGTGGAGGACCGCGTGGCCTTCTGCGATCTCCTGCTCGACGCCGGGCTGCGCGTGGTCGAGGTCGGCGCCTTCGTCTCTCCGAGTTGGGTGCCGCAGATGGCGGGCTCGGACGAGGTGCTGCGCCGGGTGCGCCGCCGGGCGGGCGCGCGGCTCCCGGTGCTCGTCCCCAACCGGCGGGGATACGAGGCGGCGCTCGCGGCGGGGGCGCGCGAGATCGCGGTCTTCACGGCCGCGAGCGAGACCTTCAACCGCCGGAACGTCAACGCCGGCGTCGAGGAATCGTTGGCTCGTTTCGCGGAGTTCCTGCCCGCGGCTCGCCGCGAAGGCCTCTGGGTGCGCGGCTACGTCTCCACCTGCTTCGGCTGCCCCTACGAGGGCCCGGTGGACCCGGCCCGCGTGGTCGAGGTCTCGACGCGCCTGCGCGACCTGGGCTGCGACCAGGTCTCGGTGGGCGACACGATCGGCGTCGCCGTGCCGTCGCAGGTCGCGGAGGTCGTGGGACGCCTGCAGGCGGCGCTGCCCGTGGAGAGCCTGGCCGTGCACTTCCACGACACGCGCGGCACCGCGCTCGCGAACGTGCTGGCGGCGCTGCAGGGGGGCGTGGCCGTGGTCGATTCCTCGGCCGGAGGCCTCGGTGGATGCCCCTACGCGCCGGGAGCGAGCGGGAACCTCGCTACCGAGGACCTCCTGTACATGCTCCAGGGGATGGGCGCGGACACGGGCGTCGACCTCTCGAAAGTGGTGGCGGCTTCGCGCTTCATCGGTCCGCGCCTGGGCCGTACGCTGCCCAGCCGGTACCTGCAGGCCTGCCCGGCCTGATCGCCGACGAGAGAGCGCCCGTTTGACCCTCTCGACGGCCGACACCTAGAATGGATTCGACGCACCGGTCGCGCGCCGAACGCCAGGTGAGGGTCTCGCATGACGCCAGCCGAACGGTGGGTTGACGAGGCGGCGCGAGCCACGAGGCCGGACCGTGTGGTCTGGTGCGACGGCTCGCGCGAGGAGAACGAGCGGCTGGTCGAGGGCATGCTGGCCGACGGCACCCTCCTGCCCCTCGATCCGGACGAAGCGCCCGGCTGCACGCTCCACCGCAGCCATCCCACCGACGTCGCCCGCACCGAGCACCTGACCTTCATCGCCAGCCGGCGCCAGGCGGACGCGGGGCCCACGAA
This sequence comes from Vicinamibacteria bacterium, assembly GCA_035544515.1. Taxonomy (GTDB): domain Bacteria; phylum Acidobacteriota; class Vicinamibacteria; order Fen-336; family Fen-336; genus DATKEG01. The sequence goes on along the minus strand of DATKEG010000097.1, from coordinate 1,714 downwards.
CAACTGGATGGCGCCCGAGGAGGCGCGACGCCGCGTGGGCCCGCTCTTCGCGGGAGCGATGAAGGGCCGCACGATGTACGTGGTTCCCTACGTCATGGGACCGCCGGGCTCGCCCTTCAGCCGGGTCGGCATCGAGGCCACCGACAGCCCGTACGTGGTGGCCAGCATGCGCATCATGACCCGCATGGGGCGGGTCGCCCTCGAGCAGCTCGGCGGCGGCGACGCCTTCGTGCCGGGCCTGCACTCGACCGGGGACCTCTCGCCGGAGAGGCGCTACATCGTCCACTACCCGGAGGAGCGGCTGATCTGGAGCGTGGGCTCCGGCTACGGCGGCAACGCGCTGCTCGGCAAGAAGTGCTTCGCCCTGCGCATCGCCAGCACCATGGCCCGCGACCAGGGATGGATGGCGGAGCACATGCTCATCCTGGAGCTGACCCTGCCGGGGGGAGAGACCCATTACGTCGCGGCCGCCTTTCCCTCCGCGTGCGGCAAGACGAACCTGGCCATGCTCGTCTCGCCCCTGGAGGCCCAGGGGTTCAAGGTCCGCACCGTGGGCGACGACATCGCCTGGCTGCGCCCGGGCGCCGACGGCCGGCTCTGGGCGGTGAACCCGGAGGCCGGCTTCTTCGGCGTGGTGCCCGGCACCGGCCCCGAAACCAACCCGACCGCGATGGCGACCATCAGCCACGACACGATCTTCACGAACGTGGCCGTGACCCCGGGCGGCGTGCCGTGGTGGGAGGGCAGGACGCGCACGCCTCCGCCGGGGCTCATCGACTGGCAGGGACGTCCGTGGGACGGCCGGAGCAAGGCCGCGCATCCGAACTCGCGCTTCACGGTGGCGGCCCGCCAGTGCCCGACGATGTCGGCGCGCTGGGAGGATCCGCAAGGCGTGCCGCTCTCCGCCCTCATCTTCGGCGGCCGCCGCGCCCGGCTCGCGCCACTCGTCTTCCAGAGCCGCGACTGGGAGCACGGCGTCTTCGTGGGCGCGACCATGGGCTCGGAGACCACGGCCGCCGCCACCGGCCAGGTGGGCGTGGTGCGCCGCGACCCCATGGCCATGCTCCCCTTCTGCGGCTACAACATGGGCGACTACTTCCGGCACTGGCTCGACATGGGCCGGGCGCTGGCCCGCCCGCCCGCCATCTTCCACGTCAACTGGTTCCGCACCGGCCACGACGGACGGTTCCTCTGGCCCGGCTTCGGGGAGAACCTGCGCGTGCTGCTCTGGATGATCGACCGCGTGCAGGGCCGGGGCAGCGCGGTGGAGACGCCGATCGGCCTCGTGCCTTCCCCGGAGGCCCTGCGGCTGGACGGGCTGCCGCTCTCCCGCGCGGACGTGGAGGCCCTGCTCAAGGTGGACCGCGAGGAATGGGCGGCGGAGGTGCCGGAGATGCGCGCGTTCTTCGACCGCTTCGGCGCGCGCCTGCCCGCCGAGCTCGGCCGCGCGCTCGATACGCTCGGCGAGCAGCTGGCCACGGCCACCGCCGGACGCACGGCCGGCTGAAGTCGGGCGCGGCCCCCGCCCGGTGTGACGCCGGTCACGTTCGCCGCCGCCCGGCGACGCGCTGTCCTGTGGCGAGGCCGCCCGAGCGCTATCCTGCCGCGGCCGCGGCCGGCGGGCCAACGGGGTGCCGGTGGCATTCCCGTTGCTTTCCCGCAGCGGCAGGAGGACGCCATGAAGAGGCTGGCCGCCGTCACCGCCGTCCTGGCC
>DATKEG010000096.1:0-5922 GCA_035544515.1 Vicinamibacteria bacterium | reverse complement strand
TTGATCACCGCCGGCGCCTCGAAGGTCTCCGCGCCGGCACGCACGCCGCCGACGCGGCCGGAGGCGTCGAGGAGAAGGCCCGTCACCGGGCGCCCGCAGAGCAGGCTCGCTCCGCGCGCCACGGCCGAGGCGGCCAGCGCGCGCGTGAGCCGGACGTTGTCCAGGGAGCGGTCCCGCGGGAAGAAGAGGCCGGCGCGGGCATGCCCGGCGAGATTGGGCTCGGCCTCGCGCAGCTCCGGGCCGGAAAGCCGCTCGACGGCCAGCCCGCGCGCGCGCTGCCAGGCGAACCGCTCGTCGAGCGTCTTCTCCTCGTCCTCGGTGAAGGCGACCTCGAGGATGCCCTCGGCGGAGAGCTCGACGCCGATGCCCGTCTCCTCCTCGAGGGCCGGCACCAGCGACACGAGATGCTCGCGCGCGCGCAGCGCCAGGTCGAGCAGGGGCGAGCCCTCCGCCGCCTCCACCTGCGGCGCGAGCATGCCGGCGGCCGCGCTCGAGGCCTCCGCGCCCACGCGGCGGCGCTCCACCACCAGCACGCGGGCCCCCGCCGTGGCCAGGCTCCGCGCCGCCGACAGGCCGACGATGCCCGCGCCGATCACCACGACGTCCGCGCCCCCTGCCCGCCTCACCGCTGGACCATTCTGGCACCGCGAGAGCCCTCGTGCGCGCGCGGGCGCGCCTGGCCGCGAGTTGCGCCGGCCCGTCGTTCTGCTATCCTTCGCGCGGCCGATGGAGAAGTCGCAAAGCGCCCGTTGCGTCCACTGCCGGTCGGACGTCAACATCCCCGACACCTACGCGCACGGCGACCACATCAAGTGCGGCTCGTGCGGGACCAAACACAAGGTCAGCCGGGGCGAGATGCTGCGCCTGGTGCTGTCCGACATCGCCCCCGTCCGCGAGGCCCTGCAGGCCACCGAAGCGCAGATCGAGCGCATCCAGGACGAGCTGCACGGCGCCCGGCGGAGCTTCGGCATCGGGGCCAACGGCGTGGGCGTGGGCGTGGCCTACTTCCTCTATCAGGTCGCCTTCCACGAGCGGGTCATCGACTCCGACCTGGCCTGGCAGGCGGCCGGCGTGGGGCTCTTCGCGGGGATCGTGCTCGAGCTGCTGAACTTCCTCTTCCTCTCGAAGCGCCAGCGGATCCGCCGCCTCCTGGCCGACCTCGACGAGGCGAAGGAAGAGGGCCGCCGCCTCCAGAAGCTGCTCCGCGAGGCCAACCGCGTCTAGCTCGCCTGGCCGGCGTCCAGCATCGTGGCCAGCGTCTTGTAGATGGCGTACGTGCAACGCGGGATCTCGCGCTGGAGCTCGTTGACCGAGGCGCCCTTCTTCAGCCGCGACCACACCGCGGCCGCCAGCTCCACCGTCTCCGGGTCTTCCCAGTCGAGCTGCGCGGCCTGCTGGCGGTAGGACCGGTCCGGATCCGGGATCCGCGCCTGGAGGAGCGGCAGCTCGTCCTGGAGCCGCACGGACTCCATGAGGAGGCTGATGGCGGGCATGGTGACGTCGGCTTGCACCTCCTCCTCCGGCACCGGCCGGCCCGTGAACGAGAACTCGCCTTCGAGCGGCGCCTGGAAGAGCTGGAAGACCGCGTCGTCTCCCGTGAGCTGTTTGACGCGCGCGCGCGCGACGTTGCCCTTGTAGAAGAAGATCTCCGCCACCTTGTTCCGTCCGCCCTCCTGCGCGACCACCAGGCTGCCGGTCTGGTGCGACGCGATCAGCGTCTGGATCACGGTGGCCAGGTCGAAGAAGCGCAGGTTGCCCTGGAGCTGCTTGGCGGCGGCGCGCGGGACCTTGAGGTTCGTGGCCTCCAGCCGCCGGGCGAGCAGCAGGCAGAGGCTGCGGGTGAAGGTCGGCAGCGTCTCCATGAGGTCGAGGAACAGCTCCCGGTCGAGCGTGAACAGCTCGGCGTGCTCGGGGGAGCGGATGGTCGCCGAACGCGGCGAGCCCGTGAGCAGGGCCAGCTCCCCGAGGACCTCTCCGGGGCCCAGATAGGCGACCGGCGTGGCATCGGCCCCGTCGGCCCGCGCGGCGACGATCTCCAGGACGCCGCTCTTGACGATGTAGAGCCGGTCGCCGGAGTCGCCCTGCCGGACCACGACGGCCCCCGGCCCGAATTCCTCGACGCGGCCGAGCGCGCAGACGGCCTGGATGACCTCCTCGGGCTGGTTCTCGAACAGCTCCGACGAGCGCAGGAAGGCCGGATCGACGGTGTCGCTCATGCCGGGCGGCCATTATATGCGGCGGGGCGGTTCGTCCGCCGCCGCGCGCTCACGCAGGCCGGCGCGCAGCGGAGCGCGCCGCATGTGCTAATATGTCCCGCTTTTGGGGCTGGCGGTCGTCAACGAGCGGTCCCCGTCGTCGGTCCAAGACGTTGATACCCAAGCTGTTGCGCGGACTCCCGCGCCCCTTCGGGAGCCCTCGGTTTTCATGACGACATCCCTCATCTCGCCGCTCGAACCCGCCGACGTCCACCGCACCCTGGCCCGGCACATCCTGGCCGACGGGTACGACCTCGTCTTCGACTTCGCGAAGAGCCACGGCGCATGGGTGCACGACGCCCGCAGGGGCGTGCAGTTCCTGGACTTCATGACGTTCTTCGGGTCCAACCCCATCGGCTACAACCACCCGAAGATGAAGGAGCCGGAGTTCCTGCGCGTGCTGCACCGGGTGGCCCAGCTCAAGCCGTCGCTGGCCGACGTCTACAGCGTGGAATACGCGACGTTCGTGGACACGTTCGCGCGCCTGGCCATCCCGCCGGGGCTCGAGCACGCGTTCTTCATCGAGGGCGGGACGCTGGCCGTGGAGAACGCGCTCAAGACGGCCTTCGACTGGAAGGTCCGGCGCAACCGCGCGCGCGGCGTGGCGGGCGAGCGGGGCACGCAGGTGATCCACTTCCGCGAGGCCTTCCACGGCCGCAGCGGCTACACGCTGTCCCTGACCAACACCGACCCGGTGAAGACCGACTTCTTCCCGAAGTTCGCCTGGCCGCGGGTGGACAACCCGAAGCTGCGCTTTCCCGTCACGCCCGAGGTGGAAAGGGACGTCGCCGCGGCCGAGGAGCGGGCGCTCGACCAGGTGCGCAAGGCCTTCGCGGACCACCCGGACGACGTCGCGGCCGTCATCATCGAGCCGATCCAGGCCGAGGGCGGCGACAACCACTTCCGCGCGTCCTTCCTGCAGGCGCTCGAACGCCTGGCCGACGAGAACGAATGCTTCTTCATCGTGGACGAGGTGCAGACCGGCCTCGGGATGACGGGCCGGATGTGGGCGTACGAGCACTTCGGCCTCACGCCGGACGCCCTGGCCTTCGGCAAGAAGACGCAGGTGTGCGGCTGCCTCGTGGGAGAGAAGGTGGACGAGGAGCCGCAGAACGTGTTCAAGGTGCCGTCCCGGATCAACTCCACCTGGGGCGGCGGCCTCACCGACATGGTGCGCTGCGCCCGCTACCTGGAGATCGTCCACGAGGACCGGCTGGTGGACAACGCGCGGGAGGTCGGCGAGCACCTGAGGCGGGGGCTGGAGGGCGTGCAGACCGAGCTGGGCGGGCTGATGACCAACGCGCGGGGACGGGGGCTGATGCTCGCGTTCGACCTGCCCACGCCCGAGCAGCGGGACCGGGCGGTCAAGCAGTGCTTCACGAACGGCCTGCTCGTGCTCAAGTGCGGCGTGCGCTCCATCCGGTTCCGCCCGCCGCTCAACCTCACGCCCGCGGAGGCGGACGCGGGCCTGGACCTTCTCCGCCGCAGCCTGCGCGAGGTGTAGCCACGTCGGGGATCGGGGACACGGTCGTGAGAGGGGGGTTGCGATGATCGAGCGCGAAGCCGCGGTGCGGATCTACAGCGAGATCCTGGCCAACACCCTGGGGGCCAAGGTCGCCAAGGGCCGCCTGGTGCGCGTGGCGCCCGAGGGGTTCTACGAGGTCACGGTCGAGTCCCAGGGGAAGAACTACACGAGCCTGCTCCCGATCCAGTCCACGGTGATCCTGGCGGCGGAAGCCGAGGAGGAGATCCCCGCCCTGGAGGTCGAGCGCTGAGGCCACGCGGAGGGACATGCCCGGCCGGCTCAAGGTAATCCACGTCGGCCTGGGGCCGATCGGACAGACGATCGCGCGCCTGACGCTCGAGACCGACGGCCTCCAGGTGGTGGGGGCGGCGGACCTCTCGCCCTCGCTCGGCGGCAAGGACCTGGGCGCGGTCCTGGGCCTCAACCGGCGCACACGGGTGAAGGTGGCCAGCGACCCGGCCCGCTTCCTCCGCAAGACGCGCGCCGACGTGGCCATCCTCTCGACCTCGTCCTCGCTCAAGGCCATCAGGCCCCAGGTCGCCGCCCTCGTCGCGCGCGGCATGAACGTCCTGACCACCTGCGAGGAGCTGGCCTTCCCGACCCCCGACCACGTGGCCGCCTTCCGCGAGCTGGACAAGCTGGCCCGGAGGAAGAAGGTGTCCGTGCTCTCCACGGGCGTCAATCCCGGTTACGCGATGGACGCCCTCGCGCTCATGCTGACCGGCCCCTGCTCGGCCGTGAACCGGGTGTCCGTGACGCGGATCGTGGACGTGCGCACGCGGCGGCTGCCGCTGCAGCGCAAGGTGGGGGCGGGGCTGAACCTGGCCCAGTTCCGCCGGGCCCTCACCGAGGGGACGGTGCGCCACGTGGGCCTGGTGGAATCCGCGCACATGATCGCGAGCGCGCTCGGATGGAAGCTCGACAAGGTGGACGAGACGCTGGAGCCGGCCATCGCGCCCCGCGACCTCGAGACCGACTACCTGCGCATCCCGGCCGGGTCGGCCGCCGGCATCAAGCAGGTGGTGCGCGGCTACCGGGACGGCGAGCTGGCCGTGAGCCTCGACCTGCAGATGTACGTGGGCGCGGAGCTCCCGCGCGACCACGTGCTGATCGACGGCACGCCGCCGATCGACATGACGGTCACCGGCGGCATCGCGGGCGACATGGCCACCGCCGCCATCGTGGTCAACAGCATCCCCAAGCTGATGGCGGCCCGCCCCGGCATGCTCACCATGAGGGATCTGCCCCTGCTCCACCGCTTCAACCCCGCCGAGCTGAAGACCCTGCCCGGGAAGAAGCGTTAGCCGAGGCCAACGGAGAGACCGCAAGGAGAAAAAGGGAGCCTGCGCTATACTCGCGCCGGCCAGACGCCTCACATGGAAACGAAGGGCCGGCTCGCCGAAGGAGTGTTGCCGGGCCTGCTCCGCGACCTCTATGTGGGTCGGAAGACGGGCCTGCTGACCTTCGCTCGCGGCGACGAGCGGCGCAGCGTTCACGTGCGCCGCGGCCACCTGATCAACGCCGACAGCAACGTGCGCGAGGAGCGCATGGGCGACACGCTCCTGCGCCGGGGCCGGCTCACCGAGGGAGACCTCAAGCGCGCGCTCGGGTTCATGCTCCGCGACCGGAAGCGGCTGGGCGTCGTGTTGATGGAGCTCGGGCTCATCGACAAGGACGGGCTGGAGGATGCGGTCGCCCGCCACGTGCACGACATCCTGGCCAAGGTGTTCACGTGGGCGGACGGCGAATACGAGTTCCACGAGCAGGACGAGTCGGTCCAGCACGAGGGCGATGTCACGCTGAAGCTCTCCACGGGCGACCTCATCCTGGAGGCGGCGCGCGGCGTGCAGGACCCGGACGTCGTGCGCTACTCGCTCGGCGACATCGACCGCGTGGTGGGCCTCTCCAACGACCCGTTGCTGCGCTTCCAGCGCATCAACCTCTCCCCCACGGACGGGTACCTGCTCTCACGTGTGGACGGCACGCTGAGCGCGCGGGAGGTGATGCAGCTCATCCCGCTGCCGCTCGAGGAGACGCAGAAGAGCCTCTTCGGGCTGCTCTCGACCGGGGTGGTGGAGTTCCTCCCGCTGCCTCCGCGGCCGCGCCCCGCCGTCGAGCGCGCCGGTCCCAAGGGACGGGCGG
>DATKEG010000095.1:0-13455 GCA_035544515.1 Vicinamibacteria bacterium | reverse complement strand
GGTCGAGGCGACGGCGGAGGTGACCTCCGCCTCGGTCGAGAACCTGAGCTTCGTGGCCCAAGGGTCGGCCGACGTCGCCTTCACGCTCGCCGACACCGCCTTCGACGCGGTGCAGGGCCGCGGCCGTTTCCCGCGGCCGCTCCCCCTGCGCGCGCTGGCCGTCCTCTACACCAACGCGACCCACATCGTCGTGGCCGCCGACGCTCCCATCCGCGCCCTCGGAGACCTGCGCGGCCGCCGGGTGTCATTGGGCGCGCCCAACAGCGGCACCGAGGTGATCGCCGAACGCGTCCTGCGCGCGGCCGGCCTCGACCCGGGGGAGGACGTCACGCGCGAGCGGCTGGGCTTCGGGGAGTCGGTGGCCGCGCTGAAGGACGGACGCATCGATGCCTTCTTCGCCTCCGCGGGCGTGCCCACGGCGGCGGTGCTCGACGCGGCCGCCACGCCGGGGTTCGAGGTGAGGCTGCTCTCGGACGCACACCTGGTCGAGCGCCTGGTCGCGGAGCACGGCCCGCTCTACTCGTCGGCCACCATTCCCGACGGCGCCTACCCGGGCGTGCCCTCCGTGGAGGTCTCGGCCGTGCGCAACCTGCTGGTCGTCCGTGAGGACATGCCGGCGGACCTTGCCTACGCGATCACGCGCACCCTCTTCGAGAAGCGGGTGGAGCTCTCGGCCGCCCATCCCGCGGCGCGAGAGCTCTCGGCCCGGACGGGTGCGGCAAGCGCGGTGATGGAGTACCACTCCGGCGCCGCCCGGTACTACGAGGAAGTGGGCGTCTGGAAGTCGAGAGAGCTCCGGCCCTGACCGTGGCCGGCGCGCGGGGCGCGCCCGCGGCCCTCGACCTCCCCGGCGAGGTCGCCGCCCCGCGGCCCCTGCCCGTCTGGGGACGCCGCGCGGCGCGCGTGCTCGCCCTGGCGCTGGCGCTGTGGGGCCTGTACTCCGCGGTGGGGACGGTTCCCGCGCACACGTTGCGGATCGTCCACGTCGGCCTGCTGTTGGCCCTGTCGTTCCTGCTCCATCCGGCGCGACCGGGCCGGAGGCTCGGCGCGCTCGACGCCCTCCTGGCCGCGGCGGGCCTCCTCTGCGCGGCCTACGTGGTGTGGGACTTCGACGCGTTCGTCTACCGATCGAGCGCGCCCAGCGCTTCCGATCTCGTCTTCGGCGTCCTCACCATCGTCCTCGTCCTGGAGGCGGCGCGGCGCACGGCGGGTGCGATGCTGCCGGCGCTGGCGACGCTCGCGCTCGTGTACGCGGTCGCGGGCCCGGCCTGGCCCGCGCCCTGGACCCACCGCGGGTACGGGATCGAGCGGCTGGTGGGGCTCGAATACATGGGCCTGGAGGGGATCCTGGGCACGCCGGTGGCGGTGTCCGCCACGTTCATCGTCCTGTTCACGCTCTACGGCGCCATCCTCGAGCGCTCCGGCGCCGGAGCGTTCTTCGTCGAGCTGTCGCTCTCCGCCGTGGGGCGCCGGCGCGCCGGTCCCGGCCGGGCGGTGACGCTGGCCTCGTTCCTGCTCGGGGGGCCTTCGGGAAGCGGCGTGGCCACCGCCGTCACGCTCGGCGCCGTGACCTGGCCGCTCCTGCGGCGGGCCGGGTACTCCCCCGAGCGCGCGGGGGCCGTCCTCTCCGCCGGCGGCATCGGCGCCGTGCTCTCGCCCCCGGTCATGGGCGCGGCCTCGTTCCTGATCGCGGAGCTGACGCGCGTGAGCTACCTGCAGGTGATCCGCTGGGCGCTGCTCCCCACGCTGCTGTATTACCTGGCCATCCTGGTCATGATCGAGCACGACGCCGCGCGCCTGCCCGCCGCGCCCGCCGAGGTGACGTCGCGGCCGGTGCGGCTGCTCCTGCGACGCTACGGATTCCACCTGGTGAGCCTGGTGGCGATCGTCCTGTTCCTGCTCCTGGGCTACAGCGCGGAGCGGGCGGTGGTCTGGTGCATGGCGATCGCCGTGGCCCTGAGCTGGCTTGTCCGGGAGACGGCCCTCGGTCCCGCCGCGCTCCTCTCCGCCCTCGAGAAGGGCGCGCGCGCGGTGGTCCCCGTGGGCGCCACCTGCGCGGCCGCGGGCATCCTGGTCGGGGTGGTGAACCTGACCGGACTCGGCCTCAAGTTCTCGGGCATCGTGGTGGACCTGGCCGGCGGAGCGCTCTGGCCCACCGTGCTCCTGACCGCGGTCGTGCTCATGGTCCTCGGTCTCGCGCTGCCCATCACCGCGTCGTACATCGTGGCCGCCGTCGTCACAGCGCCCGCGCTCGTGGCCGTGGGCGTTGCCGAGCCCGCCGCGCACATGCTCATCTTCTATTACGCCGTGCTGTCGGAGGTCTCGCCGCCGACCGCGCTCTCCTGCGTGGCCGTCAGCGCCATCACCGGCGGCAACCCCTACCGCACGATGTGGCTGGCCTGGCGGTACACGCTGCCCGCCTTCCTCGTCCCGCTCCTCTTCGCGGCGCCCGGCGGGGAGGCGCTGCTGCTCGTCGGCCCGTGGCCGCAGGTGGCGCTGGCGGCCGGCACGTCCCTGGCCGGCGTCGTGGCGCTGGCCGCGGGCATCGCGGGCGGGCTCCGTGTGCCTCTGGCGGGGTGGTCGCGGGTGCTCCTGGCCGCGGGCGGCGTCCTGCTCCTGTACCCGCACCCCTGGGCCGACCTGGCGGGGCTGGCCGCGGTCGCGCCGGCGCTGGCGGGCCTCCGCGCGGCCCGTCCCGGCGCGAAAGGGTCGTGATACTGTCTTGCTGTGACTGGCAGGCCCGCCTTGCGAGGGTTCAACGTCCTCGTGGTCGAGGACGATGCCGACACGCAGGAGACGGTGCGCCGGATCCTCGAGAGGGAAGGGGCCTCGGTGGTCACCGCCGGGTCCGCGCCCGAGGGGCTGCAGGCGTTCCTCAACGCCGTGCCTGACGTCCTGGTGTGCGACCTCGGCCTGCCCGGCGCCGACGGCTACGCGCTCATCCGCCAGATCCGCGAGCTGCCGCTGGTCCTGGGCGGGAAGACCGGCGCCGTGGCGCTCACCGCGTATTCCTCCGAGATGCCGGCCAAGGTGATGCACGCCGGCTTCCAGGCCTACCTCACCAAGCCGGTGGAGCCCTCGCAGCTCGTGACCACGGTCGCCGGCCTCGCCTTCAAGTCCCGCCAGTAGCCGGTCTTTCTCCTTGAACCTCCACCTCTGGCTGCTCCTCGGCTACGCCGCCGGCATCGTCCTGCTCGGCCTCTGGATCGGCCGCCGCGTGCGCACCTCGGGCGACTTCTTCGTGGCGGGCCGCCGGCTCGGTCCCGGCCTGCTCTTCTCCACCATGGTCGCCGCCAACATCGGCGCCGGCTCCACGGTGGGCGCGGCCGGGCTCGGCTACCGCGACGGGCTCAGCGCCTGGTGGTGGGTGGGCTCCGCCGCCATCGGCTCCGTGGTGCTGGCCTTCACTGTCGGCCCGCGCATCCGCCGGGAAGCCGAGCGGCACGGCCTGCACACGGTCGGGGACTACCTCGAGCACCGCTACGGCCGCGCGGTGCGCGGCATCGTGGCCGCGCTGCTCTGGGTGGGCACCCTCGCCATCCTGGCCGGCCAGCTCGTCGCGCTGGCCTGGGTGCTCGAGGTCGTGGCCGGGATCCCCAAGGTCTTCGGCTGCATCGTCGGCGGCCTGGTCATGACCACGTACTTCACGGCCGGCGGGCTCCTGACCTCGGCCTGGGTCAACCTCGTCCAGCTCGTCGTCATGGTGGCCGGGTTCGCGCTCGCCCTGCCGCTCGCGATGGCCCACGCGGGGGGCTGGGACGCGGTGCAGGCCGCCACGCCCGGGGGCCCGTTCTGGAGCCCGTGGAAGGGAGGCGCTTCGGGCTGGAACTACCTGGCCCTGCTCGGGCCCGCGTTCGTGATCTCCCCGGGCCTCCTCCAGAAGATCTACGGCGCGCGCGACGACCGGGCGGTGCGCAAGGGCGTTGCCGCGAACGCGCTCGTCCTGTTGGCCTTCGCGTTCGTCCCGCCGCTCCTGGGCATCGTCGCCCGCGCGCAGCACCCGGGGCTCGCCAACCACGAGCTGGCGCTGCCCACCATCCTCATGTACGACCTGCCGCCGCTGCTGGGCAGCCTGGGACTGGCGGCGGTGGTCTCGGCCGAGGTCAGCTCCGCCGACGCGATCCTCTTCATGCTCTCGACGTCGCTGTCGCGGGACCTCTACCGGCGGTTCGTCGATCCGGGGGCCAGCGACGCGCGCGTGCTCGCCGTGGCGCGCTGGGCGGCGGTGGTGGGCGGCACGCTCGGCGTCCTCCTCGCCATCGTGTCGCCGACGGTGATCGGCGCGCTGAGCATCTTCTACACGCTGCTCGGGGTGTGCCTGTTCGTGCCCGTCGTCGCCGGCCTCTACGTCCGCCGCGTGGGGACGCCCGAGGCCCTCGCCGCCATCGCCGCCGGCGTCTCTCTCATGTTGGCCACGCACGTCGGGACGGACGGACGCGGCTTCGGAGCGCTCTCGCCCGCGCTCGTGGGCCTCGCCGCCGCCGGTCTGGCCTGTGCGCTCGTCGCCATCGGCCGCCGGGCTTATGATCGCGCTCCGGAGGCTCCATGAACGACGACGGGCCGTTCCGGCTGGACGGCAAGGTGGCGGCCGTGGTGGGGGCCGCCTCCGGCATCGGGGAAGCGGTGGCGGTCGCCTGCGCCGCGCTCGGGGCGCGCGTTGTGTGCCTGGACGTGGAGGAGGAAAAGGCGCGGCAGGTGGCCGAGCGGATCGGCACCGCCGACCGGCCGGCCGACTCCGCTGCCGTGGACATCCGCGACGGGCAGGGGGTCCAGGCCGTCCTCGACGGCGTGAGGCAGCGGCACGGGCGCCTCGACGTGGCGGTCTGCACGCCCAGCATCAACGTGCGCAAGCCGCTGCTCTCCTACACGGAGGAGGAGTTCGACCGCGTGGTCACCCTCAACCTGCGCGGGAACTTCAACCTGCTGCGCGCGGCGGGCCGGCTGATGACCGCCGACGGCCGCGGCAGCATCATCCTGTTCTCGTCCATCCGCTCGGTGACGGTGGAGCCCGGGCAGGGCGTGTACGCCGCGACCAAGGCCGGCATCGTCCAGCTCGTGCGCACGGCGGCGGCGGAGTTCGGGCCGCGGGGCGTCCGCGTGAACGCGGTGGCGCCCGGTGTCGTGGACACGCCGCTCACCGCCCCCATCAAGGCCGACGCCGACTGGTACGGCGCCTACTCGGCCAAGACGATCCTCAAGCGCTGGGCGCGGCCGGAGGAGATCGCGGCCCCCACGGCCTTCCTGGCCTCGGACGCGGCCAGCTACATGACGGGCGCCGTCCTCTTCGTGGACGGCGGCTGGACGGCCGTGGACGGCCGCTTCTCTCCGCCGGGCATGTGATGGCCGCTCGGTATCGCATCGCCGTCATCCCCGGCGACGGCATCGGACGCGAGGTGATCCCGGCGGCTCTCGCCGTGCTCGAGGCCGCGGCGAGGACCGCCCAGGTCCAGCTCGACACCACCGAGTTCCCCTGGGGCTGCGATTTCTATCGCCGTACCGGCCGCATGATGGACGCGGACGGCCTGGAGAAGCTCCGCTCTTTCGACGCGATCTTCCTCGGGGCCGTCGGCACCCCCGGCGTGCCCGACCACATCTCGGTCTGGGAGCTGATCCTCCCCATCCGGCAGCGCTTCGACCAATACGTGAACCTCCGGCCCATGCGCCTCCTCCCGGGCGTCACCGGTCCCCTCGCCGGGCGCGGTGCGGCCGACATCGACATGGTCTGCGTGCGCGAGAACGCGGAGGGCGAATATTGCGGCGCGGGCGGACGGTTGTACGCCGGCACGCCCCAGGAGATCGCGCTGGAGAACGCCGTCTTCACCCGCCGCGGCATCGAACGGATCGTCCGCTACGGCTTCGAGACGGCGGCGGGGCGCCCGCGCCGCCTGCTGGCCAGCGCCACCAAGTCGAACGCCCTGCGCCACTCCATGGTGCTGTGGGACGAGGTGGTGGAACAACTGGCGCCGGAGTTCCCGTCGGTGAGCGTGCGCAAGTACCACGTGGACGCGCTGGCCGCGCGCATGATCACGCACCCACAGACCGTGGACGTGATCGTGGCCTCGAACCTCTTCGGCGACATCCTCACGGACCTCGGCGCCGCCATCTCGGGGAGCCTGGGCGTGGCGCCCGGAGCCAACGTCAACCCCGAGCGGCGCTACCCGTCCATGTTCGAGCCGATCCACGGCTCCGCTCCGGACATCGCGGGCAAGGGCATCGCCAACCCGGTGGGCGCCATCTGGGCCGGGGCGATGATGCTCGACCATCTCGGCGAGAAGGACCTCCACGACCGCGTGCTGCGGGCCGTCACGCGCGTGCTGGAGCGGGGCGAGGTGCGCACGCCGGACCTGGGCGGCCAGGCGAACACCGCCGAGGTGGCGGCCGCCGTCCGGGAGGCCCTGTGAGTTTCAAAGGAGAGCCATGACCACGACCGCACAGCCAAGGGCGCTCACCGGTGAAGAGATCGTCGCCCTCACCCGCCAGCACACGATCTTCGAATGGTCCGCCCAGGCGAAGGTGGACCCCATCCCGGTGGCCCGCGCCAAGGGCGTGTACTTCTGGACGCCGGAAGGCAAACGCTACCTCGACTTCAACAGCCAGCTCATGTGCGTCAACGTCGGCCACGGTGACCCGCGCGTGGTCGAGGCGATCCAGCGGCAGGCGGCCGAGCTGGCCTACGCGAACCCGTTCATGGCCACGGAGCCGCGGGCGCGCCTGGGCGCGAAGCTGGCCGCGCTGGCCCCGGGCGACATCGACGTCTTCTTCTTCACCAACGGCGGCTCCGAGGCGAACGAGAACGCGGTCAAGATCGCGCGCGCCTTCACCGGCCGGCACAAGGTGCTGGCGCGCTATCGCTCGTACCACGGCGCCACGGCGGGAGCCATGACGCTGACGGGCGACCCGCGCCGGTGGCCGTCGGAGCCTGGCATACCCGGCGTCGTCCACGTGCTCGACCCCTACCACGGCATCGAGCGCGGCTGGGACACGGCCGAAGAGGCCCTGGCCCTGCTCGAGGAGGTCATCCAGCTCGAGGGCCCGCAGACGATCGCCGCCTTCTTCCTGGAGACCGTGACCGGCACGAACGGCATCCTCATCCCGCCGCCGGGGTACCTGCAGGGCGTGCGCGCGCTGTGCGACAAATACGGGATCCTGATGGTGGCCGACGAGGTGATGGCCGGCTTCGGCCGCACCGGCGAGTGGTTCGCCATCAACCACTGGAACGTGGTCCCCGACCTGCTGATCATGGCCAAGGGCCTCACCAGCGCCTACGTCCCGCTCGGCGCCGTGGGCATGAAGCGCAAGATCGCCGCGCACTTCCAGGACCGTGCGTTCCCGAGCGGGCTCACCTACAACTCGCACCCGCTGGCCTGCGCGGCCGCCCTGGCCACCATCGCCGCCTACGAGGAAGACGACATGGTGGGCAACGCGAAGCGGATGGGCGTGCTGCTGAAGGAGCTGCTGGCCGGTCTGGAGGCGAAGCACCCTTCGGTGGGCGCGGTGCGCTCGATCGGCCTGTTCGGCATCGTCGAGCTCGTCCGCGACCGCAAGACGCGGCAGCCCATGGCCCCCTTCGGCGGGACGTCCGAGGAGATGGCCGCGCTCGGGCGCTTCTTCCGCCAGGAGGGGCTCTACACCCTCGTCCGCTGGAACGCCTTCTACACCAACCCGCCGCTGTGCATCACGGAAGCGGAGATGCGCGAGGCCCTGGGCATCATCGACCGGGGGCTGGACCAGACCGACAAGGCGGTGAGCTGATGCGCGGGCCGACGGGCGTTATCCGCCGGACGGCGGCCGCGCTGCTCGCGGCGTCTGCGGCCGTCGCGGTCGCGGCTCCGGCCGCGCCGCGAGGGGCCGATCACGTCGTGCTCATCTCGATCGACGGCCTCCTGCCCGAGTACTACATCCGGCCACAGGACTTCGGCCTGAGCCTGCCGAACCTGCAGGCGCTGCGCGAGGCGGGGAGCTGGGCCGAGGCGGTGGTCGGCCAATACCCCTCGGTGACCTACCCGTCGCACACGTCGATGGTCACCGGCATGCGTCCGGCCCGGCACGGGATCATCTCCAACACGCGCTTCGATCCCGAGCGGGGATCGACGCAGTGGTACCGCGAGGCGGAGGCGCTGAAGGCGCCGGCCTTGTGGCAGGTGGCCTCCGGCGCGGGGCTGAAGACGGCCGCGCTGTCCTGGCCGGTCACCGTGGGCGCCCGCATCGACGCGCTCATCCCCGAGAGCCAGGCCGCGGAGGGGCGGAGCTGGCTCGACACCATGCGCGGGATGTCCACGGCCGGGTTGGTGGACGACGTGGTGAAGCGCCTGGGAGGCTTCGGTCCGGACGACCACCGCGACATCGCGAAGCGCGACCGCTTTTTCGCCGCGGCCACCGTTCACGTCCTGAAGACCCACCAGCCCAACCTGCTCCTCCTGCACCTCGTGCAGACCGACTCCGCGCAGCACCGGTTCGGCCGGCACTCGCCCGAGGCCAAGGCGGCCTTCACGGCCGTGGACGGCCTCCTGGGCGAGATCCTCCGCGCCACCGAAGAGGCCGGCATCCGGCCGCGGACGACGTTCGTGGTCACGGGCGACCACGGCTTCTACCGCGTGCACTCCACGCTGCAGCCCAACGTCGTCCTCCGGCGGGCCGGTCTCCTGCAGACGGGCGCGGACGGCACCATCCAGTCCTGGCAGGCGGCGGCGCACGGCGGCGCCGTCCGGGTGAAGGACCCCGCGGACCGGGCGCTCGCCGACCGCGCCGAAGCGCTCTTCCGCGCGCTGGCCGACGGCCGCTACCGCGGGCTGTTCCGCGTGGTGGACCGCCAGGAGCTCGACGCGCTGGGCGCCTATCCGGAGGCGGCCTTCTTCGTGGAGCCGGTGGACGGGTACATGGTGAGCGGAGGCTTCGAGGGCGACGACTTCGTGGCGCCGACCGCGACCCGCGGGTCTCACGGCTACCTGCCCGATCAGCCGGCGCTGCACACGGGCCTGATCCTGTCCGGAGCGGGCGTGCGGCCCGGGCTGGTGGTGCCGCGCGCGCGCCAGCTCGACGTGGGGCCGACGATCGCGCGGCTGCTCGGACTCGACATGGGAGACACGGAAGGAGCGCCGATGCTCGGGCTGCTGGCCGGCACGGCGACTCCGTAAGAGGGAGGGGACGCATGCGCAGGCTGACTCATGAACGGCGGGGTTCGTGTGGACGGACGCTCTGGGCGCTGGCGCTGGCGGCGGCCGCCGTGCTGGCCTCGCCGTCCGGGGCGAGCGCCCAGGCCACGGGCGCCATCACCGGGGTGGTCACCGACGACTCGGGGGCCCTCCTGCCCGGCGCGACCGTGCAGGCCACCAGCCAGGCCACCGGGCAGGTGCGGACGGCCGCCAGCGGCGCGGACGGCTTCTACACCCTGCCCCTGCTGCCGCCCGGCCTCTACAACGTCGCGGCGAGCCTGAGCGGGTTCGCGCCGCACACCCGTGAAGGCGTGCGCGTGAGCGTGGCGGAGACCGCGCGCGTGGACGTGAGCCTGAAGGTGGGCCCGCTCGCGGAGACCGTGGTCGTGCAGGCGGACGCGCCGCTCATCGAGACCACCAACGCCACCCTCGGCATCGTCATCGACGAGAAGAAGGTCGTGGACCTGCCGCTCAACGGGCGCAACTTCGCCCAGCTCGGCACGCTCATCCCCGGGGTGGTCGCGCCGCCGGTGTCCCTGGGCGGACAGAGCGGCGACGCCTCGCCCGGCGGGTTCGGCAACGTGACGGGCGGGTTCAACGTGAACGGCATGCGGAACCAGTCCAACAACTTCCTCATCGACGGCGCGACCAACAACGACACGTTCAACACCGGCTTCGTGCTGCGGCCGCCGCCCGACGCCATCCAGGAGTTCAAGATCCTGACGCACTCCTACAACGCGGAGTACGGCCGGAACGCCGGCTCGGTGGTCACCCTGGTGACCAAGTCGGGGAGCAACGAGTGGCACGGCGCCCTCTGGGAGTTCAACCGCGACGACGCGCGGCAGGCCCGCAACTACTTCGCGCCCGCGACCCAGCCCAAGCCGGTCCTGAAGCAGAACCAGTTCGGCGCCGCGCTCGGCGCGCCGCTGGCGAAGAACCGGCTGTTCGCCTTCGGCTACTACGAGGGCTACCGCAACCAGAGCGGGCTCACCCAGACCCTCCTCGTCCCCACCGCCGCGCAGCGGCGCGGCGACTTCTCGGGATCTCCCGCCGTCCGCGACCCGCTCACCGGCCAGCCGTTCCCGGGCAACGTGATCCCCGCCGGCCGCCTCGATCCCATCGCGCAGCGGCTGCTCGCGGATTTCGTGCCCCCGGCCAACGTGGGCGCCAACCGCTACACCGCCTCGCCCACGGTCGGGGACGACCGCGACCAGGCGGGCCTGCGCCTCGACTACCGCGCCACCGAGGAGCACTCCATCCTCGCCCGCTACCTCTGGAGCCACACCAACCGGGTCACGCCGCGCACGGTGCAGGCGGCCGACCAGCTGGCCAAGGCCACGCTGCAGGACTTCATGATCGGCGACACGTACATGTTCAGCTCGCGCGCGATCAACGTGGCGCGCTTCTCCTTCAACCGGATCTACGCCAACCCCCAGGTCACCAGCGGGCGGCAGAACTCCGAATACGGCATCGACCTCCCGAACACGAACCCGCTGGCCGTCGGCTTGCCCTCGATCGTGGTCGCCGGCTTCTTCGCCGGCGCCACCGCGCTCGGCGACCTGCAACAGCCGTTCGTGGAGCGCGTGAACAACGTCTTCCAGTTCACGGACGACCTCACGTACCTCACCGGCCGCCACTCGTTCAAGCTCGGCGTGGACGTGCGCCGCGAGAACATGAAGATCGCGTTCATCAACCGGCCCAACGGCGACGTCACCTTCTCGGGCGGCATCACCGGAAACGCCATGGCCGACTTCCTGCTCGGGCTGCCCGCGCAGGCGCGCGCCACCACCACCCAGGCCATCCAGGACGGGCACGGCTGGCTCTACGCCGCCTACGTGCAGGACGAGTTCCGCGTCACCCCGCGCCTCACGCTCAACCTGGGCGTCCGCTACGAGCTGCCGATCCCGTTCGTGGACAAAAACGACGCCATCACCGCCGTCCACGTCGGCGTGCAGTCCCAGAAGTTCAAGGACGCGCCGCGGGGGCTCGTCTATCCCGGCGATCCGGGCGTGCCGCGGGGCGTGGTGCCGACGGACAAGAACAACGTCGCGCCGCGCCTGGCCGCCGTCTGGGACCCCACGGGACGGGGCCGGACCAGCATCCGCGCGGCCTGGGGACTCTTCTACGACGCTTTGGCCGGACAGGGCGACTTCTTCCAGAGCGGCGTCCTCTCTCCGCCCTTCACGCCCCTGGTGGAGCTCAACACGCCCACGCCCATCACGCTGGCCGACCCCCTGGGGGCCCTGGCCGGAGGGCCGCGCCTGTTCCCGGCCAACCTCACCATCATCGGCTGGGGAAACGACTTCCAGTCGCCCTACGCCCACCACTACAACCTCACCGTGCAGCAGCAGATCGGCCGGAGCCTCGGTGTCGAGCTGGGCTACGTCGGCTCGCGCGGCAAGCACCTGCCGATCTTCATGGAGGTCAACCCGGGGGTGTACACGCCGGGACAGACCACGCGGAGCACGCAGCGCGTCATGCCGGCCTTCGCCCTGCTGCGGCCGACGTTTTCGGTCGCCGAGTCCTGGTACGACGCGCTGCAAGCCAGCGCGCGCCTGCGTCCGACCCGCGGTCTCAACTTCCTTGCCTCGTACACCTGGAGCCACGCCATCGACCACGTCTCCGGCCTCAACATCGGCGGCGAGAACCGGCCGGTGCTGCCCGTCGTCCAGGGAGACGAAGCCAGCGTCGAGGCGGCGCTCGCCTACGAGAAGGGCAACGCGCTCTTCGATGTCCGCCACCGGTTCGTGGTCAGCTTCGGCTACGAGCTGCCGCGGCTGGAGGACCGGGGCGCGCTCGTCCGGCACGCGCTCGGCGGCTGGCAGCTCAACGGCATCTTCCAGGCGCAGACGGGGTTCCCGCTCTCGGTGAACGAAGGGGGCAACCTGTCCATCCGCTTCCTGACCGCTCGCCCCGACGTCGTCTGCGATCCCAACGGCGGTCCGAAGACGACGGCGGAGTGGTTCGACACGAGCTGCTTCGTCCGCCGCACGCTGGCCCAGAGCGGCGAGCGGCCGGGCGACGCCGGCCGCAACACGGTGCGCGGCCCGGGCTTCAACCGCACGGACCTGTCGCTCTTCAAGAACATCGCCGTGCGCCGGAGCCATGCGCTCCAGCTCCGGGTGGAGGCGTTCAACCTGTTCAACCAGGTGCGCTTCGGCCAGCCCGCCGGCACGATCGGCGCCGCCACCTTCGGCCAGATCCTCGGCGCCGACGACGGCCGCATCGTCCAGCTCGGCGTGAAGTACATTTTCTAGATGAGGCATCGCCTTGCCGCGCTGGCCGCATGCACGGTCGGGTTCGTGAGCGCGCAGGCCGAGGTCCGCCCGCACCACGGCCTCACGGCGGTGGACGGCGTGAAGGTCGGCCACCACACCTTGAGCGGGCGGCCCACCGGCTGCACCGTCATCCTCACCGAAGGCGGCGCCACGGCCGGCGTCGACGTGCGCGGCGGCGCCCCGGGCACGCGCGAGACGGACCTGCTCGACCCCTCCAACAGCGTCCAGGAGGTGCACGGGATCGTGCTCTCCGGCGGCAGCGCCTTCGGCCTGGATACGGCCTCGGGCGTGATGCGGTATCTCGAGGAGAAGGGGATCGGCTACGACATGCGCATCGTCAAGGTGCCGATCGTGCCCGCGGCCGTCCTCTACGACCTCGGGTTCGGCGGCAAGCCGGCGATACGTCCCACCGCCGAATGCGGGTACCTGGCCGCGAAGGCCGCCACGGACGGGCCCGTGTCCGAAGGCAACGTCGGCGCGGGCGCCGGCGCCACGGTGGGGAAGATGGGCGGGCCGGGCCGCAGCATGAAGGCCGGCATCGGAACGGCCGCCCTCACGCTTCCCGATGGACTCACCGTGGCGGCGCTCGTCGCCGTCAACGCGGTAGGCGACGTCATCGACCCGGCCACCGGGCAGGTGGTCGCCGGCGTGCGCACCGAGGACGGCAAGGCGCTCGCGGACGCGCGCAAGCTGGTGCGGGCGGGCGAGGTCGGCGGGCGGTTGCGCACGCCGCGCTCCGGCGAGAACACGACCATCGGGGTGGTGGCGACCAATGCCCTCCTCACCAAGGCCGAGGCCCGGAAGGTGGCGCAGATGGCCCACGATGGCTACGCGCGCGCGATCTCGCCGGCCCACACGCCCGGCGACGGCGACACGATCTTCGCGCTGGCCACCGGTGCCCGCGCGGGCGAGGCGAACGTGTCGCTGATCGGCGCGCTGGCGGCCGAGGTCATGGCCGACGCGATCGTGCGCGCCGCCCGCCAGGCCGAGGGCCTGGGCGGCGTCCCCGCCGCGCGCGACCTGGC
>DATKEG010000094.1:0-6262 GCA_035544515.1 Vicinamibacteria bacterium | reverse complement strand
CCAGCGTCCGATCCTGGCCCGTGCATCGGAACCGTTTCCGATCCCCCTCGGAACTCTCGACGCGCTGCACCTGTCGACCGCTTTGGTGTGGCAGGATCGGATGCGTCAGAGCCTCGTGATGGCAACGCACGATCGCGATCTCGCCCTCGCCGCGCGCTCGTTCGGGTTCGGCGTGCGCGGCGTCTGAGCGGACCTTCGAACCCGTGACCTCACATGTGTAATCCCTGGGCTGCGGTCGTCACGATCCACGGCGCGAATCAGCAGCTCGGAGCCAGGTGAGTCCTTGCCCTCGCCCACGCTCTGCATCCTCGACCGGGATCCCCTGGCTGATGCGCTCACGCAGGTACTCTTCCGTGGGAAAGCCGGGCTCGTGGAGCTCGAGGTTGTCGCGGACCTTCTCGTAGGCCGCGACGATCCTCTCGATGGGCCCCGGCGCCACGCGACCGCTCGTGCCGTGGCGACCAGTCCCTCGATCTTGACGTGGTTGGCGTAGGTCATCAGCCGGACCATGGACATGATGTCGTCCGGGTCGCCCCCGATGTCGGTGAGGACGAGAAGGCGCGGCTTGTCGGGCGGGCCGGCGGGTGCGCTGGCCAGCCCGAGCAGTACTGCTGTCAGGGGGAGGACTCGGGCACTCTGGGTCACAGGCGCCTGCACGTATCTGATTCTCCTGGATTTGCTGGTGACCC
This sequence comes from Vicinamibacteria bacterium, assembly GCA_035544515.1. GTDB lineage: Bacteria > Acidobacteriota > Vicinamibacteria > Fen-336 > Fen-336 > DATKEG01. The sequence continues at coordinate 5,573 of DATKEG010000094.1, read as the reverse complement.
GCCATGGACTCGAACCATGAACCCAGAGATTAAGAGTCTCTTGCTCTACCATTGAGCTAGCGGGCCGGGAGGCGAACCGTCTTTATACAACGGCGGCGGGCGCGGTCGCAAGGACCGGTGTCAGCGCGCCGGCGCGACCACGACACGGTCCACGCGGACGCCCTGCTCGGCGGGCTCGCGGTGCCGGATCCAGGTCGGGGCGTCGATCCGCACCACCAGGGGCTGGCCGGGAGCCGACTCGGTCCGGACCGAGTAGGGTGCGACAGAGGTGCCAAGGACGAACCGGTGCGGCGCGCCGTCGTTGACGCGCACCGTCACCTCGGGGGCGGTGAGCGGGGAAGGGAAGGGCGAGCCCATCTCGATCGTCACCTCGTAGGCGCCGGCCGGCTGCGTGGGGACGAGACGGATCCACGCGCGATCGCGCGTCCAGCGGTGCCGTCCCGGCGGCGGCTGGGGACCGCCCCGGAGGTCGTAGCGCGTCCACTCCAGCCGGTGCCGGGTGAGCCTGGGATCGAGGCCGCGCGGATGGAAGAAGCCGCGGACGGCGCCGTAGTCGTCCTCGCCCAGGCGCACCTCGTCGGTGCGTGGCGGGGGCAGCTCGCGCCAGGCGGTCTCGAGGGCGAGCCAGGGATCGGCGTTCCACGAGAGCAGGTGGGCGGCGCGCAGGGCGGCGTCCGCGTCGGTGGCGCGGCCGGCCTCGCGGAGGAGCCTGGGGCGCGCGACCGCCGGGCTCCAGCTCTGCCTCGCCACGACCGCCGCGCGGTCGTAGGCGGCGACCGCCTCGCCGGGACGACCGGCGCGCACGAGACGCCGCGCATAGACGTTCCACGGGCGCGGTGAGTCCGGGGATCTCGCCGCCGCCGCCAGTGCCACGCGTTCCGCCTCGGCCAGGTCGCCGCGATCGAGCGCGGGGCCGACGCCCTCGATCAAGCGCAGGGCGGAGACCGTCCGCCAGGCCGGACCCGGATACGGGCTCAGCAGCCGGGCCACGATCAGCAGGCCGATGCCGGCGCCGACCCAGGGCGCCACGCGGCGGCGCTCCTCAGCTCGCCGCAGGAGCGCGATGCCGGCCACGCCCCCGGCCAGGAAGAACGGGACGTAGCCCGTGCGGTGCCTCGGGACCTCGTTGAGAAAGACCACGACCTCGAAGAACAGGTAATACGCCGTCCAGAGGACGACCAGCGCCCAGGCGGCCGTCCGGCGGCCGCCGAGGCAGAAAGCGAGGAAGGGCGGGAGGAGCACCAGGCCCGGAAGGTCGTCCAGCACGACGTAGAACACGTGCCGCCACGGTTCCATGGACGACTCGGCGGTCAGCAGGTGGTGCAGTCCCTCCGGCCGCAGGAAGTGCCAGAAGTTCGCGCGCACCTTGTCCACGAAGGCGCCGGGAGTCCGCCGGATGCCGCGCAGCGCGAAGTGCATGGCGATCGCGCGCTTGGCCGCGGGCGAGTCCTGGCCGTGGATGATCTCGGTTTGGCGGCGGAAGCGGACCTCGTCCGTGAAGTGGTTCGCGAACCAGATGTTCTCGTACGCGGTGGTCTCGATCGGGACGAGGTCGCCGATGATGAAGACGTTGCGCGCCGTCCAGGGCAGGATGACGCCGAGGCCGCAGGCGAGCACCGCGGCGGCGGCCTTCCACCGCCGCTCGCGCTCGGCGTAGAACCACTGCCAGAGCGCGGCCACCGGTATGAACGCCGAAGACACCGAGCGCGCGAGCGCGGACAGGCCCAGGAGCGCCGCGCCGGCCGCCGTCGAGCCCAGGCCCCGCCGCGCCACGCCGCGCAGCAGGAGCGCCATGGCCGCGCAAAAGAGGACGTTGTGCAGGTTCTCGGTGAGCGTCCAGTTGGGCAGCTCCACCGAGTACCCGTGGACGGCGTAGAGCGCTCCCGCCCAGTAGCCGCGCGGGCCGGCGACCGCGCGGCCGATCGCGCCCACGGCCACGGCGGTGAGGGCCCCGAGCAGGACCTGCACCAGGCGCAGCGCTTCGAGCTTCACCCCGAACAGCCGGAAGACCGCCGCTTCGAACGGGTAGTACAGCGGCGCGATCGTCCAGTGGCCGTCCCAGAGCCGCCACTCGTCGGTCCGCAGCAGGAACGGCCACGGGTCCGGGTGCTGGGCGATGTACACCCCGTTCATGAAGTAGTGGTACTGGTGCGTGTAGAGCAGCGGCTGGTCCGCCAGCCACCAGAACCCCAGCCGCGCGGCGAGCGCGACCACGAACACCACGGTGGCCCAGGCGGGGATGCGGCGGGCGAAAGCCGCGGTCAAAGCAGCAGGCCCCCGTCCACGCCCACCACCGCCCCGTTGACGAACGAGGCCAGGTCCGAGGCCAGGAAGAGGTAGACGTTCGCGACCTCCTCGGCCCGCCCGAGCCGGCCGGCGGGGATGCGCGGGAGGACCTGCGCGAGCACCTTCTCCGGGACGGAGCGCACCATCTCGGTGTCGATGAACCCGGGTGCCACCGCGTTGGCGGTGATCCCCTTCGCGCCCAGCTCCCGCGCCCACACGCGCGTCAGGCCCACGATCCCGCCCTTGCTCGCTCCGTACGCCGTCTGCCCGAAATTGCCGGCGCGCGCCACGATGGACGAGGCGGAGAGGATGCGGCCGAAGCCCGCGGCGAGCATGTGGGGGACCGCCGCGCGGGCGCAGACCATCGCGCCCGTGAGGTTCACGTCGAGGGTGTCGGACCAGTCGAGGTCGCGCACGTCGCCGAGCCTCGCGTCGCGGACGATGCCGGCGTTGTTCACCAGGATGTCGAGCCGGCTCCACTCGTGCACCGTGCGCTGCACGGCCGCGCCGATGGCGGCCGCGTCCGACACGTCCGCGGTGAAACCGAGCGCTTCCGCCCCTTCGGCGCCGAGCGCGTCGGCGGTGCGCTCGACCCCCTCCCCGTCGCGGTCCACGAGCGCCACGCGCGCGCCCGCACGGGCCAGGGCCAGGGCCGTGGCGGCCCCGATGCCCCGGCCCGCCCCCGTCACGAGCGCGACACGCCCCTCGAGCGACAGGAGATCGGGAGGGGCGGCGGCCATGCGCGGGAAGCTAACCCACGCGCGAGGGCGGGGCAAACCGGAAGCCGTTACCATGGGCCGGTATGCTTCGCGGTCGCGCACGCGTGCCGATGACCGGGCGTGGCTGAGCTGCTCCTGTCGGTCCAGGAGCTGGGCAAGGCGTTCGGCGGCGCGCCCCTGTTCGAAGGCCTGGCGTTCGGCGTCTTCGCGGGCGACCACGTCGGCCTGGTCGGCCCGAACGGCTCCGGCAAGACGACCCTGCTGAAGGTCCTCGCGGGCCGGGAGCCGCCCTCGTCGGGAACGCGCGCGGCGCGCAAGCGGCTGCGGCTCGGCTACGTCGAGCAGGACCCCACGTTTCCGGCGGGCGCCACCGTCGATTCCGTGCTGCGCGAGGCGTGCCGTGACGTCGTGTCCGACGCGCACGAGGCCGAGGGGCACATCGCCGTGGCCCTGGGCAAGGCCGGCTTCACGGACGGCGCGCCGCCGGTGGCCACGCTCTCGGGAGGCTGGAAGAAGCGGCTGGCCATCGCGCGCGAGCTGGCCCGCGAGCCGGAGCTGCTCCTGCTCGACGAGCCCACGAACCACCTCGACCTCGACGGCATCCTCTGGCTCGAGGAGCTGCTGCGGCGCGAGCCGGAGGCGTTCGTCGCGGTCAGCCACGACCGCTACTTCCTCGAAGCCGTGGCCGGCCGCGTGCTGGAGCTGAACCGCGTGTTCCCGTCCGGCCTGCTCGACGTCAAGGGCCGTTATAGCGAGTACCTCGCCCGCAAGGACGAGCTTTTGGCCGGGCAGGCCGCCTACCAGGAGTCGCTGCGCAACCGGGTGCGGGGCGAGCTGGAATGGCTCTCCCGCAAGGCGAAGGCGCGCACGCGCAAGGCGCAGGCGCGCGTGGCCGAGGCCGGCCGGCTGCGGGACGAGCTGGCCCTTCTCGATGCGCGCTCCCGCACGGCCGGGGTGGGGCTCGACTTCGCCGGGACCGAACGGCGCACGAAGCGGTTGCTCGTGGCCGAGGGCCTGACCCACGGTTACGACGGGCGGACTGTCGTCCGCGACCTCGACCTCGTGCTGTCGCCCGGACTCCGCCTGGGCCTGCTCGGCGCCAACGGCAGCGGCAAGACGACCGTCCTGCGGCTGCTCGCCGGCCTCGAGGAGCCGCGCCAGGGGACGATCGCGCGCGCGGAGGGCCTGCGCGTGGTGATCTTCGACCAGCAGCGCTCCCGGCTCGATCCGGCCGTGTCGCTCGAACGCACGCTCGCCCCCTTCGGCGACGCCGTCTTCTTCCGGGACCGGGAAGTCCATGTCGCGGGCTGGGCGAAACGCTTCCTCTTCCGCCCCGAGCAGCTCACCACGCCCGTGGGGCGGCTCTCGGGCGGCGAGCAGGCCCGGGCCGTCATCGCGAAGCTGATGCTCGAGCCCGCGGACGTGCTGCTGCTCGACGAGCCCACCAACGACCTCGACATCCCCACCCTCGAGGTGCTCGAGGAGAGCCTGCTCGAGTTCCCGGGCGCCCTCGTGCTCGTGACGCACGACCGCTACCTGCTCGACCGCGTCTGCACGCGGCTGGTCGCGCTCGACGGCCGCGGAGGGGCCACCGCCTACGCCGACTACGCGCAGTGGGAGATGGGCGGGCGGCTCGAGGCCGAGAAGGCCGCCCTGGAGGCGGCCCGCCGCGGCAAGCCGGGCCCGCCTTCGCGCGCCGCCGCGCCCGGGAAGCCGAAGCGGCTGACCTATCGCGAGCAGCGGGAGTGGGACGAGATGGAGGCGCGCATCCTGGAAGCCGAGCGGCGGCTCGAGGCGTGCGCGCGCGCCGCGTCCGACCCCGCCGTCGCTTCGGACCACGCGGCGCTCTCCCCGCGCGTGGCCGCCCTGGCCGCGGCGCAGGCCGAGGTGGACGCGCTGTACGCGCGATGGGCGGAGCTGGAGGCGAAGGTCACCGTCTGAGGCGCGACCCGCTGGGGTAGCATGCCGCGTGGACTGGACCGCGACCCCGCTCGGCGGCGCGCTGGTGTCGTTGCTCCTGGGCCTGCTGCTCGGGCTCGAGCGCCAGCGGGCGAAGCACGGAGGCGCCTTCGCGGGCATCCGCACGTTCCCGCTCTTCGCGCTGTGCGGTTTCTTCGGCGGGCTGGCCGCGCGGAGTGGCATGCCCCTGGCCCTGCCCGCCGTCCTGCTGGTGGTCGGAGGCTTCGGTCTCGCCTCGTACGTGCGCGATCCGGACGAGTCCGCCGGCGTCACCACCGAGATGACCGGCCTGCTGGCGGCGCTGCTGGGCGGCATGGTCGCGCTGGGGGAGGCGATGCCGGCGGCGGCCGCCGCGGTCGTGGCCACGCTGCTCCTGACCCTCAAGGCGCCCCTGCACCGGATGGCCGGCGCGGTGAGCGCGGACGAGATCCTGGCCATCGTGAAGTTCGCGCTGGTGGCGGTCGTCCTGCTGCCCCTGTTGCCGGACGAGCCGACGGGTCCGTACGGCGCGCTGGTGCCGCGGCAGGTCGGATGGCTGGTCGTCCTCCTCTCCGGCGTCAGCCTGGTCGGCTACCTGCTCGTGAGGATCCTGGGCGGCCGGGCCGGGTG
>DATKEG010000093.1:0-4662 GCA_035544515.1 Vicinamibacteria bacterium | reverse complement strand
TCCGGCTCGACGACCGGCGCCTCTGGTGGGTCGGCAACCCCGCGTTCCCGTGCGTCGGCTATCTCGATCAGGACGCGGCCGCCCGGGCGCTGGGCGGCCCGGCGATCGAGACCCTGGCGACCTTCGCGCGGCGACAGGTCGCCACCTTCTACGAGACCTCGGCCTTCGAGCAGGGCAAGGCGACCGCGGGCGAGGCCTGGTTCGCCGAGAAGCAGCTCCCCCGGCCCGAGCGCCAGTGCCTTCATTCCGCGCTGTTTCCGGACCGGCGCGAGATCTACCTGGTGCGCGACTTCCGGGACATGGTGGCCTCGATCCTCTCGTTCAACCGCAAGCGCGGCCACCTCAGCTTCGGGCGCAGCCCCGACGACGACGACGACCGATACATGGTCAAGCTGGCGGGGGCGATCGAAGAGCTGATGCAGGCGTATCGCGGCGCCGGGGAGCAGGGGATGCTGGTCCGCTACGAGGATCTGGTTCGCCAGCCCGGCGCGGTCCTGGCGAGGATACTGGAATGCCTCGGGCTCGAGCGCTCCGACGCGCGGATCCAGGCCATGCTGCGGGCGGCCGCGGAGACGGAGCCGGACGCGCGCGAGGCGCATCGCACGAGCAGCGACGCCTTGTCCTCCATCGGCCGCCATCGGCGCGACCTCTCGCCGCAGCTCATCGACCGTTGCGACGCCCTGTTCGGGAGCGCCCTGGCCGCATGCGGCTACACCGTGCCCGCGGGGAAGGCGTGACCCGGCGCCCTCGTGTGCTCGATCCGGACGCGGTGGCCGCGCTGGGGGCGCGGTCGCACTTCGTCAGGACGTATCGCCCGCGCGGCTCGGCGATGCGGACGTGACGCGGGGCGACCTTCCTGACCCTGCGCCGACTCCGCGGGGTGACGCGGGACGTCTTGTACCTCGAGACGCACGTGGTGAACGTCTCCTTGCCGAAGATGGCGCCCTTCGGGGACGACGAGCCGCCGTTCGCCGTGTTCTACGAGCGCGACGAGCTCGCGGGTGATTCCACCAACTGGTGGGGCCCCAACCTCAGTTGTCTGCTGCGCATGCTTCGCGCGGCCGGGTTCGAGCGGCTCGAGGTCCTCTTCCACAGCCATGGCGCCAACTGGCACGGCCGGGCCGTCGTCCGGGCCGCGGTGATGTGACACTCGACGCACTGACCTGAACCCGCGGCGGCCCGGCTCGCGCCGGCCCTAGCCTTCGCGGGTGTCCCGCCCGCTGCTCCTGCTGGCCGTGGCCCTCGGCGCCGGTGCGCTGGCCGGCCCCGGCCTCGGTCCGGCCGCCGCCGCCTGGCTCCTCCTTTTCGCCGCGATGCTGCTGGCGTCGTCGCTCGCCGCAACGGAGCGGTCCGGTGTGGCCGCGCTCGCCTTTGCCGCGGCCGGCATCGGCGCGGCGGCGGCCGCCGCCGAGTCCAGCGCCTACGACCGCGCTCCGTTGCGCCGCGAGCTGGTGATGGGCGCGCTCGAGGGGCGGCAGGTGCTCCTGCGGGGCAGGGCCGCGGAGGACGGACGCGAGCGCGGCGATCGCTGGACGCTGGTCGTCGACGTGGAGACCATCGCCTGGCGGGGCGAGGCGCGCGAGACGCCCGGCCGTGCGCGCATCGACGTGCGCGGCCAGGCGCCGCGGCGCGAGGTCGTGGAGGGTGACGCGCTGGAGCTGTGGGCCGAGCTCTACGCGCCACGCGGCTTCGGTACGCCGGGGGCCTACGACGCGGCGGCGGAAGCGCGCCGGGACGGCGTGCACGCGCGCGGCGCCTGCAAGAGCCCGCGGCTGGTGCGGCACCTCGGCCCGTCGGCGACGGGATGGCGCGGCCTGGCCACCGCGGTGCGCGCGGCCGCCCGCCGCCGGATCCGGCAGGCGGTGCTGCCGGGCGCGGAGCAGGGCCTGGTGCGCGCGATGGTCCTGGGCGACCGCACGGGCCTCGACCAGGAGACGGCCGAGACCTTCCGCGCCGCGGGCACGTATCACGTGCTCGCCATCTCCGGCGCGCAGGTGGCGCTCGTGGCCGCCCTCCTGGCCGCGCTCCTCGCTCGCCTGGAGGTGCCGCGGCCGGCGCGCGCCGTGATCGTGTGCGCCGCCCTGGGCTTCTACGCCGAGCTGGTGGGCGGCGACGTGCCCGTGGCCCGCGCGGCCTGGATGGGGGCGGTGCTGGTGGCCGGGCGCTGTCTCGACCTCGACGCCGACCTCGCGAACCTGCTGGGCCTGGCGGCGCTCCTGACCGTGGTGCACCGGCCCTCGGCCGTCGGCGACGTGGCGTTCCAGCTCTCCTTCGCCGCGACGCTCGGCATCCTCCTGCTCGCGGCGCCGCTGGCGCGTGGCGCGCCCGCGTTGCCGCTGCGGATCGAATGGGCGCTGGCCGCCTCTTTGGCCGCGCAGCTCGCCCTGGCACCCCTTCTGCTCTCGCACTTCCATCGCCTGGCGCCCGCCGCGCTGCTGCTCAACCTCGCCGCCGTCCCGCTCTCGGCCGCCGTGCTGCTCACCGGCACCGTGGCCGCGCTGTGTCCGCCCGCCTGGGCGGCCGCGCAGCAGCTCGCCGGCGACGCCGCCTGGGTGGCCGCGCATGCGCTGCTGCGCTCGGCCGATCCCGTCCGGCTCGTGGCCGCGCTCGACGCGCGCCTTCCCGGGCCGCCCCCGTGGGCCGTGGCGGTCTTCCTTTGCGGCCTGGCCGGCCTCGCCCGCGGAAGAGGGAGGAAGGCCGCGGCCTGGGTCACGGCCGTGGGTCTCCTGGCGCTCGTCCTCGGCCGCAGGCCACCGGCGGCGGACGGGAAGCTGCACCTGGCCGTCGTGGACGTGGGTCAGGGCGACTGCCTCGTGGTGCGAACGCCCCGCGGCCGCACCTGGCTCGTCGACGCGGGCGGCTCCTTCGACGGGCGCTTCGACGTGGGGGAGGCAGTGGTCGCGCCGTATCTGTGGTCGCTCGGGATACGCCGCCTCGAAGGCATCGTGGTCACGCACGCCCATTTCGACCACTCCGGGGGGGTGCCCTTCCTCTTGCGGGCGTTCGACGTGGGCGAGGTCTGGGAGGGACCCCGCCCGCGGCGGGACGGCGGTTACCAGCGCCTGGACGCGGCCCTGCGCGAGGCGAAGGTCGTGCGCCGATCGGTCGGCCGCGGTGTGCGCGCGGACTGGGATGGCGTGGCCGTCGAGGTGCTCGGCCCCCCCGGCGGGCCGCCACCGTGGCGGACGCGCAACGACGATTCGGTGGTGCTCGCCCTGCGCGCCGGCGGCGTGCGCATGCTTCTGACCGGCGACGTGGAGGGAGGCGGGGAGGCGGCACTTTCGCCCGGAAGGGCCGCCGTGCTCAAGGTCGCCCACCACGGCAGCCGGTCGAGCAGCACGCTGCGCTTCCTGGACGAGGTGAAGCCCGCGCTCGCCGTGGTGTCCGCCGGCCGTCACAGCCGATTCGGCCACCCCCATCCGGAGGTCGTCGAGCGCTACCATCGCCGGGGCACGCGGCTGTTCCGGACGGACCGGGACGGGACCGTGACGGTGTCCACGGACGGGACCGGCCTCGAGGTGTCTTCCTGGCCATGAACCGGGTGTGCTAAGATCCGGCGCGCCAGAGTGTTGTCGGCACGACACGCGCCCGCGTCATGACCGAGGAGAAGAAGCCGTTCACGGTGAGCGATCGGCGACACTTCACCCCCGAGGGCGAGGCGCGGAGCGCCGAGGACGGCCCCGGAGAGGCACCTCCGGCCCGGGCGGGTGAACCGGTCGCCGCTTCCGCGGGGTCCACGGCGGGACCGTACCCCCTCGATTTCACCGGTCTCCTGCTCTCGCTCGGCACCCAGGCCGCCATGCTGCTCGGCGGGGGAGAGCAAGCCGAGGGCGCGCCGCCGGCCGACCCCGAAGGCGCTCGAGCGTTCATAACGCTGCTCGAGGTGCTGCAGGAGAAGACGCAGGGCCGGCGCACGCCGGAGGAGGACCAGGTCCTCGAGAGCATGCTGTTCCAGCTCCGCCTCGAATACGTGCACCGGACGCAGGTGAAGGGCGCGTGAGAGCGCCGCTGTTCGCGGTCCTCCTTCTCGCCGCGCCCGGCAGCCTGGCCGCGCAGGGTCCCGACAAGGTCATCGACATGCGCTCGGCGCGTCCCCTCGCCGGCAACAGCTTCGAGGCGCTCTGGAGCGCGTACCGCAAGGCCGACCAGAAGGGCGACGGCGAGGCGTCGCAGTCCGCGCTGCGCGAGATCCGGCGGCTGCGCGTCGAGCGCAACATCCGCAGCCTGGAGCCGATCGCGCTGGCACGCGTGGCCGAGGGGCTGGAGCGCCTCGAGAAGGGCGAGCGCGAGCGGGCGGAGGAGTGCTTCCGCAGCGCGATCGCCCTCGACCCCTACCTGCCCGACGCGCACCTCGCCCTGGCCAAGATCGAGCTGAAGAGCGGGCCGGTGGGGATCATCGCCGCCCTGCGCCACACCTTCGCCGGCGTGGCCGCGCAGCTGCCCACGATCCACGGCGGCCACCAGGTCGTGGCCCTGCTCATTCCCGCCGCCCTGCTCGCGCTACTGGCCACGATCATCGTCCTCGCGCTGGCCCTGCTCTTCCGTCACGGCGGCCTGCTCCTCCACGACCTGGAAGAGACGATGGGCGCGCCGCGCGGCGCGGCGGTGCCGCGGGCGCTCTGCGAGCTGCGGCTGCTGCTGGCCGCGGTGACCTTCCAGGGC
>DATKEG010000092.1:0-6845 GCA_035544515.1 Vicinamibacteria bacterium | reverse complement strand
CTGCCCCTCTTCCGCCACCTCCACCACGCACCAGTCGGCCAGGTGCTCCACCGCGAGCCGCGCCACCGTGGCCAGGGTGGCGTCGTAGTCGAGCGAGGCGTCGAGGCGGCCGCTGGCCTCGGCCAGGAAGCGCACGGCGGCCTCCGCGCGCTTGCGCTCGGTGATGTCGCGCTTGATGCCGACGAAGCACACCGGCGCGCCCGTCTCGCCGCGCACCGCGAAGGCCGAGAGGTCCAGGTCGCGCACGGCGCCCGATTTCGTGCGCGAGCGGACCTCGCGCTGGACCAGGCCGGCGCGCGCGAGCTCGCGCGCGATCTCGGCGAAGGCCTCCTCGCCCAGGTGCAGGGCCGGGGTACGGCCCTGGATCTCCGGCGCGCCGTATCCCAGCAGCGCCTCGTGGGCCCCGTTCTGCTCCAGGTAGACGCCCTGAGCGTCCAAGATGGCGATGGCGTCGGCCGAATGGGCGAAGATCTCGCGGTAGAGGTTGAGCCGCTCCTCGGAGCGCCGGCGCTCCACGGCGAAGGCCACATGGTTGGCGATGATCTCCGAGAGCCGCACCTCCTCGGGGGTGAAGGCGTGCGGCGCGTCGAAGTACACCATGAACTTGCCGAGCAGCTTCTCCGCGGAATGGAGCGGGATGAAGGCGAGGGACCGGATGCCCTCGCCGCGGATGGTCTCCCGGAAGGGCGCGAGCGCCTCGTCGCGCTCCACGTCCGGCACCAGCACGGGCCGCGCGCCGCGCGCGTCGGGCGCCCAGGGCGAGTGGCCTTCCACCGCGCGGCGATAGCCCTCGGAAAGGCCGCGCCAGGCCGCGAAGCGCATCACGCCCCCGGCGTCGAAGAGCAGGATGGAGGCGCGCGGGGCGCCCAGCGACGCCTGCAGCGCGTCGAGCGCCGCCTCGTAGATCTCGCCCGGCACGCCCGCGCGCGTGACCGCGACCGCGAGGTCGTAGACGACGCGGAGCTGGTCGGCTTCGGGCGCGAGCGGCACGAGCGAAGCGCGAGGATCCTTGTCGCCTTCGCCCCTCCGGGCAGTGCTCATCTCGGGCCTCCTGGGCATTCCGGAACGCTCGAACGCGGCAAAACCAGCCTACCATCGCCGCGCGGGAATAGGCGGGGTGGCCCGCGCGTACCCGGGACGAGGAGGTACCGCATGCGTTTCTCCGGACCCGCCCCCTGGCTGCTCGGCCTGGCTGCCCTCGTCCCCTCCACGGCGGGTGCCCACCTCCCGCCCCGCGAGGAGGTGGGCTCGCTCGTGTCGGTATCGCTCGACGTCGCCGGCCGGCCCGCTCCCCTCTTCCGCGCGCCGGACGGCTCGGGCCGGTACTACGTGGAGGCCCGGCCCCGGGCCGGCTACGCGCTGCGGCTCGCCAACCGGACGGGCGAGCGGCTCGGTGTCGTCATCACGGTCGACGGGCTCAACGCCGTCAGCGGGGACCGAGCGGCCGGGGCGCCCGGCTTCACGCCGCCCGGACGCATGTACGTCCTGGGCCCCTGGGACGCGATCACCGTGCGCGGCTGGCGGACCTCGCTCGACGAGGTGCGGCGCTTCACCTTCGTTGACGAGCGACGCTCCTACGCGGCGCGCTCCGGCCAGGCCAACGCGAAGATGGGATGGATCGAAGTGGCCGTCCATCGCGAGCGCCGGCCCGTGGCCGAGGTGACGCCCCGGCGCGGCGGCCGCGAGATGCCGTCGCCCGAGAGCGGACGCGACGAGTCCGCCGCCCCGCGCTCGTACCCGGGCACGGGCTGGGGCGCGCCCGCGCACGACCCGGCCACCCTCGTGGACTTCGATCCACAGCCGCATCCCGGCGAGCGCGTGACGCTCCGCTACGAGTACGCGCCGGGGCTGCGCGCGCTGGGCATCGACGTCCGGCCCCGGCGGCAGGCACCCGACCGCCTGCGCGAGCGCGACCGCGCCGAGGGGTTCGCGAAGCCCCCGGCCTGATGATCAGGCCGGAGCGCCGGCCAGCAGCAGCCGCTCCGCGAGCTCGAGGACGTCGGTCGGCCAGAAGGGCATCGGCCGCGGATGGCGGGCGCGCGAGGGATGCGCGCGACAGCTCAGGACCATGCTCCGCCACTGCGCGGGCACGCCGTCGCGCCCGTGCACGGCGCCGAGCAGCGCGCCCGCGATCGCCGCGTTCGTATCGGTGTCGCCGCCGCGGCGCACCGTGGACACCACGCCCTCCTCCAGGGTCGGGGCGTGCAGCAGGGCGTGGAACGCGCTCTGCAGCGCGATGAGCACCCATCCCTGCTTCTCGCCGTCGCAGGCCGGCGGCCCGGTGCGCGCCGCTTCGAGCGCGCGGACGACCGGCGGCTGCGCGGAGGCCCCGCGCGCCCCCCCGAGCGCCGCCTCGTGGGCGGAGGCCGCGTCGCCGCCCTCACGTATCGCGTGCGCCACCGCGACCACGAAGGCGGCCACGGCATCGCCGCAGACCGGGTGCGGGTGCGTCAGCGCGCTGTCCCGGCGCGCCAGCGCCGCGGCCTCGGCCGCCGCGCGCGCGTGGGCGAAGATCCCGAGCGGGCTCGCGCGCATCAGCGAGCCGTTGGCCTGGCTCTCGCCGACGTGGTAGCCGTTCAGCGCGGCGCGCGTCGTCTGGCCGACGTCGAAGGGGCCCGAGCGGTACCAGTCCTGGTAGGCCGCGAACACCCGCTCGCCGTCCCAGTCGCCCGCCGCCGCCAGGCTGCGGGCCAGGGCGAGCGCCATCTCGGAGTCGTCGGTGGGCTGACCGGCGAGGGTCTGCCACCGGCCGCCGTCGGCCAACAGCCGCGGCCCCCCGTCCGGGAACCGTCGTGCGATCTCTTCCGCAGGCGCGAACTCCACCAGGCTGCCCAGGCTGTCTCCCGCGATCTGCCCGAACAAGCAGCCCTGCGCGCGCGCGAGGACGCCGGGATCCGCGACGGTGCGTCCGCGCTCGAGGCGCACGGGGCGGAAGCCACCCCAGGCGGCGCCGCGGATCTCGTGCCACGGCCGCGCCGCCAGCTCCGCGGCCAGGGCGGGCGCGCCGGAGAACGCAAAGCGCGCCGAGCTGCTGCCGTCCGGCGCGTAGACGACGTCCCGTCCGCGCTCGTCCAGCAGCACGCCGCCGGCCGCGCGCGCGAGCGCGTGCCCGGCCCCGTAATCCCACGCGCCCGGCGAGTGCAAGGACGTGGCCGCCGCCGCCTCGCCGGCCGCGGCGACGGCGAGGCGATGGGCGATGCTCGGCAGGGTGCGGAAGCGGGCGGGAAGCGCGCAGCGCAGGTTGCCGTCGGGGTCGCGGTCGCCCTTGCTCGACACGAGGACGACGTCGAGGGGCCCCAGCGCCGCCGGAGGGCGAGGGTCCACGGCGGCGCCGTTGCGGGTCAGCGGCCCGCCCCCCTCGGCCCACGCGAAGAGGTCGCCCGCGCTGTCCGGGTAGGCGAACGCGAACACGACGCCCAGCACGGGGCGGCCGCCCGCGAGCAACCCGATGGCCACCGCGCTGCCGCGCTGCCCGGCCAGGTAGTCGCGCGTGCCGTCGTTGGGGTCCACCAGCCAGATGGGTTCTCCGGGGGCGCCCTCGACGCGCCCGGTCTCCTCGCCCAGGTAGCCCCAGGATGGGAACGCGGCGAGGAGCCGGCCGCGGATCGCGCCCTCCGCCTCCAGGTCGGCGTCCGCCTTGTCCACCGCGCCGCGCGGTCCGTCCCGCCGGTGGAAGTCGGCCAGGAGGATGCGGCCGGCCTCGCGTGCGGCGAGGAGGGCGACGTCGAGCGCTCGTTGCCAGGGCATCAGCCGGATTATTCACCAGCGGGCCGCGGCGCACGATCGGACCTCTTCGCCGACCCGCGCCACCTCGAGGCGGCGCGCGCCGACTTCGACCGGCGGCGCGAGGGCGTGACCTACGCGCCGCGCATCGGCGATCGCCAGCCCGCGCTCGACTACCGCAAGTAGTCGGGGCCCGGCGGCTCCCACGGCACGTAGGCGGCGCAGGCGCGCACGGGCTGAGGCGGGTAGAGCTTCAGCGCCGGACAGTAGATGAACACCGATCCCCGGTCGCTCACCACGTAGCGCGGCGGCGCCGCGCAGGAGTGGCAGAGGCTGTCGGGGAAGGGCCGCGGCGGCTCGGCTCGGCCGGCCTCGGTCAATCTAGACGCGGCGGCGGCGCGGGGGCGTCAGCTCGGACCGGCGCTTGTCGCGCCGCTTCAGCACCTCGGCCGCGGAGCGCAGCTGACCCGCGTCCTCTTCCTGCAACCCGTAGGCGCGCCCGATGTCGTCCACGCTGTTCTGGTCGGGCGTGGGGCTGGTGCCGCCCGGCGTGTCCTCGCCGACGTACTCGTTGGCGAGCGAGCGGTCGTCGGGATCGCCGACGCGGATCGTCTCGTCCTCGTGCGGGATCTCCGGCCGCGTGCGCGCGCGCGCGGCCGGGATCACGCCCGTCCGCATCGCCTCGGCGGCGACCGCGGTCGCCGAGCTGTAGCGTGGCCGCGCGCGGCGGTCGCGCGGCCCGCTGGACTTCCCGGCGCGTTGGTCGGCCGGCAGTTTGCGGCGCCGTGGGCTAGCCATGTACTCCACCCTCTCCCAGGGGCGGCCCCGCCGTCAAGGGGTTTCCACCTTTAGGCCGCCCGCGGGGCCAACGCGCGGGATTGCAGGAGGCCCACCGCGAGAAACGCGCCCCCGAGCAGCACGTGCACCACGTTGTCCGGCGTCAGCTCGCCCGCGCCGACGGGCGGGTGGCCGATGACCGAGGTCACCAGCCCCGGCGCGACGAAACCCAGGACTCCCAGCAGCAGGTACACCGCGCCGAACGCGATGCTGAACGTGCGCGCCGCGGATACCGAGGCCACGAAGCCCATGTAGAGGGCGACCGCGGCCGTGAGCAGGTGGATGACGTTGTGCACCGGAGTCAGGTGCATCCCGAGCAGGTTTGGTTCGGCGAGCCCCCACAGCCCCACCACGAGCAGGACCACGCCGATCACCTTGTTGAGCGTCTTGACCATGGCTCCTCCTTGAGACGGGTCGTCTCGGCGGCATCAGTCACGGTGAACCGGCGCGCGCCGGCGGGCACGCCGTCCACCAGGATCTCGACCTCGTATTCGCCGGGCGCGAAGCCGCGCGGCCTCCAGACGTTGAACTCGCTGGCCGCCGTCCCCGCGGGTGCTATCCCCTGCGACACCTCGGCCACCACTCGCCCCTGGTGGCTCCAGCGCGCGGTGAGCCGGACGTGATCGGCCCGGCCCTCCGTGACCACGGACGCGTAGATGGTCTCGTCGGGCGAAAACGTCTCCGTGGGAACGGCGATGCGCTTGTCCAGGCGCACGGCGCGCCCGAGCTGGACCTCCGCCACGGCGATCACGGGCGGCCCCGCCGCGTCGGCCCGGGCCGGGCGCTCCATCTCGGCGGCCGGGCGCGGCCGCCAGAGCGCGGCCACCGCGATGAGCGCGGACGCCACCGCCGCCCCGGCGGCTCCGATCGTCGCCCGGCCGCGTCCTCGCATGGCTGCCCCGACCAGTATCGCGCCGGCCGGTCCGCAGTTGTGAAGAAACGTCAGCCGAGGGCGAAAAATCGCCGGCGCGCTTGCATCGCCGCGCGCGATCTGTTCATCTAGTCGTGTCGGGCCCTTGGAGCCAGAGACGATGCCCTCTCCGCGCCGCCGGCTGATCGCGCTCTGCGCCGTGCTGATGCTGGCCCTTTGCGCCCTCGCCGTCCACCTGGCGGCGCGCCGCTTCGGGGAGCCCGAGGAGCCGCCTCCGCCCATGGTCGACGCGCCACGCGTCGAGACCTGGAAGGACATGGCCCGGAAGGTGGAGGAGCCGCGCGGGGAGCCCGTGGGGCGCGCGGCCAAGGTGACGGTGCCCTCCGAGCTGCGGCACTACACCGACCGCAAGCGCTTCCTGGCCATCCAGGTCGCGGCCACCCGCGAGCAGGACCTCGACATGCCGCACGATTACGCGGACCTCGTGCGCCTGATCGAGCGGGACCAGCTCGTCGAGATCCGGCCCTTCGGCGAGGAGTACCTGCTCTACGGCGTGGCCGGGCTCGCCGACGGCGATCCTTTCACGCACTACGACCCGAAGAGCGGCATGGAGATCCCCCTCTATGACGGCTGGGGCGACTTCCGGGACGCCCACGACGAGATGACGGCCCGGCTGGAGACCCTGCGCGCGGAGGTGGCGGCCCAGCGCGGGCAGCTCCGCAAGATGCCGCGCCAGACGCGCGTGCAGCGCCGGCGGAGGGTCACGCTGCAGTCGCGGATCAACGGCGGAGCGGCGGCGGTGCGCATGCTCGAGCAGCGCCGCAAGGTGCTGGCCTCGTTCTACGAGGACTACGACCGCCGCCGGATGGTGGTCGGCGAGCATGCGCTCCTCGTGGACACGGCCCGCGCGTTCGAGGGCCGGTCGTACGACCTCCAGGACCCGGCGCACCGGGTGCGCTTCAAGGCACGCCTGCTCAGCTTCCTGCGGCCCGAGGCACGCGACGTCATGCTGGAGATCGCGCAGGGGTACCGGGAGCAGTTCGACCGGCCGTTGCCGGTCAGCTCCCTGGTGCGGACGCTCGGCTACCAGCGCCGGCTCACCCGCGCGAACCGGAGCGCCACCGCCATCGACGAGCCGCCGCACGCGAGCGGCCTGGCCTTCGACGTCTACACCGGGCGCATGGCCGCCGCCGAGCAGCAGGCCGTCATGCAGGCGATCGCCGCTCTCGAGCGCGCCCACCGCGTGGAGGCGCTGCGCGAGCCCAACGACCACGTCCACGTCTTCGTGCTGCCCGACGGACGGCGGCCGGCCGAGTCGCTCATCGCGCTCTCGAAGCGGGACCTGGCCGGGGCCCCGCGGCCGCGGGTGGCCCCGCCACCCGCGCGGCGTCCCGCGGCCAGCCGTCCCGCCGCC
>DATKEG010000091.1:0-2025 GCA_035544515.1 Vicinamibacteria bacterium | reverse complement strand
CATCGTGGGCGCGTCCGGTAGCTGTTACGCGATCCTGGCCTCGCTGCACCGGCTGCCCCTCGCCGGCGACCTCAGCCGCGACTTCGCGGCCGCGCTGCGGGCACGCGAGCACGGGTACAGGGCGGTCTCGGTCGATGACGCGATCTGCTCGGTCCCGCGCGCTTCCTCGCTGCAGCGCGAGTACCGCCGCAAGGTGCGCACGATCTTGCGCGGGATGCGCACGCTCGCCGCCCACGGCGGGCTCCTGAATCCTTTCCGGCACGGCCTCTTCGCGTGGATGCTCTGGAGCCACAAGGTGGCGCGCTGGGCGCTTCCGTGGGCGGGACTCGCGGCACTGGGCGCGTTCGGGGCGCTGTGGCCGCGCGCGGCGGTGGCGCTGGCCGCCGCGCTCGCGGGGATCGCCGCCGTCGCCTGGTTGCGCGACGGCCGTGTGCCGCGCGTGTTGGGGATACCCGCATGGGCCGTGCTGAGCACCGTCGCGGCCATCCACGCTTCGGTGCGGGCGCCCGGGGCGGGCCAGTCGGCCATCTGGGAGCCGACGCGGCGCGACGCGCCGCCGACGGCGGAGGCGACATGAACTTTCGCACATTCCGCGACCTGCAGGCACGCATCGCCGAGTGGGCGCTCGCGCTGCCCGACGAGGTCGACCTCGTGGTCGGGCTGCCCCGCTCGGGCCTGCTCCCCGCGACCATGCTCGCGCTCCACCGCCAGCTGCCCATGGCAGACCTCGACGGATTCCTGGCCGGCCGCGTCTACGACGGGGGCCGGCGCTTCCACGCCCGGTTCGGTGACGGCGCGGTCGCTGCCTACCTCGATGAGCCACGCACCGTCCTGATCGTGGACGACTCCATCCGCTCGGGAGCCTCTCTCGCCCAGGTGCGTGAGCGCATCGAGGGGGCGAATCTGCCGCACAGGGTCCGCTACGGCGTGGTCTACGCGGAGCCGGGCACCGAGCACCTGGTCGACCACTACTGCGAAGTCGTGCCGACGCCCCGCGCGTTCGAGTGGAACCTGATGCACACGGACGCGCTGCTGTCGCGGTGCTGCGTGGACATCGACGGAGTCCTGTGCCCCGACCCGACTCCCGCCCAGAACGACGACGTAGAGGCGTACCTGGATTTCGTGCGGTCCGCGCCGCCCCTCCACCGCCCGACCGGCCTGATCGGATGGCTGGTGACCTGCCGTTTGGAGAAGTACCGCGCCGAGACGGAGGCCTGGCTGGAACAGCGCGGCATCCGCTACCGGCAGCTGATCATGATGGACTACCCGGACGCGGCCGCGCGGCGGGCCGCGGGTGCATACGGCGCCTTCAAGGCCGAGGCCTACACCCACTCGGAAGCCCTGCTCTTCCTGGAGAGCAACCCGCGCCAGGCCCGCGAGATCGCCGAACGCGCCGGCCGGGCCGTGTACTGCGTGGGCACCCGGGAGCTCATCGAGCCGGGGCCGCTCGCGCGCCACCGCCGCGACGGCTACGAGTGGTGGTCGAGGTTGGGAGCCAGCCTGCGACGGAAGGTGCGGGCGCTCTTCGCTCGTCCCCCCCGGGAAGCCCCGCCGTCCGGCGGCAGCCGTCCCGCCCCGCAGGCCTCGCCGTCCGGCGACGCCCCCGCGCGCCGGTCGAGCTGACGATGCCACGGGGACGGGTGGTCTTCGACGGCGTGTGGAAGAAGTTCCGGCGCGGCGAGCTGCACGACAGCCTGCGCGACCTGCTGCCGGCCCTCACCGGACGCATGCTGCGGGGCGCGACGGACGCGGACCAGTTGCACGGGAGCGAGTTCTGGGCCGTCAAGGACGTGTCCTTCGCCGTGGACCCGGGGGAAGCCCTGGGCATCATCGGGCCCAACGGGGCGGGCAAGTCCACGATCCTCAAGCTGCTGACCCGCATCCTCCGGCCCACGCGCGGGAGCTGCGGAGTGGTCGGCCGCGTCGGGTCGATGATCGAGATCGCGGCGGGGTTCCATCCGGACCTGACCGGCCGGGAGAACCTGTTCCTCCAGGGCGCGATCATGGGCATGACGCGCGAGGAGA
>DATKEG010000090.1:0-9712 GCA_035544515.1 Vicinamibacteria bacterium | reverse complement strand
GTCCCCGATCCGTTCTCGACCTCGCGGACGAGCCCGGTGCCCGCCCCGATGCCCGCTCCGGTGGCCGTCCCGGCGGCCGCGAAGCCGGCGCCGGCCGCGGATTCCGCGCGCGCGCTCGACGCGATCTTCGACGAGCTGCGCGGGCTGCGGGAAGGGCAGGGTGAGATCCTGGACCTGCTGCGGGAGCCGGCCGCGCCGCGCCGCGGCGGCGGGAGCGCGTACGAGCCGCTGGGGGCGTTCGGAGGCGACGACGCGCGGCCCGCGCCGCCGCCCCCCCCGGGCGCCGTGCGGTCCCGGCGGCGCAAGACGGTCCTGCTGATCGACGACGACCCGCAGGCCCTGGCCGAGGCCGTGGCCGCGCTCGAGCACGCGGAGGTGCCGGTGCGTTCCGTGGCGGACGGCAGCGCCGGAATCGCCGCGATCGCGGAGGAGAAGCCCGACGTCATCGTGATGGAGCTGGGCATCAAGGGCGCGATGGCCGGCAAGGACGTCATCAACATGATCAAGGCCACGATGGAGTGGGTGGACGTGCCCATCCTGCTCTACACCCGCGTCCCCATCGAGAGCCAGCGGGAAGCCCGCCAGATGCACGGCGCCGACGAGTACGTGCTCAAGGGATCCGGCAGCCCCGAGGCGCTGGTGGGCCGGGTGATCGCGCTCTTCCGGAAGGGCTAGTCGGCCGCCCGTGGGGGAGCCGGTGCTCGTCCTCGCGTCGGGGTCGCCCCGGCGCGCGCAGATCCTCACGGCGCTGGGCCTGCCCTTTCGCGTGGCCGTGTCGAACGTCGAGGAGACGATGCTCGCCGGCGAGCGCGCCGAGGCGGCGGCGGAGCGGCTCGCGCGCGCGAAGGCCTCCGCCGTGGGCGGGAGCGAGCGCTTGCCGGTGCTGGCGGCCGACACCGTCGTGGTGTGCGACGGCGGCATCCTCGGCAAGCCGGCCACGGAGGCGGAGGCGAGGGACATGCTGCGGCGGCTCTCCGGCCGCACCCACGAGGTCGTCACCGGCGTCTGCCTGCTCGCGCGCGGCGAGCTGCGCTCGGGCGTGGAGCGGACGGCCGTCACCATGGCGCGCCTGAGCGAGGAGGAGGTCCGCTGGTACGCCGCCACGGAAGAACCGTACGACAAGGCGGGCGGTTACCACGTGGACGGGCGGGGAAGCCTCTTCATCGAGTCGGTCCTGGGCTCGCCCTCGAACGTGGCCGGACTGCCGGTGCGGCTGGTCCTGCGCCTGGCCAGGGAAGCGGGCCTGTCCCTCGGGCTTCCGTACCGCTGAATGGAACGTCTAACGGCCGATGGCCAGGCGGTCGGCGAGGGGACGGGGCAGTCCCGCGTTCAGGATCTTCCGCTGCGTGCGTCCCACCTGGTAGCTCAGGCGGTGGAAGGTCACGATGCCGCTTTCGCTGTCGAACATGGCGAACGAGGTGAGCGGGCTGCCGTCGCGCGGCTGGCCCACCGAGCCGGGGTTGATCAGGTAGCGCACGCCGGGGCGCAGCCGGAAGCGGAACGACGGCGCCACCGTCAGCACCGTGGTGATGGCCTCGGGCGTGAGCGCGAAGATCACCGGGAAGTGCGAGTGGCCAAAGAACGAGATGGGGAAATCGGTGTGGCGGAAGACGTTGAGCGCCTCGAGCTCGCCGAAGATGTAGGCGTCCTCGTCGATGGGCGTGCCGTGGCAGATCGCGAACCGGCCGTCCACCTCCACCGGACCCTGGGGCAGCTTGCGCAGCCACTGCAGGTGGGAGCGCGTGAGCTTCTTGCGCGTCCACAGGGCCGCCTCCAGCGCGATGCGGTTGAACAGCTCGCCGTCCTCGAGGCCGGAGCACACCTTGTCGTGGTTTCCCCGGACCACGACCATGGGCTTGAGCGTGCGCAGCAGGTCCATCGTCTGGTTCGGATCCGCGCCGTAGCCGACCACGTCCCCCAGCACCACCGCCTTGTCCCAGGGCTTGCGGCGGACGAACGACAGGATGGTCCGCAGCGCCTCCAGGTTGGAGTGGATGTCCGAGAGGATCAGGTACCTCATCGTTCGCTCGTCCTCCGGGCCCCCGCCGGCCGGCCGGGGAAAACGGCGTCGGCGATCGCGCGCGCCACCGCCTCCGGAGGCAGCCGCGCCGCGTCGAACGTCCAATCGGCGAGGCGGTAGGAGGGTTCCCGCGCGGCGAACAGCGCCGCGATTGTCTCACGACTGCCGGCCAGCGGGCGAGATCCGTCGCGCGGAATGCGCTCCATCACGGTTTCGAGGTCGCAGCGCAGCCACACGGCGGCCGCCCCCCGGCGCAGGGCCTCCCGCGTGTCGGGCTGGGCGAAGGCGCCGCCGCCCGCCGCCACCACCAGGCGCTCGCGCGGTGCGAGCCGGAGGGCCAGCGCCTTCTCCTCCTCGCGGAAGGCGGCCTCGCCCTTCTGCCGGAAGATCTCGGCCACCGCCAGGCCGGTCGTCCGCTCGATCTCGACGTCCATGTCCAGGTGCTCCCAGCCCAGGAGCGCGGCCAGGGCGGGGGCCACCGCGCTCTTGCCCGAGCCCATGAAGCCCACCAGCACGACCCGCCGCGGGCTAGCCACGTCCCCGCCGGCCCTGCTCGCGTCCCAGTGCGAGCAGGTCGTAGAACTCCGGGAAGGAGACGGACGCGCAGGCCGCGTCCTCGATCTCGGTCTCGCCGTGGGCGGCCAGCGCGGCCACGGCCAGGGCCATGGCGATGCGGTGGTCGCCCTGCGCCGCCACCTTGGCGCCTCTCAGCGGCCGGCCGCCCTGGATCGTGAAGCCGTCCTCGTGCTCCTCGATCGCGGCGCCCATCCGGCCCAGGCCCGCGACCAGGGCGGCGATGCGGTCGCTCTCCTTCACGCGCAGCTCACCCGCGCCGCTGATCGTGAAGGCCCCCCCGGCATGGGCCGCGGCCACGGCCAGCGCCGGCACCTCGTCGATCAGGGCGGGTACCATCTCGGGCCCGACCGCCACCCCTTGCAGGCGCGAGGAGCGCGCCTCGATCCAGCCCACCGGCTCCGGCGCGGACGCCTCCACGCCGGTGCGGACGTCCGCGCCCATGGCCTTCAGCACGTCGAGGAACGCGACGCGCCGCGGGTTGAGCAGGACGCGCTCGATCCGCACCTCGGAGTGCGGCAGGATGACCGCGGCCACCACCAGGAAGGCCGCGCTCGAGGCGTCGCCCGGGACCTCGAACGTCACCGGGCGCAGGGCCTCATGGCGCCGCACCGAAAGGGCGTCGCCGGAGACCTCGACCGCCGCGCCGAACAGCGGCAGCAGCCGCTCCGTGTGGTCTCGCGAGGGCAGTCGCTCGCGCACGGTGGTGGTCCCCTCCGCCTGGAGCCCGGCCAGCAGGACCGCGGTCTTGACCTGCGCGCTCGGCACGGCGAGGTCCCAGCTCACGCCGCGCAGCCCGCCCCCCACGATGGTCAGGGGCGGGCGCCCGGCGGTCGTTTCGACGCGCGCGCCCATGGCGCGAAGCGGCGCGGCCACCCGCTCCACCGGCCGCCGGCAGAGCGACTCGTCGCCCGTGAGGACCGAGCGAAAAGGACGTCCGGCCAGCACGCCCGCGAGCATGCGCAGCGTCGAGCCGGAGTTGCCCGCGTCGAGCGGACCGGGCGCTTGCTGGAGGCCGTCCGGGCCGCGTCCGTCGATGGCCACCGACCGCCGCTCGCGCCGCACGCGCAGTCCCAGCGACTCGAGGCAGCGCAGGGTCGACTCGCAGTCCGCCGCCGTCGAGTAGTTGCCGATGGTCGTCTCGCCGTCGGCCATCGCGCCGAACAGCGCCATGCGGTGGGAGAGGGACTTGTCGCCGGGGAGCGTGAAGCGGCCGCGAAAGGCAGTGGCAGAGGATATGCGCAACGGTGGAACCGTGAGCGCGGATCGTAGCACGATCTGCGCAAGTCCCGCTTTTACTGCGGCTTGACGGCCTCCGCCGCCGCGTGCTACGGTGCGCCGGATCGTCGCTCTCCCTCGTTCCTGCGAGGCCACCCCCTTCCGAGAGATGAAGAGGACACCGCCCCGGACGGTCCGCGTCGACATCGCCAGCCGGTACGACATGCTGGAGATGGTCCAGACGGTCCTCTCCCACGTCACCGGCCTGCTCCACCTCGACGAGGACGCGGCGCACTACGTCAACGTGGCCATCCGGGAGTCGGTCGTGAACGCGATCAAGCACGGCAACCGGGGCGACGCGGGCAAGCGCGTGGCCATCGAGTTCCTCCTGCACCCCGGCGCCCTGGAGGTGACGGTGCAGGACGAGGGCTCGGGGTTCGACCCCGCCGGCGTGCCCAGCCCGCTCACCGAGGAGAACCTGCTCAAGGCCGACGGCCGCGGCATCTTCTTCATGCGCTCGTTCATGGACGAGGTCGAGTATGCGTTCCCGGCCCGCGGCGGCACGGTGGTGCGCATGCTGAAGAGGCTGCCGGTCGTCGAGCAAGCCAAGGGCTGACGGATCAGCGCGCGGCGACTTCGACCAGCGCGTGCTCGCGGGGTCCGCGGGCGAGGATCGTCGCGCGCAAGCCCCGGACGCGGGCGATCTCCTCGCGCTCCCGCCGTCCCGCGACTACGAGCACCGGCCTTTTCGCCGCGGCCGCCGCGATCTCGGCCAGCGTCTCCACCTCGCGGACCTGTCCGTCGTTGTAGAAGTAGCCGGCCATCCACGCGGTGCGCCATGCGCGCCAGGCCAGCACCTCGCGCCCGCCCGCCGGCGCGAACAGGCCCGCGCCGGACTCGCGCGCGGCGAGGATCGGCGGCGCGGCCAGGGCGAGGAGCAGGAGGAGGCCCGCGGCCCCCACGCGCAGCAGGCGCAGCGCGCCGGCGGGGTCGTGCCCGATGCGGCGCGAGAAGAGGAGCGCCACGAGGACGGCCCAGACGGCCAGCGGTATGGCGAGACGCCAGTCGGGGAAGCCCTGGCGCAGGAGCACGAGTGGAACGGAGCCGACGAGCGCCGAGAGCGCCAGCGTGACGACCGCGACGGCGCGCGGGCCCGTGCCCGCCACCGTGCGCTCGGCGCCGGTCAGCGCCGCGGCGGCGCGGCCGGCGAGGAGCGCCAGCGGCGGCAGGCAGGGCAGGATGTATCCGGGCAGCTTCGAGCCCGCGGCCGAGAAGAAGACGAGCGGCAAGGCGAGCCACAGCAGGACGAACATGTCGGCGGGCGAGCGGCGCGGCGCCAGACGCGCCAGGCCGGCGGGGACGAGGCCGGACCACGGGAACAGGCCCCCCACCAGGAGCGGCAGGTAGTACCAGGGCGGCCCCGGGTGCCGGTGGATCGTGCTCGTGAAGCGCTGCACGTTGTGGTCGAGCAGGAACACGTCCACGAAGTGCCGGCCCTGGTCGCGCCAGACGGCGACGTACCAGGGACCGGCGATGACGAGGAACGCGAGGAGGCCGGCGGGGGTGAACACTTCGCGGAGGGCCCCCCGGCGGCGTGTGGCCACGACGTACGCTCCCACCACCAGCGCCGGCAGCAACAGGCCGAGCGGACCCTTGGCCAGCGTGGCCGCTCCCGCCGACGCCCAGGCCGCCACCATCGCCCAGCGCCCCGCGGCGTCGAGCAGGCGCAGCCCGGCGAATCCCACCGCCCCCGTGACGCCGGCGGCCAGCAGCATGTCCATGCTCGCCGCCCGCGCGTAGACGAAGAACAGCACCGACGTGCCCAGGACGAAGCCGGCGTGCAGCCCCCCCGCGGCGCCGTAGAGCCTCACGCCCGCCAGCACCGTCAGGCCGACCGTGGCCAGGGCCGCCAGGATCGAGGGAACCCGGGCCGCGCCGGCCGTCTCGCCCAGCGCCGCGTAGGCCGCACCGGCGAGCCAGTAATACAGAGGGGGCTTCTCCAGCCACGGCCGTCCCTGCAGCGTCGGCCGGACCCACTCGCCCGCGCGGTGCATCTCGACCGCGACGCGCGCGTAACGCGGCTCGTCGGGACCCACCAGGGGCACGTGGCCCAGGCGGAAGAGGAGCAACGCGGCCAGGAGCGCCAGCAGCAGCGCCATGCCGCGCGCGGGGACGGAGTACCGTGACAAGGAGAGCGCATCCTACAATCGAGCGTTTGGAGGGAGCAACAAGCTGAGCTGGAGATACCTGGCCGCGGCGGCGCAGGCGGTGCTGCGCGCGGGCGGCATCCAGAGGGCCCGCCTGGGCCAGGAGATCGGCGTCCGGCACAAGGGCACGATCGACCTCGTCACCGAGGTGGACCGCGCCTGCGAGGACGCCATCGTGTCGGTGCTCCGCCAGCGCTTCCCCGACCACGACATCGTGACGGAGGAGACCGACCTCGGCCGCACCGGCTCGCGTTTCGTGTGGTTCACCGACCCCCTCGACGGCACGACCAACTACGCGCACGGCTATCCGTTCTTCTGCTCGTCGGTCGCCCTCACGGTGTCCGGCGAAGTGGTGGCCGGCGCGGTGTTCGATCCGGTCAAGGACGAGCTGTTCACGGCCGAGCAGGGCGGAGGCTCGTACGTCAACGGCCGGCGCCTGCGCGTGTCGTCCTCGACCGAGCTCCTCCAGAGCCTGCTCGTCACGGGGTTCCCCTACGACGTGCAGGACGACCTCCAGGGCAAGCTGCGCCTGTTCAGCCGCTTCATGGGCGCGGCACAGGCCGTCCGGCGCGACGGCGCCGCCGCGCTCGACCTGTGCTACGTGGCGGCCGGCCGCTTCGACGGCTTCTGGGAGGAGCGCCTCCAGCCCTGGGACATGATGGCGGGCACGCTCGACGTGGAGGAGGCGGGCGGCCGGGTGTCGCGCTTCGACGGCACGCCGCTGGGCGTGGCCGCGGACGAGCTCCTGGCCACCAACGGCGCGCTGCACGGGCCCATGATGGCCGTGCTGCGGGAGTCGCTGGGTGGTTCGTCCCCGGCGTTGTAGACTGGCCTTCGCGCCGGAGTGGCGAAACCGGCAAACGCGCGGGGCTTAAAATCCTGTGCCGCGCAGGCGGCTTGTGGGTTCGACTCCCACCTCCGGCACCACGGCTGCGGCCAAGACGCTCCGAAGGACGGCTCGAGATCGCCGGCCCGCGAGGACCGACTCGGTCTGGAAACGAGTACGCTACCGGCCTCTTGGCCGTGGCCAGCTGGAGATGAGGCGGGGAGCGCGGCTAGCCGATTCTCGTCGCGTTCCTCTCTCGCGCACTCACGATTCACAAATGGACCAGCCTTGGAATGACCTCATGATATTTGTGGCGCATGTCACGTCACGTTCTGTCAAAGCTGTCCGACGAGGAGCTCCTCTCGGAAGTGGGCCGCCTGGCGCGCTGCGAGCGCGAAGTGACGGCGGACCTCGTCGCCCACCTGGCCGAGCTGGAGAGCCGGCGGCTCCATCTCGCCGCGGGGTTCCCGTCGCTCTTCGCCTACTGCACGGCCTTCCTACGGCTCTCCGAGTACGAAGCCTTCAACCGCATCGAGGCCGCGCGCGCCGCGCGGCGCTTCCCGCGCGTGCTGGCCATGCTGGCCGAGGGCTCGCTGACCCTCACCACGGCCCAGCTCGTGGGCCGGCACCTGACCGACGAGAACCACGCCGTGCTGCTCTCGGCCGCGGCCGGGAAGAGCAAGTTGGAAGTCCAGGAGTTGCTCGCCCGGCACCAGCCGCGCCCGGACGTTCCCGCCTCCGTCCGCAGGCTGCCCGATCGGGCCGTCGCGCCCGCGGCGCTGCTCGGGGAGGCGGTGCTGGCCCTGGGAGCCCCGGCGGCGCCGGTCGCCGCGGACGCGGGCGGGACGCTTGCCGCGCCCGCGGCGGAAACGGCTGCCCCGGCGGTGGTCGCGACGCCTCGGGCGCCGTCGCCACCGCGCTACAGGCCGCCGGTCACGCCGCTCGCGCCCGACCGCTACCAGTTCACCTTCACCGGCAGTCGCGAGACACGCGAGCTGCTGGACCTCGCCCAGGACATGCTGAGGCACGTGATCCCGGGTGGGGACACGGGCGAGATCATGAAGAGGGCGCTCGAGGCGCTCGTCCGCGAGGTCGCGCGCAAGAAGTTCGCGGCCACCACGCGGCCACGCAAGGGCACAGGCGGAATGAAGGACCCGGGCGAGCCATCCGCGGCGGCCAGGCGCGAGGTGTGGATACGCGACCGGGGGCGTTGTGCGTACGTGGCCGGGGATGGCCGGCGCTGCAACGAGCGTGCGTTCCTCGAGTTCCATCACGTCCTCGCACGCGCCCGGGGCGGACCCGGCACGGTGGCCAACCTTCAAATGAGATGTCGCAGTCACAACGGCTACGAGGCCGAACGCGTGTTCGGGGAGCGCCGGCCGGGAGGCGAGTGGGACAGCGCCGACGCCCGCGCAGTCTACTGGGCCGGAACGACTCGGTCTGGAACGACTTCCACACCTTCTTCACCCGGATCCTGATCCTTGGTGCGGTCAGTGATCTCTGGCGTTCACAACGACGCGTCCCGTCCTGGGGAGAAGCCCGCGACGTGTTCGCGATCGTTCAGGTCAGAAACTCGCCGGACCGGCCAGCTCGTTCTGGAACGAGTAGCTCACCGCGGCCGATGGCCGCGTCCAGCAGGGATGAAAAGGGACTCCCTCCCGATCGCGACCCCAGTCGAAGGCGTTTTCTCAGGGGTGGTCTGGCCGCTCAGAACCACGCGGGCCGGCAGGTCGAGATGTAGGCGCCGGCGCCCCAGCGGACGAAACCCTGGGACGTGTGGACGTTGTACTGCTCGTTGTACTCGTTCGCGTTCTTGACCGCCACCTCGACGCCGTCGTAGAGCGCGCACAGTCCCCGGAGCTTCAGGTTCGCCACGACCTCGGCGATGTACTCGTCGCGCCGCACGACGCGGTAGCTCAGGCCGCCCTGGTGGGAGCTGAAGTCGAAGTACTCGGGGTGCTCGTTCTGGGCCTTGGCGATCGCGTGGTTGACGTCGAGCGCGAAGACGGGCAGCTCGCGGCGGCATCCGGTGCCGCTGCCGGTCCCGGGCGGCAGCCCGCAGCCGGGCGGCGTGGGCTCCGGGGTGGGCGCGGGTGGCGCCGGCGAGGGCACCGGCGCGGCCGGCGACCGCGTGTTCGTCTCGCACGACGGCGCCACGCTGAGCGTCGCGATCACGAGGATGACCGCCGCTCGTCCCTCCATTCGGTCGCGTTCTCCTTGTGCTCCCTGGCGTCGTCGCCGGGGCCCGCCATTTGCAGCCAAGCAAGAACCCTGCCGGATGCTCGTCGAATGGCGGACCTGCGGGGAGCGCCGCGTGGTCGCCGTCCACCCGGGCCCTGCCGCGCGGGCCGCGTGATGCTACGCTGGTTGTCATAGGCGGAGGGTATCGGCATGAAGAGGCTTCACGCGCGCCGGACGGGGATGCTGGCGGTGGCGCTGCTGGCGTTGGGCCTGGCGGGCTGCCGCGAGACGACGGTGGCCAGGCTGCTCGCCGAGCCCGAGCGGTGGCGCAACAAGGACGTGGGCCTGAAGGGCACCGTGGTGCAGAGCGCGTCGGTGCTCGGCCGCGGAGCCTACCGGCTCGACGACGGCACCGGGACGATCTGGATCATCTCGACGCGCGGCGTGCCGCGCGAGGGCGCGCGCGTCGGCGTCCGGGGCGAGCTGAAGGACATCGTGGACCTGGGCACGCTCGTCCCCCTGCCCCCGGAGGTCGGCTCCGGTCTGGTGCTGCTGGAAAACGAGCACCGGGCGCGCTAGCCGTTCGACCGCGGCCGGCCGGCTCCTCCCGGTCGCGTCAGCGGGGGGGGAGGGCGGGCCGTGCCGGCGCGGCCGGGCGCCGGGCGGTGGGACGGCTGGCCGCGGGAC
>DATKEG010000089.1:0-15682 GCA_035544515.1 Vicinamibacteria bacterium | reverse complement strand
CGCGAGCACGCCATCTTCATGCTCGACCCGAACGGGTTCGTCGCCACCTGGAACCCCGGCGCCGAACGCGTCAAGGGCTACCGGACGGACGAGGCGCTGGGCCTGCACTTCTCCCGCTTCTACCCCCCGGACCGGCCGCGCGCCGAGATCGACCGGGAGCTCGAGGTCGCGCAGCGCGAGGGTGTCTTCCGCGAGCTGGGCTGGCGCCTGCGCAAGGACGGGTCCCGCTTCTGGGCGGACGTCACCATCACGCCCGTGCGCGACGAGCGTGGGGTCCTCGTCGGCTTCGCCAAGGTCACGGGGGACCTCAGCGCGCGCAAGGCCGCGGACGAGCAGCGCGTGCAGCTCGCCGTGGAAAGGGCGGCGCACGCGGAGGCAGAGCGGGCCCACGCGCGGCTCCACGAGGCGCACGAGCAGCTCCGTCTCGTGTTCCAGGGGATCGCCGAGGGCATCCTGGTGCAGGGGCACGACGGCCGCGTGGTGCTGGCCAACGACACCGCGGCGCGGATGTGCGGGTTCGCCGGCGCGGCGGAGATGGCTGCCGCCTGCGTCCCGGACGTCATCTCCGGCCTCGAGATCTTCGACGAGCAGGGCGCTCCCTTCCCGCACGACGCGCTCCCGGCCCGCCGCGCCCTCCGCGGAGAGGAGCGCGTGGAAGCGGTGATGCGGTTCCGGGTGAAGTCCTCACAGGCCGAGCGCTGGGCCGTGAACAAGGCCACGCCCTTGCGCGACGACGCCGGGAAGATCGTGGGCGCCGTCAGCATCTTCGAGGACGTGACCGAGCGCCGGCGCCTCACGGCGCGGCTGCGGTTCCTGAGCGAGGCGGGCGAGCTGCTGGCGTCGTCTCTTGCCTACGAGGAGACGCTGGCCGCGGTGGCCCGGCTCTCCGTGCCCCGCATCGCGGACTGGTGCACCGTGGACGTGGTCGCCGAGGGCGGGCGGCTGCGGCGCCTGGCGGTGGCTCACGTCGAACCGGCCAAGGAGGCGTGGGCCCGGGAGCTGGAAGAGCGCTACCCGACCGACCTCGAGGCCGCCTCCGGGGTGGGGGCCGTCCTGCGCACCGGAAGGTCCGAGCTGCGGAGCGAGGTGACGGACGAGATGCTCGAGGGGGGGGCGAAGGATCCCGAGCACCTGCGCGTGCTCCGCGAGCTGGGGCTCCGGTCGTACATCTGCGTGCCCCTGAAGGCGCGCGCCCGCGTCGTCGGCGCCCTGACGCTCCTCACCACCGCCTCCTCGGGCCGCCGGTACGACGAGCAGGACCTGACCATGGCGGAGCTCCTGGGCCGCCGCGCGGGCCTGGCCGTGGAGAATGCCCGCCTCTACACCGAGACCCAGACCGCGCTGAGCCAGGCCACCGAGAGCAGCCGCCTCAAGGACGATTTCCTGGCCACGCTCTCGCACGAGCTGCGGACGCCCCTCAACGCGATCGTGGGCTGGGCGCACATCCTCAAGAGCGGCGCCCTCGACGCCGAGTTCGCGCGCAAGGGCATCGAGACGATCGACCGCAACGCGGCCCAGCAGTCGCGCCTGATCGACGACATCCTGGACGTCTCCCGGATCATCACGGGCAACCTCCGTCTGAACGTGCGCCCCGTCCATCCCCTGACCGCCATCGAGCACGCGGTGGACACGGTGCGCCCGGCCGCCGCGGCCAAGGACATCCGCATCGAGACCATCCTGGACCCTTCCGCCGGCCCCATCTCGGGGGACGAGGAGCGCCTCCAGCAGATCCTCTGGAACCTGCTCTCCAACGCCGTCAAGTTCACGCCCAAAGGCGGCCGCGTGCAGGTGCGGCTCGAGGCCGTCGGTTCGCACATCGCCATCACGGTCGAGGACAGCGGCCCCGGCATCGAGGCCGGCTTCCTGCCCTACCTGTTCCAGCGCTTCCGCCAGGCGGACTCCTCGAGCACCCGGGCGCACGGAGGGCTGGGCCTGGGGTTGGCTCTCGTGCGGCACCTCGTCGAGCTCCACGGTGGGGGGGTCCGGGCGGAGAACCGCGCCGGGGGCTCGGGCGCGGTGTTCGTCGTCGATCTGCCGCGCCGGTCCGTGGCGGCCGGCGAGACCGCGGACCCTCGGCCGCGGTCGCAGGCCGCCTCCTCGACGCCGGGGCAGGCGCCGGTGTCGCTGCAGGGCGTGCGGGTCATGCTCGTGGACGACGAGGCGGACGCGCGGGAGCTGCTCGGGATCGTGCTCGAGCAGAGCGGGGCGACGGTGTTGAGGCTCCCTTCGGCCGACGCCGCGGTGGCGGCGCTGCCGGAGTATCGCCCGCACGTGTTGCTCGCCGACATCGAGATGCCGGACAAGGACGGGTACTCGTTGGTGCAAAGCATCCGCCGCCTGCCGCCGGAGGAGGGCGGTCTCACCCCCTCCATCGCGATCACCGCGTACGCCGGCGTCGAGAACCGCATCCGTGCCCTGGCCGCGGGCTTCGACCTGCACCTGCCCAAGCCCGTCCAGCTCGACGAGCTGACGACGGCGGTGGCGCGGCTGGCCGGACGGCACCGCCAGCTCGGCAGCTAGCCGCTGGACGATCAGGAGGCCGGATCCCGCGGCCGGGGCAGGGGGCCGAGGACCCGTTCGAGCGCTCTCCCGAGCGCCAGCAGCTCCCGGTCGCTCCCCGCCGGTCCGTCGAACTCGATGCCGACCGGCAGACCGTCCCGGGTCACTCCGGCACAGAGCACGAGCCCGGGCAGGCCGGCGCAGCTTCCGGGAGCGATGTTCCGCGACATCGCGGTGCGGAACGGGACCTTCTGGCCGGCGATCTCGACGTCCTGGTCCTGCCCGATCGGCGTGGCGGGGACGAGTGTCGTGGGGAAGGCGATCGCGGCCGCGCCCGTGCGGCAGAAGTAGCCGCGGAAGGCCTCCTGCAACGCGGGCCGGTGGACGTCGCGGGCCGCGGCGTAGGCCTCGGGCGACACAAAGAGCCGGCCCCCGGGCAGCCGGCGCGCGTCGAGGTTCTCCCGCACGGCCGGAGTGGCCGCGCCCAGGAGCTGCTCGACGGTCACGCCGGTCTCGAACTCCTCGAGGTACCGCGCGATCATCGCCATCGAATCGTGGAAGATGATCGGGAAGTTCGCGTCGGCGACGAGCCGGGTCACGTCCGGGACGTCCTCCTCGACGACACTCATGCCCGCGTCACGAAGCGCCGCCAGCGCCTCATCGATCACGCGCGCGACCTCGGGATCGAGAAGGGCGAAGTAATGCGCGCGCGAGACGGCCAGCCGCACGCTGCGGGGGGAGACCGCTCGCAGCGGGTTGAGATCGCCGGTGACCGCGGTGTCGAAGAGGGCGAGGTCGTCCACCGTCCGTGCGTGGGGCCCGATCGTGTCGAACGTCGGCGTCAGCGGCATGACGCCGCGGGGCGAATAGCGGAAGGTGGTGGGCCGGAAGCCGGCGATCCCG
This sequence comes from Vicinamibacteria bacterium, assembly GCA_035544515.1. GTDB lineage: Bacteria > Acidobacteriota > Vicinamibacteria > Fen-336 > Fen-336 > DATKEG01. The sequence continues at coordinate 12,280 of DATKEG010000089.1, read as the reverse complement.
CTCAGGGCCGCGGGCACGCGGATGGAGCCGCAGGTGTCCTCGGCCACGCCCAGCGGCGCCATGCCCGTGGCCACCGCGACCGCCGTGCCGCCGCTGCTGCCGCCGGGGATCCGCGCCGGGTCGTGCGGGTTCCGCACCGCGCCGAACGCGGCGTTGGCGCTGGTCCAGCCCAGCGACAGCTCGGACAGGTTCGTCTTCCCCAGCACGATCGCGCCGGCGTCGCGCAGGGCGCGCACGACGGGCGCGTCGTCTCGCGGCCGAAAGCCGCGGAGGGACGGCGTCCCCGACGTCGTAGGGTAGTCGCGGGTGTTGACGCTGTCCTTGATCGGGATGGGCAGGCCGTGCAGCGGACCGAGGTGGCAGCCGGCCGCGCGGTGGCGATCGGCGGCCCGCGCCGCTTCGAGCACCGTCTCGGGCGAGAGGGCAATGAAGGCGTTGAGGTGGCGGCCGGCCTGGCAGCGCGCGAGGAGCGCGCGGGCGTAGTCCTGGGCCTCGAGGTCGCCCTCCCGCATGCGGGCGACCGCCTCCACGGCCGAAAGGTCCGCCTCGCCGGCCAAGACGGGAATCGTAGTCCGGGAGGGCCTCAGTGGCGAGCGGCCCGCATAGAATGGGCGCACGATGATCGGGCGACACCTGGCGCCTCTCCTGCTCGGGCTCGGGTTCTCCGCGGCCGCGCACGCCGCGAAGCCGGCACCTGCCGTCGGGCGCCTGGACGAGCTCAAGCGCGAGGCGGCCGCGGACGTCGAGCGCATGGCCGGCCTCACGCAGCAGACGGTCGACATGTTGTTCAGCTTCTCGGAGCTGGCCTTCCACGAGGTCGAGACCTCGCGGTATCTCGTGGGCCTCCTGCGGCGGAACGGCTTCACGGTCGAGGAGGGCGTCGCGGGCCTGCCCACGGCCTGGGTCGCCACCTGGGGCGCGGGAAAGCCGGTGATCGCGCTCGGCTCCGACCTCGACGCCATCCCGAAGGCGTCGCAGAAGCCGGGCGTCGCCTATCGCGACCCGATCGTCGAGGGCGCGCCCGGCCACGGGGAAGGGCACAACTCGGGCCACGCGGTCAACGTCACCGCGGCCCTGGCCGTGAAGAAGATCCTGGAGCGCGAGAGGCTGCCCGGGACGATCCGCCTGTGGCCCGGAGTGGCGGAGGAGCTCCTCGGCGGCAAGGCGTACCTCGTGCGTGCGGGCGTCTTCGCGGACGTCGACGTGGCCCTGTTCGCGCACGTCTCCGACAAGCTCTCGACGTCCTGGGGCGTTCCGGATTCGAGCGGCCTCGTCTCGGTGGAGTACGTCTTCGAAGGGGAGAGCGCGCACAGCGCGGGCGCGCCCTGGCGGGGCCGGAGCGCGCTCGACGCGGTGGAGCTGATGAACGTGGGCTGGAACTTCCGGCGCGAGCACCTCCGCCTCCAGCACCGGTCCCACTACGTGATCCCGGACGGAGGCGACCAGCCCAACGTCGTTCCCTCGCGTGCGTCGGTCTGGTACTACTTCCGCGAGACCGAATATCCCCGCATCAAGGAGCTCTGGGACGTCGGCAACGCCATGGCCGAGGGCGCCGCCCTCATGACCGGCACCACGCAGCGCTCGCGCGTGCTCGGCGCCGCCTGGCCGCAGCACTTCAACAAGGTGGTCGCGCAGGTCGTGCACGAGAACATCCAGGCCGTCGGCCTTCCGAGCTGGAGCGAGGCCGACCAGGCGCTGGCCCGGGCCGTGCAGCGCGAGCTGAGGGTGGCCGACAAGGGCCTCAGCACCGCGGTGGAGCCGCTCCTCGAGCCGAAGAAGGACGAGGACAAGAAAGGCGGCGGCTCCGACGACATCGGCGACGTCTCCTGGAGCGTGCCCACGGTGACGCTGCGCTATCCCTCGAACATCCCCGACCTGCCGGGCCATCACTGGTCGAACGCGATCGCCATGGCCACGCCCATCGCCCACAAGGGCGCGACCGCGGGCGCCAAGGTGCAGGCGATGACCATGCTCGATCTCCTGCTCCGGCCCGAGATCGTCAAGCAGGCCTGGGGCTACTTCCGCGACGTGCAGACCAAGGACCTGGCCTACACGCCGCTGGTGCGGCCCGACGACGTGCCCGCCGTCTGGCTCAACGCGAAAGTGATGGCCGAGTACGCGCCCCGGCTCAAGCCCTACTACTTCGATCCCACCCGCTACAAGACCTACCTCGAGCAGCTGGGGATCCGCTATCCCACCGTCCGCGACGCGCCGCCGGCATCGTCCCGCTGATACAGGAGTCGGGACTCTATCTGCGCGAGAGGCGGCCGCCGGCCGTCCACCGCCGCCGGTGGAGCCGCAGCCGAAGCCACAGGCCGGTCCAATACGCCAGGTAATAGCCGAGCACGAGCGCGCCGGCGGCCAGGGAGCCGGCGACGCCGGCGGCGGCGAGCCAGGACGCGTCGTCCGGCGTAGTGCGCCAGGCGTGCCAGCCGCGCCAGAACCCGTAGAGGAGCCGCGACGTCACGACCAGCGTGACGGCGAGGACCAGCCAGCGGTTGGGGGTGTAGTGCAGCGACCGCGGCGTCTCGTCCCACCGGCTCAGCCAGAGGCCCAGCAGGCCGAGCAGGCACCCTCCGGCCATCCCGGCCACGCCGTAGGCGAACGCCCGCGGCACCCAGACGCTCGTGGCGGCGGCCACGGCCAGGAAGATCGCGGCCGAAAACGCGATCGCCAGCACGTTCAACGCCGCCACCCAGCCCCGGGCCAGCCGCCGTGCCGTGCCCGCGCGGTAGCGCAGCACGAGCGAGAGCGGCATCAGGGCGAGGAACAGGAGCGGCAGGGCGAGGGCCACGGCCAGGGCGACGAGGAGCGGCACGGCTCAAGCGTACGGCCGAAGGGCCTCTACCAGGCTTCCAGGCCGAGCTGTCTGCGGCCGACCGCGCTCAGGTCGTCGAGCGTGGCCCGTCCCGTCCAATCGGCCTCGTAGTCCTCCGGCGCGAAGTCGCCCGGGCTGGCGCCGCCGAGGAAGGCTTGCCCGCAGGCGGCGGCGTAGGCGGCGTTCTTCTCGCACCAGGGCGCGCAGGGGATGTACATGACGTTGCCCCACCGCTCCCGCGTGGTGTCGTCCGCGACCGCGTGGACGAGGTCGCAATGCCACCACACCGTGTCGCCGGGCTCCACGGCGGGGATGGAGACCAGCGCGGGCAGCAGGACCGCGTGCCACCGCGCATCGATGGGCAGGGCCTGGCCGTTGACCGCGCCGCACAGGTCGCCGGCGGGGACGTCGTCCTGCAGCGCGCGCAGCAGCACGTAGGCCATGGCGGAGGGGATGGGCACCACGTGCAGCACGCCGTCGCCGGGCCGCATGTCGGAGAGCGCGGTCCAGCCCTGGAAGGTGCGGAAGGCGGAGCACATGACCGTGGAGGGGAACTCGTGGACCTCCGTGCGGTAGGCGCCGTCCCAGGCGTCGTAGTCGCGCCAGTGCCCGGAGAAGACGTGGCGAAACACCTCCTGGTACGAGGGCAGGAGCCAGCGCTCGATGGAGCCGTTGTCGGCATGAGGCGAGAGGCCGAGCGACGGCGAGCCGGGCTCGCGCCGCCGGATGCGGTCGGGGTAGGCGGTGTCGCGGTCGGGATCGAACCAGGTCCGTCCCGCGGACTCGTGCCGCCAGAAGCCGTTCAGGAACGACCGCACCGCGATCATGTTCTCGTCCTGGCGCGCCTCCATCTGCGGCTTCGACCAGTACACGCCGTAGATCTGCGGCTTGCCGGAGGCCAGCCCGCCGAAGACGTCGTCGGCGGGACCGCGGTAGCGCTGGGCGAACCGGTTGTCTTCGAGATAGGCGGCCAGCGACGCGTCCCACCGTTCCGCGCGCGCGCGCGGGAACGTGCCCTTGACCACGGCGCACCCGCGCCGGCGGACCGAGGCCAGGACGTCCGCGGGTACGGCGCCGGCGGCCACGTCGGCGAACCGGACGACGGGGAAGACCGCCCGTCCGGCCTCCCGGTCGGCGACCACCTGCGCCGCCTCGCGCCGCATCGCGTCTTCGACCTCGGCGAGCGCCGCCGCCGGATCGCCGAGCCGCTCGCGCAGCCGCGCCTTGGCCTCGCGGATCGCCGCGGGCACGTCGGCGGGCAACGCCGTGGTGACGACGGGTGGAACCGCGCGTCCTGGCGGCATCGGCGAGGGCTACCTCCGGGGGATCACCGGCAGCAGGATGTGCGAGGGCCGCTCCGCGTCGTGGTAGACGGTCTGCTGCGCCACCTCGACCCTGTCCGTGGTGCCGAAGGGCGCCCCCGTGTTCGGGTTGCGGTCGAACTGCGGGAAGTGGCTGCTCGTGACGTGCACGCGGATCCGGTGGCCCTTCTGGAAGGCGATCGACGTCCCCACGAGGTCGATCTCCAGGCGATACACCCGGCCCGGGGTGAGGAGGCTCGGCTCGACCAGGCTCTCGCGGTAGCGGCCGCGCACGATGCCCTCCGCCATGTTGTAGCTCGCGCCGTCCGGATGCACGTCCACGAGCCGGGCCACGAAGTCGGTGTCCACGGCGTCGGAGGAAGCGTAGAGGAAGACCTTGACCGGGCCCGTGACCTCGACTTCCTCCGGCAGGACGTCCGAGGTGTAGAGCAGCACGTCGCGGCGGGCTTCGACGGGCCGCTGGTCCATCGGCCCGGCGGGCGTGGGCGTGCCGCAGCAGTTGTTCCCGCCGAGCGACGGCACGGGATCGTCGGGATCGTAGCGGAAGCGATCGGGCGCGGAGGAGCCCGCCGGCTTCTCCCAGGTCAGGCGGCCGTCCCCACGGCTGCCGTTGGCGCGGCCGCCGCCGGCGAAGTAGAGAGGCCGGTACTCCGTCCGCGCCAGCGGATACTCCCGCTCGTAGACCCACTGGTTGCGGCCCATGACGAAGAGCTTCACCGGAGGCTCGGCCGCGAGCCCGTTGTCGATGCCCTTGAGCCAGTAGTCGTACCAGCGGAGCTGCAGGCTGAGCGCGTCGACGTTGGCCTCGGGTCCGAAGTCGAGGGCCCCGAACTTCTGCGCGGGACCGTGTCCCCACGGCCCGATCACGAGGTGGCTCAGGCGCCGCGCCTTCTCCGTCGCCCCCTTCTGGCTCATCCCGGCGTAGCCGCGCAGCGTGCCCTGGCTGAAGATGTCGAACCATCCACCGAACGTGTGCACGGGCACGCCGATCGTCTCGAACACCTCCTCCACGTTGAGCGGCTTCCAGTACGCGTCGTAGTCCGGGTGGGCCAGCCAATCGTCGTAGAAGCGCGCGCGGCGGCCCACCTGCCGCTGCATGGTATTCAGCGGCAGGTGCCACTGTACGTGGTCGTAGTGGATGGCGCGGACCCCGGCCGCGGTGTGCGGGCCGGGGTTCTGCATGATGCGCGACTCCTGGCGGACCGGCCCCCACCCGAAGTTGAAGGAAAGACGCCAGCCGCCGTTGAGCGTGATCCAGTCGTGGTAGATGCTGGTCGAGGCCACCATGGGGAAGATGGTGAGAAGGCTGGGCGGGGCGGCCTGCGCGGCCCGCCACTGGTTCTGCCCGAGGTACGAGCCGCCCTGCATGGCGACCTTGCCGTCCGACCAGGGCTGCTTCGCCGCCCATTCCACCGTGTCGTAGCCGTCCTTCTCGTCGTCGAAGAAGGGCTCCCAGCGTCCGTCCGACTCGTGGCGTCCCCTCACGTCCTGGAACACGTAGACGTAGCCGCGCTGGGCGAAGTAGACGGCCGCGTCGTAGGCGGCGGGGAAGCGCTCGGTGCTGTAGGGCGTCCTGGACACGAGGACGGGATGTCGTCCGTCGCCGGCCGGCCGGTAGACGTCGGCGTACAGGGTGACGCCGTCCCGCATGCGCGTGGGCACCCGGTTCTCCACGCGGATGTCGTTGCGCGGCGGGACGTCGGCCGGAAAGCGCACCCGCGTCGCCTCACCCGAGGCCGCCGAGAGCCGTTCCGTGATCGGGAGCAGCGGGAGAAGGGCCAGCAGCGCCAGCGCCGCGCCTCGCATCTCAGGCCTTCGTGCTCAGCGCCTGGCGGAGGCGCCGGGCGACGACTTTCTCTTCGCCCGGCCGCATCATCCAGACGCCGACGACGAGGTCCTGGCCCTCGGAGCGGATGCCGATCGAGGGCTCTCCGTCCTGCAGGGCCTTCACCACCGCCGCCGCCGCCGCTTCGTCGGCGCCCTCCCAGGAGATGCGGAGGTGCGGGACGTGGTTCGCGATTTCGGGCACGAAGACCTCGGCCTTCACGCCGGGCACGGCCGCCGCGCTCGCGCGGATGGTCTCGGCGCGCTGGTCGAGCTCGCGGCGCTCGCGCGCGTGGTCGCGGTCGAGGTACAGCTCCAGCGCGACCAGCATCCCCAGCATCTCCTCCTTGTTCACCTTCATGCCGCGGCCGACCGTGTTGCCGTTGGGCGGAGCGTTCAGGCGCGCCGCCTCGATGAGGTCCTTGCGGCCGAGCAGCAGGCCGGCGCTCTGCGGTCCGCGGATGCCCTTGCCGCCGGAGAACGTGACCAGGTCGAAGCCCATCCGGGTGTACTTCCAGAGGTTGTCCACCGGCGGCACGTCGGCCGCGGCGTCGTTGAAGGTGGGGATGCCGTGCTTCCGGCCCAGCTCCACGAACTCCTCGTCCCGGATCCGTCCCACGCCGTTGTTGTTGTTGTAGAAGAGCATCATCGCGGTCCGGTCGGTCACCGCGCGCTCCAGGTCCTCGCGCGTCTCCACCTCCACGAGCCGCACGCCGCAGTTGCGCACGGCGTGGTCGTAGCCGAACCGGTGCGACTTCTGGATGATGACCTCGCTCTTCATGCCGGCGAGGTCGGGGAGATCGACGATCTTCCGCGGGTCCTTGCCCGTGAGGACGGCGGCCGTTCCCAGGGTCAGGGCCGAGGCGGCTCCGCACGTGACCATGGCCGCTTCGCTGCGCACGAGCTTCGCGATCCGCTCTCCCACGCGGTCGTGCAGCTGGTCGAGCATGACGTAGTGCCGGGAGGCGTATTGGATCGCCTCCATCACCTCCGGAGGCATGAGCGAGGCGGTCATGGCCGTGTACGTGCCGGCAGCGTTGATGAAGGGCCGCACGCCCAGGTCGCGGAAGTAGTCCCGCTTACGAAAGGCGGCGGCGGCCGGGGCCGCCGCGCCGAAGCCACCCGCCAGCGGCAGCGCGGAAAGCGTCCCGAGAAAACGTCTTCGACTCGCCATGTCTCATCCCTCCCGCGGACACGCGGCCGCGCCTGTATCGGATCGCGCGAGGATAGCGGGCGACTCGGGCAGAGGCAACCTCGGTCCGGATCGAGCCGATCCCGCGTCCTGGATCCATCTCCCAAGCCCTTGGATCCCGGCGACTTGCCGGTCATGCTCCCGGATCGGAAGGGCGTCGGCAACTCCGTCCCGCCGGCTTGTGACCTACTTCATAATCAGGTCGGGCAGGGGCCTGTACCCTGCCCGGACGGGACGGGGTTGCGGCCCGGCTCAGGCATCCGCCGACGAGCGGCCCTCTCAGGTCCTTCCTGCCGGAAACGCGGGTCGGGAATCCGCTCGCCTGGAGGCGATCGGTGGGAGGAAACATGAGCAGGAACGAGCAGGCCGTCCGGATCGGCGACGTGGCCGACCACCCGCTGCGGCACGCGAGCGCCCAGGCGCGCGAGACGGAGCCGCGGACGATCGTGATCCGCCAGGGAAGCGGGTGGCAGTCCCTGGCCTTCCTCTGCCTCTGCCTGCTGCTGCTGGCGGTGGTGGTGCTGGGCCACCGCGCGCTGGCCGCGCTCGAAGGCCGGAGCCAGGACACCGCGCTGGCCATGGCCCGGTTCGAACGGAAGGTCCATCACGTGGAATCGGGACTCGCCTTCGAGGCCAGGCAGAGGCAGCTGCTGCTCGGGATGCGCGACCACATCCTGCGGGTGAACGGGCGCGTGAGCCTCGGCGACGCCTACCGCTACGCGGAGCTGGCCCTGCGCGCCAGCGAGAAGTACCCGGCGGTGGATCCCCTCCTGCTCCTGGCCATCGGCACCGTCGAGAGCCGCTTCGAGCCGCAGGCCAGGAGCCACGCCAACGCGCGCGGCCTGTACCAGATCTGGCCGGCGACCGGACGCCTGCTCCTGCGCGGGCTGGGCTGGGACTTCGACGAGGCGGCGCTCTACGACCCGGAGAAGAACACGGAGGCGGCCGCGCTCTATCTCGACATCCTCTTCGCCACGTACGGCGATCCCGAGATGGTGCTGGCCGAATACAACGGCGGGCCGCTCAACGCGGGCTACCTGCGCGCGGGGGTGGCCGCGCTGGCCGCCGAGACGCGAAACTACGTGCCGCAGGTGCTCGCCCAATACGCGCGGCTCAAGGAGCAGTTCGAGGCGGGGACCGAGATCCAGGCGGAGCTGATGCACAGGGACGGCCGGCGACAGGCCAAGACGCTGACGACCGCGGCCGCGGCGGGAAGGCCCCCATCCGCGTCCGAACCGCGCCGCGAGGGAAGCGCGTCGTTGCCCGCGCCGCCCGCCGAGCGGGCGGCTCCCGGCCGGCCGGCGCGCTAGCTTAGCTGGGGCCGCCTACCGCAAGGCGAGCCGGATCGCCTCCTCGAGCGCGGCGCGCGGCGGGGCGCTCACGAGCTGCGCGACGATCGTGCCCCGGCGGTCGACGAAGAAGAGCGTGGGGAACACGCTCACCTGTCCGTAGGCGGCCTGCATCTCGGGCGTGAGGTGGGCCAGGGGGAACGGGATGGCGCTCCGGCGCGCGTGCTCCAGGCGCTCCGCCTCGTCCACCGGGATCTCGAGGACGACATCGGCGTTGACGCCCACGATCTCGAGCCCCTGCGGCCGGTAGTCCCGGTAAAGCTCGACGAGCATCGGCGTGGTGCTCACGCAGGGCGGACAGCCGGTGAACCAGAAGTACAGCACGTGCGGCTTGCCGGCGAGAGCGGCCGAGGCGATCGGCGGCCCGTCGTAGGTCGCGATCGAGAACGGGGGCGCCGGCCGGCCCTCGAAGCCCGCGATGGTGCGCTCGAGCTGCCGGCCGAAGCGCGGGTCGGCCAGGATGGCCTCGACCTCGACCTTCTCGATCTCGCCGGTCCGCGCGTGCCGCGCCAGGAACTTCGGCAGCCGCGGGTCCGACTCCATGATGCGGAGCATCACCTCCGCCTGGCCCGGCACGTTGAAGCGGAACTGCTCGCCGATCTCCGCGAGCGTCGGCGGCCGGCCCGTGGCCTTCTGGTACTGCACCGCGAAGAGCGGAATCCTGAAGAAGGTGTCGAACAGGCGGTCCAGGACCGCGCGCTCCTCGGGGGCCGTGAACACGCGGTTGTACAGGTCGGAGACGACCAGCTCCCGGCCCGGCTTCACGTGCTGCCGCAGGTATTCCACGATGCGGACCTCGGCGTCCTCGGCCGGGGTGGCGGCCAGGGCGGCGAGGAGGGGAAGTTGCCAGAGCACGGCCGATTATCTCCCGCTACCGCGAGTCGCGGGCGCACGTCGCCGCGCGCTCCAGGAGCAGCGTGCGCTCGCGGGCGTTGCGCGTGAGCGAGGCGGCGCGCTCGAACTCCGCCCGCGCCTCGTCGCGGCGGCCGAGCCGGGCCAGGAGGTCGCCGCGCACGCTGGGCAGGAGATGGTAGGTCTCGAGTGACGGCTCCGAGGTGAGCGCGTCGGCCAGCGCGAGGCCGGCGGCGGGGCCGAAGGCCATGGCCACCGCGACCGCGCGGTTCAGCTCCACGACGGGGGAGGGGGCGAGCCGGGCCAGCGCGTCGTAGAGCGCCGCGATGCGCGGCCAGTCCGTCTCCTCGGGGGCACGCGCGCGCGCGTGGCAGGCGGCGATGGCCGCCTGCAGCGCGTAAGGGCCGAGTGCGCCGCCGAGCGCCTCCGCGCGCTCGAGCGCCGCCAGGCCGCGCCGGATGAGGATCCGGTCCCAGCGCCCGCGGTCCTGGTCCAGGAGCAGGATGGGCTCTCCCGACGGACCCGTCCGCGCGGCCGCGCGGGACGCCTGGATCTCCATCAGCGCGACCAGGCCGTGGACCTCCGGCTCGTCCGGGGCGAGCCCGGCCAGGATGCGGCCCAGGCGGAGCGCCTCCTCGCACAGCGCGGGACGCATCCAGTCGTCGCCCGTGGTCGCCGCGTAGCCCTCGTTGAAGATCAGGTACAGCACACCCAGCACCGACGACAGGCGCGCGGCGCGTTCGGCCCCCCGGGGCACCTCGAACGGGACGCGGGCCTCGGCCAGCGTCCGTTTGGCCCGCACGATGCGCTGGGCGACGGTCGGCTCCGGGACGAGGAAGGCGCGCGCGATCTCCCCGGTGGTGAGGCCGCCGAGCAGGCGGAGCGTGAGGGCGACGCGCGCCTCGGTCGAGAGGACGGGATGGCAGGCCGTGAACATCAGGCCCAGGAGGTCGTCGCCGATGTCGTCGTCGGCCGCGGTCTCGAAATCGGCCACGGCCAGCTCGCGCCGAGCCTCCAGCTCGCGCCCGAGCTGCTCGTGCTTGCGCTCCAGCCGCTTGCGCCGGCGCAGCCGGTCGATGGCGCGATGCTTCGCCGTGGCCATGAGCCAGGCGCCCGGGTTGGCGGGGACGCCCGACTCCGGCCAGCGCTCCAGCGCCGCGACCAGCGCGTCCTGGGCCAGCTCCTCGGCCAGGCCCACGTCGCGCACGATGCGCGCCAGGCCGGCGATGATCCGGGCCGACTCGATCCTCCAGACCGCGTCGATGGCGCGATGGGTGTCGGTGGCGGTCACGCCGATGCCGTCAGCGCGTCCGCAGCGGGATCAGCGCCTTCAGGCGCGGCTCGCGCAGGTACAGGCCGAGCCAAACGAGGAGCCCGAGCGCGATCTGGACGAAGAAGGGATCGCCCACCCGCCAGTGGGTGACGATCGCACCCCCGATGTAGCCGGCGAGCAGGATCGCGCCCAGGACCGCGGTCCGGGGGACCAGGTAGATCACGGCGCACGAGATCTCGAGGATCGCGAGCGGCAGGATCAGCGACGCGGGCAGGCCGAGGGGGGCCAGGCCCTCGTCCAGCTCGGGTCCGCCCCTCAGCTTGATCAGCCCGCTCAGCAGGAATGCGAGCCCCGCCAGGACCGAGATCGCCCGCCCGATCCACACGATCTTACCGAGTGGTGCCACCGCTTGCCTCCTCTCAGGACGGCGGATGGTACTGGATGGCGACCGCGGACCTCAATCTCGTCAGGGGGAAGTAAGCTGGTGTCGCCATGACCTGCGACGACGCTCGGCGCCTGGCGGTCGCCGCGGCACTCGCGGCCGCCTCGCTGCCCATGGCCGCGGGAGCCGGTCGAGAGGGTGGTACGCCCCGTCCCACGCTGACGTTTCGCGTCCAGGAGATCGCCAGCGGCTTCGGCGTGGGGTACGCCGTCGTGCCGGGCGACGTCGACGGCGACGGCCGCACCGACATCCTGGCGATCAACGGGACCGAGCTCGTCTGGTTCCGGGCGCCCACGTGGGAACGGAGGGTCATCCTGGGCGCCGGCGCCACGACGCCCGACAACGTGACGCTGGCCCCGCACGACGTGGACGGGGACGGACGCCTCGACGTGGCGCTGGGCGCGGGCTGGGGCGGTCAGAACACCGGGACCCTGCAGTGGGTCCGGCAGGGCGCACCGGGTGGCACGCCGGCATGGGAGGTGTTCCCCATCGCCGCGGAGCCGACGCTGCACCGCATCCAGTGGGCCGATGTCGACGGCGACAGGAAGCTCGAGCTGATCGTGGCACCCCTGCACGGAAGGGGAGCGAAGGGCCCGGAGTGGGACGGCCCGAGCGCGCGCGTCCTGGTGTTCCGGCCGCCGCCTCGTCCCCGGGACGAACCCTGGCCGATGGAGGTGGCGGCCGAGGCCAACCACATCCAGCACAACTTCCTGACGATGAACCTCGATCGGGACCCGCAGTCCGAGATCGTCACCGCGAGCAAGGAAGGGTTGTACGCGCTGGAGCGGAACAGCGATGGGACCTGGTCGCGCACGCTGATCGGCGAGGGCGCGCCCGGCGAGGTGAAGCTCGGGAAGGTCGGCGGACGGCGCATGCTGGCCACCGTCGAACCCTGGCACGGCGCCGCCATCGTCGTCTACGCGGAGAGACCCGGCGTGTGGGCCCGCGCGACGATCGAGACCGCGCTCGACCAGGCCCACGCCCTGGGCTGGGGCGACTTCGACGGCGACGGCGAAGACGAGCTGGTCGTGGGCTGGCGGAGTGGGCCGAGGCCAGGTCTCGCCCTCTACGCCGTCGACGGCGCAGGAGCGCTCGTCTCGAAGACGATGGTGGACGACGGGGGCATGGCCACGGAGGACCTGTTCGTCGCGGACCTCGACGGCGACGAGCGGCCCGACATCGTCGCCGCCGGACGCTCGACGAGCAAC
>DATKEG010000088.1:0-8895 GCA_035544515.1 Vicinamibacteria bacterium | reverse complement strand
CGAGGCGAGCTGCAGCCGGTCCCAGCCGTCGAGCGCGCGGTCCCTGGCGGCCCTGAACAGCCACAGGCCGGTTCCGATCTGGACGGGCAGCGCGAGCAGCAGCAGCATCTCGACCGGCGGCTGCTTGTAGACGAGCCGCGCCGCGTCCACCACGCGCGTATTGAGGGCCAGGCTCACCGCCGCCGACAGGTGAGAGGCGAAATGCAGCGCGGCGAAAGAGACGATGATGGCGGCGCTCCAGCGATGGAGCTTGATCGCGAGGGGCGGCGGCGGGGCCGCGATGGCGAGCGGCGTGATGGCGTCCCCGCGCAGGCTGCGCCACAACGATACGGCGAGCGGCGCGCCGAAGAGCGCCAGCCACGCGGGGCGCGCCGGCAGGCCCGGCGGCACCCGCAGAGCCGTCGCGATCACCGGGGCGAGCGTCGCCAGGTGAGCCCACAGCCGCAGCCGGCGCCCGGCGGGCGTCCCCAGGTCCGGGCCGCGCAGGAGGATCGCCGCGCCTGCGGCCGGCAGCGCGAAGGCGATCAGGAAGGCCGGCGAGCGCAGCGCCGGCTGCACGCGCGCGGCGCCGCTCAGAACGGCGAGCAGCGAGTGCCATCCCAGCACGGCGAGCGCGAGCGGCAGCCATTGCATCGACTCAGCGTGCGCCGCCGGCGGGAGCCGGGCGTCCCTGCACCTTGACCGTCAGGTACCTCACGCGGCCATCCACGGCCTTGACCCAATGCGGCACGCCGGGGCGGATGGCGACGAGGTCACCCGCGGCCACGGCGAGCTCGGTACCGCCCCGGATCGCGGGGCCCCGGTGCTCGCCGGGGCCGGTGACCGAGGCGTCCACGATCGTCCCTCCCGTGACCAGGGTGGCTTTTCCGGCCAGGACGTACCACACGTCCGTGTCGCCCTCGTGCATCTCGGCCAGGCCGGGCGCGTCGCGCTCCGCGGCGTGGACCCGCCAGCCCTCGTCCTGGGCGATCACGCCGCCCCGGCCTCCGGGGGACGGCGCCGAGCGCTCGATCTTGCCGGCGATCGCCGCACCCCTGACGATCTGGACGCCCGGAGACACTTCCTCCCCGCGCGCGGCCGGAGGGGGCGCCGCCCACGCCACCGCGAGGGTGGCGAGCGGCAGGACAGCCGACGCGTGACGGCAGAGGCGCATGTGTGCTCCTTGCGAGTGTGCAGAGCGTAGCAGCTACAATCCCCGCCCGTCGCTTCGACAAGAGGAGAGGGGCCTCATGAAGGTGCTGGCCGTCATCCCGGCCCGGGGTGGATCCAAGTCGATCCCGCGCAAGAACCTCGTCGACGTCGCCGGGCGTCCGCTCATCGCATGGGCCATCGGGGCGGCACGCGAGGCGGAGAGGCTCGACCGGGTGGTCGTCTCCACCGAAGACGAGGAGATCGCGGAGACGGCGCGCCGCTGGGGGGCGGAAGTGCCGTTCGTGCGGCCGCCGGAGCTGGCCACCGACACCGTGAGCCTCATCCCGGTGGTCCAGCACGCGCTGGCGGCCATGGACGGCCTGGGCTTCCGGGCGGACGCGGTGGTGTCGATGCAGGCCACCTCGCCCGGACTGAGGGGCGCGGACGTGGATGCGGCGGTGGCCAAGCTCGAGGAGTCCGGCGCGGACTCGGTGGCCACCGTCCTCCGCGTCGAGCACGAGCACCCCTACTGGGCGAAACGGCTCGAGGGCGACCGCGTGCGCCCGTTCTCCGCGGAAACCAACGAGAGCTACCTGCAGCGCCAGGACCTGCCCCCGGCCTACGTGTTCGACGGAGCCATCTTCGTCCGCCGCCGGCGGCTGCTCGAGGAGTGGAGCGGGAAGGACTTCGGCCTGGGCGCGGACGTGCGCGGCCTGCCCCTCTCCGCGGAGAGCTCCCTGCACATCGATGACCCTATCCACCTCGAGGTCGCCCGCGTGGTGCTGGCGCGCCGCGCGCGCTGAGGTGAGAGGCTAGCGTCTGCGCGGCAGGGCCAGGCCCGCCGCCCAGCCCACTCCGAACATCACCACTTGCGCGAGCAGGGCCGTGTAGTACCCGTGCACGGCGTCGAGCGGCGCCAGGCGCAGAGGGGCGGGGAACCAGGGAGCCGGGGACAGGGCCCGGTACAGCGAGAGCGTCAGGGTCGCGGCGATCGCGAGCCCCGCGCTCCTCGCGTCGCCCCGCCGGGTCAGGAAGCCGAGGAGGTAGAGGCCCAGGAGCCCCCCGGACGTCAGGGCGATGAGCGTGGTGGCCGTGTCCTGGAGCGTCTTCGTCCGCGCGCCGAGCAGCAGGAGCGCCCCGGCGATCATGCCCGCGGAGGCGACTCCCGACAGGGCCCTGGCCATCCGCAGGTAGTGCCCGTCGTCCCGCTGCTTCGCGACATGGCGGCGATAGACGTCGACGATCCCCACCGTGGAGATGGCGTTGAGGCTGGAGTCGAGGGACGACATCGCCGCCGCGACCACGCCCGCCAGCACCAGCCCGGTGAGCCCGGGAGGCAACTGGGTCACCACGAAGTGGGGCACGATGCGCTCGGCGCTGAGCGTGCCGGCCAGGATCGCCGTCGAGGTCGGGCTCGGGAACCGCTGGTAGAAGACCCACAGCGCGGTGCCCAGGAGCTGGAAGCCGATCCACAACGGGATCGCCACGCCGCATCCGAACCACAAGGCCCGGCGCGCCTCGCGGGTGCTCGCCGACGCGCAGTAGCGCTGGACCACGTTCTGGTTGCAGGCGTACTCCGCCAGCCAGTGGCTCAGCCCCACCAGCAGCATCATGCTCACCGTCTTCTCCGTCAGCGAGAGCCCGAGGGCCGTCTCTTGCAGGGTGCCGTCGGCGGCCAGGTCGGAGAACCCCAGCTTGCCGCTCGCCCAGGCGGTGGCCAGGACCTCGGCCAGGCCCCCCGGCAGCGAAGACACCACGACCGCGAAGCACGCCGCGCCCCCCAGCGTCAGCACGAGTGTCTGGGAGACGTCGGTCCACACCACGGCCTGGATGCCTCCCATCGCCGTGTAGAGGGCGACGAAGACGCCGGAGACCACGATGCTCGTCTCGGGGGACAGCCCGGTCAGCTCGTGGGTGAGCTGTCCGAGCAGGAACAGGATGAGGCTGATGCGGAGCATCTGGCCCACGACGAAGGCGAAGGCGCCGTAGAGCCGGGTCGACGGCCCGAACCGCGCCTCCAGGAACTCGAAGGCGGTGGTGGTTCGGCCGTCACGGTAGAAACGGAGGAAGAAGAGCGAGGCGGCCAGCACGCCCAGCGGCAGCACCAGGTTCGGGAGCATGCGCAGCCAGGCCGTCTTGAAGGCATCGGCGGGCAGGGCCAGGAAGGTGATCGAGCTGATCGCGGTGCCGGCGAGCGAGAACCCGACCGCCCACCCGGGCATCGCCCGCCCCCCCAGGAAGTACGCTTCGGTGGTCCGGTTGCGCTGGCCGACGAGCCAGGCGATCCCGGCCATGCCGGAGAAGTACGCGGCCATGACGACGTAGTCCGCGACGTGGATCGACGTCACGCGCGGATCCTAGTCGAAACGCCCGGCCGTCCGTCCCGGGTCGGATGCGAGCCTTCGCGACATCGAGCTGAAGGTAGGTCCGTCGACCGCGTCCTGACAGGTCCCGAGCTACACTGCCCGTCCAGCCATGCCCTCGAGCAGCGGCGCGGGCACGAGCCCCGGCGCCGGTGGCCGCTTCGAGACGACGCAGTGGAGCCTCGTCCTGGCCGCCGGCCAGCGCGGCTCCGCGGCGGCGGAGGAGGCGCTCGCACGCTTGTGCTCGCTCTACTGGTATCCGGTCTTCGCGTTCGTGCGGCGCAAAGGCCACGCCCCCGACGACGCGCAGGACCTGACGCAGGGGTTCTTCGCCCGGCTCATCGAGAAGGGCGAGCTGAGCGCTGCCGATCGGAGCCGCGGGCGGTTTCGCTCCTTCCTGCTCACGAACTGCCAGTTCTTCCTCGCCAACGAGCGCGACCGGGCGCTCGCCCGCAAGCGCGGGGGCGGCCGCGTGCCGCTGTCGATCGACGTCGCCACCGCCGAGGGCCGCTACGAGCGGGCCCTCGCGCATTCGGAGACACCCGAGCGACTCTACGACCGGCAGTGGTGCCTCACCCTCCTGGACGGAGTGTTCGAGGCCCTGCGCGCGGAGTACGCGGCCGCCGGCAAGGCGGACCTCTTCGATCGCCTGAAGGAGTTCCTGACCGCCGGCCCGGACGCGGGAACGCACGCCGATGCGGCCCGCGAGCTGGGCACGACCGCGGGCGCCGTCAAGGTCGCCGTCCATCGCCTGCGCCGACGTTATCGCGACGAGCTGCGCCGGCGCGTGGCCGACACCGTCGGGTCGGACCGGGACGTCGAGGACGAGATCCGATACCTCCTGGAGACCCTCGGGCCCTCGCGCGGCGGCGTGTAACCTTCGGCGGGCGCTGCTTGATAGGGAGGCAGGAGGATCCAATGGAACGGAAGACCTGCCCGAACTGCGGTGCCGCAATCGAGGCGGAGCGTGCGGGTGGGCTGTGCCCCGCCTGTCTGCTGAAGGAAGGGCTTGCCGCCGATGGGACGACCGCGGGGCGGCGCCTGCGGTGCCATGCCTGCCAGAGCGCGCTCGGCGAGGACGCGCGCTTCTGCGCCCGTTGCGGGGCGCCCGTGCCGGTGGAGCCGGCGGCCCAGGGAGACCCTCTGCGGGCGGCGCTGGAGGCAAAGCTGCAGGCGCAGTACCGCATCGTCCGGCTGCTGGGCCGGGGCGGCATGGGCGCGGTCTACCTGGCCCGCGACATGACACTCGACCGCGAGGTCGCCATCAAGGTCGTCAAGACCGACTCCCACGCGCGGGAGATCCAGGACCGGTTGCGCCGTGAGGCGAGGACGGCGGCCAGGCTCTCGCATCCGAACATCGTCCCGCTCCACGCCTTCGGGGACGTGGAGGGGATGCCCTACTTCGTCATGGGTTACGTGCGTGGAGAGTCCCTGGCCACGCGCCTGCGCCGCGACGGCAAGCTGCCCGAGGAGGACGCCCGCCGCGTCCTGGCCGACGTCGCCGAGGCCCTCGACCACGCGCACCGGCAGGGCGTGGTCCACCGCGACGTCAAGCCGGACAACGTCCTCCTGGACGACGAGTCCGGCCGCGCGCTGCTCACCGACTTCGGTGTGGCCAAGGCGCTGGGCGGGAGCGAAACGCTGACCGCGGTGGGCAGCGTGGTGGGGACTCCGTCGTACATGTCGCCCGAGCAGGCCGCGGGCCGCGCCGAGATCGACGGGCGCAGCGACATCTACTCGCTGGGCGTGATGGCCTACGCGATGCTCACCGGCCGCCTGCCGTTCGAGGGGAAGACGGCGGCGGACGTGCTGACGAAGCACCTCACGCAGGAGCCGCCGCCCCTGCGGTCGCTCGCGCCGACCCTCTCCGATGCGACGCTGCAGGCGGTGGAGCGCTGCCTGGCCAAGGACCCGGCGCGGCGGTGGCCGGACGCGCGCTCGCTGAAGCTGGCCCTGGGCGTGAGCGAGGAGCCGCAGCTCCCCGACACGGTGCGGATGGTCGATGGCCAGGGCATCCTGTTCGCCGTCCTCACAACCATAGGAATGCTCGCCCTGGCGGGCGCACCGGGCCAGCCGTGGCCACCTGGGGCCCTGGCCTTCGCGATCATCTATGCCTACGCGGTCTTCCGGACCCGCGGCGAGGGCTTGTCCATCGGGGAGACGCAGCGCGTGATCTGGAGGGAGCCCTCGTGGTGGCCGTTCTGGTACCCGCGCGGCTTGCGCCGGCGCGGCAGCGTGTGGGACCGCCTGCCGGCAGGGGTCCGGCTGTCCCGTGCGTGGCCGCTGGTCATCTGCGGCTGCGCGTTCCTCCTCAGCGTGGGCCTGCAGCTCCTGTACGCGGTCTGGGGCTGGCGTCGCTTCCCCCCGGCTTTCCACCTGGGGCAGTTCGCCATCGACGTGCTCGGCTTCGGCGGCCTGCTCGCCCTCTGGCCCGTGCTGATGTCCCGCGCCCGGAGCGCACTCGAGCGCCAGGGTCTCGATCCCGCCGACGCCCGTCGCGTCGCGTTCACCGTGCCTCCGAGCCGCGCGAGCTTCTGGGCCCGGCCGCACATCGCGGCCGTCCTGGCCCCGGTCCCGCGCGTGGAGACCGCCCGCCGGCCCGACTCGCCGCACGATCAGCTCCAGTCCATCCTGCGCAACGCCGACGGGCTCTCCGGGACATCGCGGGTCCTCGGGGCGCAGGCAGCGGTGGCGGCCCGGCAGCTCCTCGTCTCCATCGAGCAGGCCGATCGCGACCTCGCGGAGCTGGCGCGAAGCCTGGATGCCGGAGAGGCCGAGCGGCTGGAGG
Organism: Vicinamibacteria bacterium; assembly: GCA_035544515.1. Classification (GTDB taxonomy): domain Bacteria; phylum Acidobacteriota; class Vicinamibacteria; order Fen-336; family Fen-336; genus DATKEG01. The sequence continues at coordinate 2,613 of DATKEG010000088.1, read as the reverse complement.
CCAAGATCGAGGCCCTCGGCGAGGGCTCGGGGCCGATCCGACAGCTCCTGGAGAAGCAGCTCGAGCTGGTGCGCGAGCTTCAGGGGCGGATCGCAGAGGGGCGGGACGAGCGCAGCCGCAGCGTCGAGATGCTCAAGACCCTGGCCCTGCACCTCACCACGCTTCGCGCACGCGCCGCGGTGGCCCCCGGCGAGGTGCCCTCCCTGAGCGAGCGCGTGCGGGCGCTCTGCGACGAGATCGACGGCCAGACGCTGGCGCTGGCCGCGGCCAGGGCCAGCGCCGGTCAGGAAGCCTCGAATACGTCCACGCACGCGCGCACGCCTCGGCGTGACCTGTAGGCGGTCCCGGGCCGCTACATCAAGTAGCGCTGGGAGTCGGTCGAGCTGTCCGTCTCGAGGTCGTAGGGCGCGGCCTTGCCGCCCTGGATGACCTTCAGCTTTCCGCGCAGGCGCGGCGGCGGCGGAACGGTGCGGCGCACCCACAGGCGCTCCGCCCACCCGATCCCCAGCACGGCGGCGGCGGTGAACCCCAGGTACCAGGGCAAGGAGCGGAGGCCGAGGCCGAGCCCCGACAGGACGGCGACGAGCACCGCCGCGATGAGGAGGGCCCCTCCGGGCAACCAGGAGCGGCGATTGGGTACTGGACTCATGATGTCGGTCCTCCCTCACGGGCTACTACTCCAGCGTACCGCAGACCGATCCGGCTTCGTGGGCCAGCGTGCCTTCGCTCACGACGGCGGCGAGGGCCTCGATCTCCGGGGAGAGGACCCGGTCGCGGTCGTAGGGAGGCACGGTGGCGCGGACGCGGGCGTAGGCGGCGCGGAGGGCAGGGGAGGTCTCGAGGGGCTTGAGGAACTCCAGGGCCTGGCAGGCGGCCATCACCTCGACGGCCAGGATCCGGCGCGTGTTGGCCACGGTGCGCGCGGCCTTGAGGGCGGCCGTCGCCCCCATCGAGACGTGGTCCTCCTTGTTGGCGGAGGTGGGGATCGAGTCCGCGCTGGCGGGATGGGCCAGGACCTTGTTCTCGGAGGCCAGGGCGGCGGCGGTGACGTGGGCGATCATGAGGCCGGACTGCAGGCCGCCGTCGGGGGTGAGGAAGGCGGGCAGGCCGGAGAGGGCCGGATTGACCAGGCGCTCGATGCGGCGCTCGCTGATGCTGCCCAGCTCGGCCATGGCCACGGCGAGGATGTCGGCGGCGAGGGCGACCGGCTCGCCGTGGAAGTTGCCGCCGGAGAGGATCTCCGCCGTGTCCGCGAAGACCATCGGATTGTCGGTGGCGGCGTTGAGCTCGATGGAGACCGTGCCGCTGGCGAAGGCCAGGGCGTCCCGCACCGCTCCGTGCACCTGCGGCATGCAGCGCAGCGTGTAGGCGTCCTGGACCTTGCCGCAGTCGCGGTGCGACTCGCGGATGGGGCTGCCCGCGAGGAGCTTGCGGAGGTTGCGGGCGGAGGCGGCCTGGCCCGGATGCGGCCGCGCGGCGTGGATGCGGGGGTCGAAGGCGACGTCGGTGCCCTTCAAGGCGTCGAGGGTCAGCGCGCCCACCACGTCCGCCGTCCGGGCCAGCCGTCCGGCCTCGACCAGGGCCAGCCCCGCCACCGCCGTCATGAGCTGGGTGCCGTTGATGAGGGCGAGCCCCTCCTTGGCCTCGAGCACGACCGGCCGCAGGCCCTCCGCGCGCAGCGCCTCCGCCGCCGGGAGCTCCCGTCCCCGATGCCGGCACGTGCCCTCTCCGACCAGGCCCAGGGCGAGGTGGGCCAGCGGCGCGAGGTCGCCGCTCGCCCCCACGCTTCCCTGCGAGGGGATGACGGGGTGGATGCCGGCGTTGAGCATCGCCACCAGCAGGTCGAGCGTCTCCGGGCGCACGCCGCTGAACCCCTTGGCCAGCACGTTGGCGCGGAGCAGCATCAGGGCGCGCGTCTGCATCTCCGACAAGGGCTCGCCGACACCGGCGCAGTGGGAGCGCACGAGGTTGAGCTGCAGCTCGCGGAGCCGGGCGGGCGGGATGACCACGTCCGCGAAGTTGCCGAACCCGGTGGTGATCCCGTACACGACCTCACCGCGCGCCACCGCGTCGTCCACCACCCGGCGGGACCGGGCCACCGCCTCCCGGGCCGCGGGATGGAGCGCCACCCCGCGGCCTCGCGCCACGGGCTCGATGTCGTCGAGGGCGAGGCTCGTGCCGTCGAGGAGGAGCGGCTGGGAAGGGCGTGGAGAGGTCATCCGGTGCCGCCGCGGCGTGACTATACACCCGGCCGGGAGGTTGTCGGTCGGGGAGGCCGCCGGCTAGAATGCCCGGTCCTCCATGCCCAACATCATCGTGGCCGGCGCCCAGTGGGGCGACGAAGGCAAGGGTAAGGTCGTGGACCTGCTGACGCACAAGGTCCAGGTCGTGGCCCGCTTCAACGGCGGCCACAACGCCGGCCACACCATCCAGACGGGCAAGGAGCAGTTCGTGCTCCACCTGGTCCCGGCCGGCATCCTGCACCCCGGCATCCTCTGCGTGATGGGCAGCGGGATGGTGATCGATCCCTGGGCGCTGGAGAAGGAGATCGGGGACCTGGTCGCGCGCGGGGTGGCCATCGACGAGAACCTGGTCATCTCCGACCGCGCCCAC
>DATKEG010000087.1:0-23056 GCA_035544515.1 Vicinamibacteria bacterium | reverse complement strand
CGGCTGCTCGGGGACTGGAAGTGAACACCGCCCCGGCCGCTGCCGCCGCCCAGCCAACGTGGGTCAGGCCGGGATGGGGTTCTCCTCGTCCCGGACGAAGTGGGACAGGAACTCGCGCAGGCGCCGCTCCTCGGTGCGCTTGCGCTCCTGGAACTGCGCGAAGGCGCGCACGCTCTCTTCGGCCCCGCGCTTGAGGCGCTCGAGCTCGGCGTTGGAGTCGCGCAGCACGGTCTCCAGCTCCTGCTGGACGGTCTGGATGCGGCCCTCGGTGCGCACGCGCATCTCCTCGACCTCGCGCTGCTTGAACGTCTCGAACGCGTCGAGCGCGTGGTCGCGCCCCACGGCGTCCTGGACGACGTCGCGGATGGAGACGCCGGCGGCGTCGAGCGCGGCCAGGATGGCCTTGCGCCTGGTGTCGCGGTCGAGCGACCCGAACCGCTTGGTCTCCAGCATCTCGCCCACGCGGTCCACGCCGTAGCCGTGCGGCGGCGGGTGCACGCCCGCCTCCCGATAGACGGCGCTCCAGTCCGCGACGTCGAGCGGCACGCTGGACCGCGTCAGCGCGGGCGGCGTCGACACCGGGAAGGCATCGGCCGCGTCGGACTCCGGATGCGTGACGGACGGGCCACCGGGCGTCTCGATGTATCGGATGCCCTTGCTCATCAACTCCTTGATCGGGCTCATCGCTGCCTCCTACTGGCCGGCCTTGGACGATGCCACGGGAGCGGAAGCGACCGGCTCCGCGGGCGGGGCGGCTGGGCTGGCCGGCGGCGCGGCCGGGGCGAGGGGCTTGGCTGGCGCGGGCGGAGAAGGAAGGGGCGCGAGCGGCTTGATCGCCACCGGCACCGGCTGCGTCTCGGTCCCCTTCGCCACGGCCGCCGGCGCTTCGGCGGGAGGCGAGGTGACGGCGGCCACGGCCGGCCGTGCGGCCACCGGAGGCGGAGCGGACACGGCGGGCCGCGGCTCGACGAAATGGCTGACCAGCCGGTGCAGGCGCTCCTCCTCGCGTCGCTTCCGCGCGCGGAGCTGCGCCAGCGCCTGGTCCGCCGCGTCGATGGTGCGCTTGAGCTCCTCGATCTCCGCGTTCTTCTGCTTGCGGAACGACTCGACCTGGTCGCGCAGGACCTGCGCGCGCCGCTCCGTGCGCATCTGCAGCGCCTGCAGGTCGAACGCCTTGTCCGCCTCGAAGGCGGCGAGCGCCTTGGCGCGCAGGAGCGCGTCGTCGATGATGTCGCGCAACGGCACGCGCGCGGCCTCCAGCGCCACCTGGGCGGCCGTGGCCCGCACCTCGCGCGTGGCCGAGGCCAGGTGCGAGCTGCTCAACATCTCGGTGAGCTTGTCCACGCCGTAGCCGTGGAGGGGCGACTCGATGCCGGCTTCCTTGTAGACCGTGGCCAGATCGGGCACCGTCGCCTGCGCCTTCCAGCGCACGGCGCGGCCGGTACCTTCGGTCTCCGCGAACGCGCGCGCGTCCAGGGTGCGCCCCACATCCGGCCGCCGCGCCTCGGCCTTGGCCGCGTCCCGGGGGGCGGCCTCCTTCCCCGCGCCCGGTCGAGCCTCGCCGCGGGTCGCTTCCAAGGGGGGCTGTGTGAAGGGCCGTCCGGGCCCCGTCGGTTCCGGGGGCGCCGACTCTTCCGCGCCCTGCACGGCATGCCTGACCTTGCCGGCCAGATCCTTCAGGTTCATGACTCCTCCTGGTCCTAGGCTGGCCTACGCTGGGGTCGGCCGGCACCTTCAGGCTAATAACCACCGCGCCCGGGCCCTGTCAAGGTTCCGCGTCACATTCCGCCCGATTTTCTCGCGGCTCAGACCAAGAGCACCTCGACGCCACGGGCCTTGAGGGCGGCCACGGTCTCGGGGGCGACCCCGTCGTCGGTGAGCACCTTGTGCACGCCGTCGAGCCTGGCGATGACGGAAAGGCTGCGCCGCGCGAACTTGCTCGAGTCGGCCACCACGATCACCTCGCGGGAGACCCGGATCATCATGGCGTTGAGCTGCGCCTCCAGCACGTCGGGGGTGGTGAGCCCCACCTCCGGGTCCAGGCCGTCCACCCCGAGGAAGAGGCGGTCCGCGTTCAGCCCGCGCAGCGTCTGCTCGGCGTGGGGACCCACCAGGGAGTAGGACATCTGGCGGAGGATGCCCCCGATCATGATCACGCTCACGTGGGGCAGGTTCGCCAGCTCCATGGCGATGTTGAGCGCGTTGGTGATCACGGTGAGCGACTTGACCTTCAGGAACTTGATCTGGCGGGCGATCTCCGCGGTCGTGGTCCCGGAGTCGAGCATCACCGTCTCGTTGTCCTTGATCATCTGGGCGGCGGCGTGGCCGATGCGGACCTTCTCCCCGTGATGCAGCGTCTCCTTCACGTTGATGGGCACGTCCTGGAGCGCGCCCGCGCGCTTGAGCGCGCCCCCGTGCGAGCGGATCATGGCGCCCGAGCGCGAGAGCGCGTCGAGGTCGCCGCGGACGGTCACCGCGGAGACGCCGAACCGTTTGACGAGCTCGTCCACCGTGACGCGCGCCTGCCGGTTCACGAGGTCGAGGATCTTCCGGCGGCGCTCTTCCACGAGCAGCCGGGGCGGCGCGGAGGCGGGCATGGCCGGGGCTCCCTCCTTGACGGGCCGCGAGATCATAGCAGCCACCGCTCGCGGTTCTCCGCCACGAACTCGTCGTCCGCGAGGTGCGGGTAGGCGGCGAGCACGCGGTCGATCTCCTCCATCTGGCCGGGCGAGAGGTCTTCCGCCGGATCGAGGCACCAGCGTCCGGCCAGCAACCCCTGCCGGCGCAGGACCTCGTGGAGGCCGGGGATGCAGCCGGCGAAGGCGTGGCGCGCGTCGAACAGCGCGGCGTTGGCGTCGGTGAGCTGGGCGCCCAGCGCCATCAGCTCGAGCGCGCCGGCGCCGGTCGCGCGACACGCCTGCGCGCGGGCCAGGAGGACCGTCGCCTGCCGCGTCCACACCGCCCACTGCCCGAGCAGCCCCCCGGCGAAGTGGATGGCCGGGCGGCCGGGCGCGGGGAACGCGGCGAGCAGGTCGGCCACGATCGCGTCGTCGTTGCCCGTGTAGAGCGACACGTCGTCCCGGCCGCAGGCGGCCACGGCGCGGACCACGTCGAGGGTCCGGTAACGGTCGAAGGGAGCCACCTTGATCGCGGCCACGGCCTCGATCTCGAGGAACTCGCGCCAGAAGGCGTAGTCGAGCACGATGCCGCCGACCGCCGGCTGCAGATAGAAGCCGAAGAGCGGCAGCACCTCCCCCACGCTCCGGCAGTGCGCCACCCGCTCCGGCACGGTGGCCCTCCCGAGCGCTCCCAGGCTCAGGAGCGCGAGGTCGTAGCCCAGGTCGCGCGCCAGCTCCGCCTCCGCGACCGCCTGGCGGGTGGGGCCGAGCACGCCGGCCACCGCCACGCGGCGCCGGCCGCTCTCCGCCTCGTCCTCGCGCAGCACGTCCATGGCCAGCGCGAGCACGGGCTCGAGCAGGCGCACGCCCGGGTCGCGTATGGCGAACTGCGTGGTGTGCACGCCGACGGCGATACCGCCCGCCCCCGCCGCGCAGTAATAGCGGGTCAGCGCGGCCTGGCGGCGCTCGTCGAGCGCACGCGCCGCGGTCAGGGCGAGGGGGTGGGCCGGGATGACCAGGCCGCGGCGCAGCTCGGCGCGGACCGCCTCCCTCCGGCGCTCAGTAGCGGCCATCGGTGGCCTCGAAATGCGTGGGCCGGCCCAGGCTGCGGCCGCCGCGCGCGACCCAGTCGGCGGTCCAGGCGAACAGCCGGTCGAGCGCGACCTCGGGCGCGCCCAGCAGCGACACGCACCGCGCGGGGTCTCCCAGCAGCGCGGACGGGCCTTCCTCGCCGCGGAAGACGGCCGGCCGGCCGAACCGCGCCGCGAACCGCTCGGCCGCGGCGCGCACGCTCACCGGTTCGGGGCCCGTCACCACCAGGGGCCGCGGGGGCGAGGCGCACAGGGCGAGGCCGCGAAACGCGTACGAGCTCGCGTCGCCCTGCCAGATCGCGTTGACGCGTCCCACCGCCAGGTCCACGGGAAGGCCGCCCGCCACCGCGCGGGCCACGTCCACCAGTGTGCCGTAGCGCAGGTCCACCGCGTAGAAGAGGCGGAGGAGCACGGCGCGCAGGCCGCGCTCGCGCGAGTAGTACTCGAACACGCGCTCGCGGCCCAGGCACGACTGCGCGTATTCGCCGACCGGCCCGGTCGGGTCCGCCTCCGTGGCGCCGGAGGACGAGGCGGGCACGGGCGCGTACACGTTGCCGGTGGAGAACACGACCACGCGCGCGTCCGCGAACCGCCGCGCGACCAGGGCCGGGACGACCGTGTTCTGCGCCCAGGTGAGGTCGGGCCGGCCCTCCGAGCCGAACTTCCGGCCGGCCAGGAAGAGGACGTTGCCGGCCTCGGGCAGGCGCGCGATCTGGTCCGGGTCGAGCAGGTCGCAAGCGACCGCCTCCACGCCGTCGCGCTCGAGGGAAGGGGCGAGGCCGGGATCGGAGAAGCGGGACGCCGCCCACACGCGCCGGTTCGCGCCGGCCGCCGCGAAGGCCCGGCGGACGCGGCGGGCCAGGGTCGGCCCCATCTTGCCCCCCGCGCCGAGCACGAGCACGTCGCCGTCGAGCGCGCGGGCGAAGGCGACGTCCGCGGGGGAAGGCCGCGAGAGCAGCTCTTCGAGCTGCGTCTCGTCGCCGATCGCGGGGGGAAGTCCGTCGCTCATCGCACTCGAGGATAGTGCGATGCGGCGTGGCCCCGCGAATCGCGCGCGGGAGCCACGCCGCTCGAGCGCGGGACGGCTAGAACCTCGCGCGTAGGCCTATGCGGAAAACCCTCCCCGGCGAGAACCCTTCCACGTTCCTGATGGTGCCCGACCCGAGCACGGCCGCCGATCCGTTGTCGACGACCCCGTCGGTCAGGAAGGAGTCGAGCTGGACGAAGCCGCTGCCGTAGCCGGGGAAGAACTGGGGGTGGTTGAACGCGTTGTCGAGCAGCGCGGAGAGCTGGAGAGAGAAGTTGTCGCGCGAGACGACGTCCTTGTAGAAGGCAAAGTTGGCCACCCAGGTGCCGGGACCCTTGAGGCTGCCCTTCTTCGCGTTGCCCAGCGTCCCCGGCGCGGGGAGCGCGTAGGCGGTCACGTCGAAGAACTGCCCGCGCGATCCGCCGGTGTTCGGGTCCTTGACCTGGTCGGGCCGCCACGCGCAGCAGAAGAAGTTGCCCAGCCCGTCGAGCGGCTTGCCCGTGTTCCAGGGGTTGTTCGAGTAGTAGCCGCTGAAGAACGGCGTCAGGTTGAGGCCGCTGCGCGCCTGGAACAGCGTCGAGACCGTCCAACCGCCGAAGAGCGTGTCGGCCCACGCCGGCATGTCGGCGCCGTACGTGCGGCCGTGGCCGACCGGGACGTCCCAGGTGGCGTTGGCCACGAAGCGATGCTTGACCACGTTGGGGTCCGGGCCGCGGTCCTTCTCGATGTCGTAGGGGTCGAACATCACGGGCCCCAGGCTGCTGTTGCCCGTGTCGGGCGCGTTGCCGTCCGAGTGGGCCAGCGTGTAGGCCGCGTTCACCGCCAGCCCGCCCTTCCACCGGCGCGTCAGCTCGAGCTGGGCGGCGTGGAGCTGCCCTTCGCCGTGGTTGCCCACGATGTCCATGTAGAACCCGTATTGGGGGAAGGGCAGCCGCGCCTGGTCCTCCGGATCGTCGAAGCTCCAGGGGTTCGTGTTCGCGGGCAGGGTGTTGTGGTCGCGGTCCACGAGGAGCTTGCGCATGGTGGAGCCGATGTAGCTCACGCGCAGGCCCAGGTCGCCCGGCAGCTCGCGCTCGACCGTCAGGTTGTATTGGTAGATGTCCGGGCTCTGGATGTCCGGATCGATGCCCTGGTTGCCGAACGCCGCGGGATTGGTGAACGGCGTGCCGCCCGAAAAGCCGTTCCGGAGGCCGCCGCCCCGCCAGGAGGTCACGTAACGGAACTCGTTGGTGGCCAGGAGGTCGCGCACGCCCTGCACGGCCACCGTGGGGTGGAAGATGCCGAACCCGCCGCGCAGCACGGTCTTGTTGTCCTCGCCGAGGCGCCAGGCGAAGCCCACGCGCGGGCTGAAGTTGTTCTTGTCGGTGTTGACGAGCGAGTCGCTGAGGCCGACGTCGCCCGCGATGCGCGTGCGCCCCAGCGCCACCAGGCCGGGGGGCAGGAGCGCCGCCACCTGCGCGTTGGGCACGACGTGGTAGCCGCCGTCCACCGGCCGGAAGTTCGCGATCATGTCGCTGTCCTCGTGCCAGACGCCCACGATCTCGTAGCGCAGGCCGAGGAAGACGGTGAGCGCCGGGTTGACGCGCCAGTCGTCCTGCAGGAACACGGCGACGTCCTGGGAGTAGCCCTCGAGGGCGCCGCGCGTCGTGACCTGGTCGCGGGCGTCGAGGGGCAGGCCGAGCAGGAAGTCCGTGAAGGCGTTGCCGGTGCGCGCGCCGTTGAAGCGGTACTGGCCGCGGAAGTTCACCCCGAAGCCGAAGCCGTCGCGCGCCATGTTGCGCGTGTAGAGACCGCCCGCCTTGAGGGAGTGGCCGCCCATGATCCAGGTCAGGTTGTTGCTGATCGAGAACGCGTTCTGGCGCAGCGTGCGGTCCACGTTGCGGCCGGCGTCGGCGATGTTCCCGGGCCGGTTGGCCCCGCCCGTGAACTGGAAGGACGGGAACCCGCGGCGGTCCGGATCGAGGCTGGGTGCCGCCTCCACGCCGAGCTGCGACGAGACCTCCGTGGCGGAGAAGTTACTCTCCCGCCGGGAGTTGTCGTAGTTGTAGCCCACGCGGAACTCGTTGACCACCGTCGGCGAGAACACCTTCGTCCAGCCCCCGATCACCGAGGCCGTGCTGAGCGCGCTCTCCAGGATGGGCAGGTCGGTGAGCGCCGTGCCGCCCTCGAAGATGAAGCTCTGCGGGTCGCGGTGCTGATAGCTCGCGCGCAGGAAGACGGAGTCGTTCGCGGTCGCCTCGTGGTCGAGCCGCAGGTCGGCCCGGTTTCGCGTCCGCTCCTTGGGTACGAACTGCTGGAAGATGCCGTAGCCGTTGGCGATCGTGCCCCGGTTGGGCAGCGGCCAGAAGAAGCTCATCACGTCGCGCGCGGCCGGGTCGATGCGGCCGGCCGGGATGACCTGGCCGGGGAACGGCTGGCCGGTGAGCGGATCACGCGGGTTGATCGCGGTGCCGCGGAAGTCGCCGTTGCGCATGGCCTCGGTCGGCACCGTGGCGCGGCCCCCGCCGAAGATCTGCTGGCTGTCGGAGCCTTCGTAGTTGGCGTAGAAGAACGTCTTGCCGCTCTTGATCGGGCCGCCGAAGCTGGCGCCCCAGCGGTGCTCGTGCGTCTCCGTGTTCGGGTCGCCGCGCTCCACGCCCGAGAGCTTCTGGTTGTAGGTGAGGGCGTTCAGGCCGTCGCCGTTGAAGTCGTAGAAGGCACCGCCGTGGAAGTTGTTGGCGCCGCGCTTGGTCGTGACCACGACACCCGCGAGGCCGCCGTACTCCGCGCTGTACGAGTTCGACAGGACCTGCACCTCGGCGATGGCGTCGAGGCCGGGAGCCGAGTTGCCCACCGTTCCGAAGATGGCGTTGGTCGAGGCCTGGCCGTCCTGGATGTACGAGACGCCGTACGTCCGGCCGCCCAGGAACTGCATGTCGTCCGTGCCGCCCAGCACGTTCGGGTTCAGCAGCAGGAACGCCTGGATGTCCCGGCTGCTGCGGGGCAGGTCGCGGAGCTGCTGCTCGTCGAGCCCGCGGGCGATGGCCTGGCTCTCCAGCGTGATGTTGTTGGCGCCCTCGGCCGAGACGGTGACCGACTCGGTGAGCGCGCCCAGCTCGAGCCTGACGTCCGCGCGCGCGGTGCCGGCGGCGCGCAGGACGACGCCCGTCTGCTCGTATTTCTTGAAGCTGGGGGTGATGACCTCCACCCGGTACGTGCCGGGCCGGAGGTTGGGCGTCTCGAAGCGGCCTTGCGCGTCGGTCTCGACGGCGCGCGGCACGCCCGTGCTCTCGTCCACGACGAGGACGGAGGCGCCGGAGACCGCCGCCCCCTGCGGGTCCACGACGGTTCCGCGGATCGTGCCCAGGAAGGACTGGGCCTGGATCGCTCCGGCGGCTCCGGCCAGGGCCAGGAGCGTGCCCCACAAGACCCGTGTTCGCATGTCGTTCTCCTCCACGGGTGCCCGCAACCCGCAAATCGAAAGTAAACGATAGGTAAGGAAGCTTTCTATACCTTTTCTTTGCTGTTGTCAACGGGCTTTCGTGATTTTCAGGCGCTTGTGCGCCGACAGCCTTCCCGATACGCTCGTGGGGTCCGACGCCCATGCGGAAGGCCATCCTGGGCGGCGCTCTCGCCGCCGCGCTCGCGATCGTCCCCGGCTGCCGCCGGGCGCCCGCGCCCGGCCGCGCCGCCGAACGGCCGAGCGTCCTCTTCATCACCATCGACACGCTGCGCGCCGATCGGCTGGGCGCGTACGGACACGCGGGCGCCGCCACCCCCACGCTCGACGGCCTCGCCACGCGCGGCGCGCGGTTCGAGACGGCGATCGCGCACGTGCCGCTGACCGGGCCCTCGCACGCGTCCATGCTCACGGGCCTCACGCCGACCGGGCACGGCGTCCGGGACAACGGCGGGTACGTGGTGCCGGCGGAGATCAAGACGGCGGCCGACGAGTTCTCGCGCGCGGGCTATCGCACGGCGGCCTTCGTCTCCGGGTTCCCGCTCGATCGCCGCTTCGGCTTCAACCGCGGCTTCGCGACCTACGACGACCACCTTCCCCGCGGGAACGACCCGCGCCGCACGCCGTACGTCGAGCGGTCCGCGGACGCCACCACGGACGCGGCGCTGCGCTGGCTCGGCGCGCCGGAGACGGCCTCGGCGCCGTTCTTCCTCTGGGTCCACTACTACGATCCCCACGCGCCCTACGAGCCGCCCGGCGAGCTGGCCCAGCGCTTCGCGCGTGCGCCCTACGACGGCGAGATCGCGTTCGTGGACGGCCAGATCGCGCGCCTGCTGCGCGCGCTGGAAGACAAGGGCGCGCTCGCCCGCACGCTCGTGCTCGTCACCTCGGACCACGGCGAGGGCCTGGGCGAGCACGGCGAGGGCACGCACGGGCTGTTCGTCTACGACTCCACGCTGAAGGTGCCGTGGATCATGGCCGGTCCCGGGGTGACGGCCGGGACGGCGCCGTCCACCGTCGCCCGCGGTATAGACGTGTTCCCGACCCTTCTCGACCACGCCGGCCTGCCCGTCCCGGGCGGCCTCGACGGCCGGTCGCTGCGCCCGGCCGTCGAAGGCAAGGAGATGGCCGACGCGCCCGTCTATGCGGAGTCGGTCTACGCCGAGCGCGAGTTCGGCTGGGCGCCGCTGTTCGCCCTGCGCACGTCGCGCTACAAGCTCATCGAGGCGCCGCGCCCCGAGCTGTACGACCTGCGGGCCGACGCGGGGGAGGCGACAAACCTCATGGGGCGGGACCCGGCGCGCGCGGAGGAGCTGCGGACGAAGCTGAGGGCGGCCCTGGCGCGGCCGGCGCGCGCGGCGGCCGCGCAGGTGGACGCGGTGACCGCCGAGCGGCTGGCCGCGCTCGGATACCTCGGCGGCGGCCGCGCGCCGGGCGCGGTCGCCGCCGGACCCGCCCGGCGCGACCCCAAGGACGGCGTGGCGCTGATGCCGCGTCTCAACCGCGGCATGTCCGCGGCGCGGACCGACCCGCCGCTCGCCATCCGCGAGCTGCGGGCCGTGCTGGCCGAGGACCCGGGCCTGCTCATGGCGCGGCGCACGCTGGCCGTGGCCCACGCGGCGGCCGGGGAGCACGACCGCGCGATCGCGGAGCTGCGGCGCCTGGAGAAGGAGGGACACCTCGGCGCCGAGGACGCCATCGTGCTCGGCGACAACCTCCGCTTCGCCGGGCGCCTGGCGGAAGCGGCCGAGGTGCTCCGCCGCGCCGCCCGCGACCACCCGCGCTTCGCCCAGCCGTGGCTCTCGCTGGCCGAGGTCCACATCAAGGAGAAGGAGAACGCCGAGGCCACGGCCGCCTACGAGCACGTGCTCGGCCTCGTCCCCGACCACATCGAGGCCCTGCGCGGCCTGGGAGACGTCGCCCTGCTCGAGGGGCGCGCCGAGGCGGCCGCCACGAGCTACGGCCGCATCCTCGAGGTCGATCCCGCGGACGCCGGCGCCATGACCAAGCTCGGTGTGCTGCGGATGCGGGCGGGGGACCGCGAGCAGGCCGTCGCGCTTTTCCGCCAGGCTGTCGAACGCGAGCCCGCGAACGGAGAGGCGCTGCTCTACCTGGCCGGGGCCCTGGCCTCGAGCGGCCGCCCCGCCGAGGCCCTTCCGTTCTTCGAGCGGGCGCTCGCCGCCTCGCCGCGCTCGACCATGACCCTCAACGGCCTCGCGCTGACGCGCCTCGCCCTCGGCGACCGCAAGGGGGCGGCCGGCTCCTTCCGCGAGTCGCTGCGGCTCGACCCGGAGCAGCCCGACGTCAGGCGCACACTGGCCGAGATCGGGCCCTAGCCGAACTCCGGACCGAAGATCGCGAGCTGGAGGTCGGGCCGGCCGGGAGGGCCGCCGCCCCCGCGGTACATGCGGATGAGCGGCCGCTGCTCGCGGAAACCGAGCCCGGCCGCGGCGGCCACCCAGTCCTCGCGGTCCGCGGCCACGTCCACGATCAGGCGGCCCGGGACGCCGCTCGCGGCCGCGGCGAGCAGGCTCCGCGCCGCTCCCGTGCCGGGCGCGACCACCGGGCCGACGTGCCGGGAATGTTCGCCCGGTCGGCCGAAGCAATAGGCGGCCACGCGGCCACCCTCGCGCACGCACCACGCGGGCGCCCGCTCGAACGCCCAGCGCAGGACCTCGGAGCGGTCGGCGCCGAACACGTCGCGGTCGAGCGCGAGCACGGCCTCGAGGTCGCCCTTCCCGAGAGGGATCACGGAGCCGTCCCCGGCCGCGGAGACGCCCTCGGCGCCCAGGCGCAGGAACGTGCGGTCCTCGGTGAAGCCCAGCCGCGCGTAGACGGGACGGCCCTGCGGCGTCGCGTCGAGCCCCACGAGCGCCATGTCGCCGAGGCGCTCCAGCACGGCCTCCATCAGGCGCGTGCCGATGCCGCGGCCGCGCGCGCCGGCGTCCACGAGGACCATGCACACCCAGGCCAGCGCCGTGCCGTAGCACGCCGCGCCCGCGGTGCCCACGACGCGCCCGTCGCTCGAGACGGCGGCCACGAACCGCCCCGGGTTCCGCGAGAGCAGCAGCTCCCAGTCGTCGGGACGCTGGTTCCACCCCGACGCGCGGCTCAGCGCGTGCCCGGCCGCGACGTCGGCCGCCGTCATCTCGCGATACCGCATCCGCGGCTCGTCCATGGGATCGTGCGCGTCTCCAGGCCGGATCGAGGCGGCCCGCTAGCGGGGATGTCGGCTCATGACGCGGTGTGCCTGCCGGGTGAGCGCCACCGCCTCTTCGAACGGCCGCAGCCACATGTTCCGCCCGAACATGACGCCGGTGGCGCCCGATTCCATGTAGCGGGCCACCTTGCGCACCACGGCCGCGTCGTCGTCCTGCTTCACGCCCCCCGAGAAGAGGACGAGCACCTTCCCCGCGGAGCGGACCACGCGGCGCAGGCGCTGCGCGGGTCCTTCCCGGAGCGACCGATACGGCTCCGGGCAGCGCTCGTTGTCCGCCTCGGGCTCGTGCAGCTTCACGATGTCGGCGCCGAGCTCCTCCGCCACGCGCGCGGCGTAGTCTTGCGCGTAGAGCGTGCCCTTGCCGCCCCGGGCCTCCACGGCGCGGCCCCGAGGGTAGGACCACAGGACCACCGGCATGCCGAGCCGCTCGGCTTCCCGCCGCACCTTCCGGAACTCCCGGATGCCGACCTCCTCGCGCGGGGAGCCCACGTAGAGCGTGTAGCCCACCGCGTCCGCGCCCAGGCGCGCCGCGTCCTCGACGCTCGCGGAGAGCGGCGAGACGGCCTCGGCGTCGTCGGCGATGTTCGTCTTCCCGTTGAGCTTGAGGATGAGGGGGATGCGCCCGCAGTAGTCCTTCATGTACTTCTCGGCCAGGCCGATGCCCAGCGCGATCGCGGAATAGTCGCCTTCGAGCGCGAGCCGGAACTGGAAGTCGGTGTCCAGCGCCTCGGGGTTGGGAAAGAAATCGGCCGGGCCGTGTTCCAGCCCCTGGTCGAGCGGCAGGACCAGCAACGAGCCGTTGCGCGGGCCGTGCGCGTAGAGCATCCTCCACAGGCGCACCCTCTTGCCGTGCGAGAGGGACAGGCTGGCCAGGGAAGGCCGCGCGGCGGCCCCCTCCGTCTTCGGAACGGAGCGCAAGGCCGATTGACTCTTTCGTTTCATTTCGATAACCTTCAGTCGCTTTCTTTTTATAGGGGCGCGCACCCCGGTGTCAACCGGGCAAAGCATGGACCATCCCGCCTCGCATCTCCAGCCCGGAGTGAACGGCCTCGACCAGAGGCTTCGCGGTTCCGTCGAGGAGTGGCTGGCCGCGCTCGTCGCCGGTACGCGCGACGTCGGCCGGCTGCTCGGGGCGTCGGCGGAGGAGCAGGAGCGCGTGGGCTCGCGGTACACGCTCCGGGAGATCGGCCATCAGCCGGTGACCTGGGTGGAAACGGCCAGCCTGGTCGCCGGTCACGCCGGCGAGATCGCGGCGGAGGTGGCCGCCCTCGGCGCGGGCGGCACGCCGGGCGCGATCGTCCTGACCGGCTCGGGCAGCTCCCTCTATGCCGGCGAGTGCCTCGCGCCCGCGCTGCAGGCCGCGCTGGGGATGCCGGTCCGCGCCGTCCCCGCCGGCGAGCTGCTGATCCAGCCCGGCGCGTTCCTCCCCGCGCGCGGGCCGTGCCTGGTCGTGTCGTTCGGCCGTTCCGGCAACAGCCCGGAGAGCTGCGGGGCCATCGACGCGGTGCGCGAGGCGGCTCCGGAGTGCCGCCATCTCGTCGTCACGTGCAACCCGCAGGGCCGCCTGGCCACGCGCTACCGCGACGACCCGCGCGTGCGGTGCGTGGTGCTCGACGACAAGACGAACGACCGCAGCCTGGTCATGACCAGCAGCTTCACGAACATGGTGCTGGCGGTCCGGCTCCTCGGGATGAGCCGCGACGTCGGGGGCTACCTGGCCTACGGGGCGACCGTGGCCCGCGCGGGCGCGCACGTCCTCCTGCGCCATTCCGACGCGCTCGCCGGGATCGGGCGTGGCGGCTATGGTTCGGCCGTCTACCTCGGCAGCGGCTGCCGGCACGGCTCGGCGCGCGAGGCGGCCCTGAAGATGCTGGAGATGACCGACGGGCGCGTGAAGACGTTCACGGAGACCTACCTGGGGCTGCGGCACGGCCCGATGTGCGCCATCGACGACGACGCGCTCGTGGTGTGTTTCCTGGCCTCGGATCCGGTGACGCGGGCCTACGAGGTGGACCTCGTGCGGGAGCTGGGGCGCAAGGAGCTGGGCGGCCGCAAGGTCGTGGTGGGGCACGACGTTCCGGCCGGGCTCGCCTCGGGCCACGACGTCGTGGTGGACGTGCCGGAGCTCGAGGCGCTCGGCGACAGTGGCGCGCCGCTCCTCGACGTGCTGGTCGGCCAGCTCCTGGCGGTCTTCCGCTGCCTCGCCCTGGGGCTGCGCCCCGACATGCCCGCGGACGACGGCGTCATCAACCGCGTGGTCCAGGAGTTCGCCCTCCACCGGCGGAGCTGACCCACGCGCGCGCGCACGCCGTGATCACGGTCGGCGGGTTCAACACCTCGCTCGACAAGGCGATGGTGGCGGACGACCTCACCCTGGGCGCGGTCAACCGTGTGCGTGACGTGCGGGCCACGCCCGGCGGCAAGGGCGTGCACGTGGCGCTCGCGGTGGCCACGCTGGGCGAACCCGTCAGCCTGGTCGGCCTCGTCGACGCCGCGCGGCGCCGGGAGTTCACCGAGGCGCTGGGCAGCGGGGGCGTCCACTTCGACGGCGTGGAGAGCCCCGGGGGCGTCCGCACCTGCCTGGCCATACGGGATCGCGCCGGGCGCGTCACCGAGATCCTGGAGCCCGGACCGGACACCGACCCGCCGACACGCGAGGCCCTCTGCGCGCGCTTCCTTTCGCGGGCGGCGCGGTCGCCCGTGGCGGTCCTTTCCGGCAGCGCGCCCCTCGGGTTCGGCCACGCGGTCTACGCCGAGCTCGTCGCCGCCCTGCGCGCGTCGCCCGTGCGCGTGCTGGTGGACGCGAGCGGGGCCCTGCTCGAGCAGGGGGCGCTCGCGCGCCCGTTCCTCATCAAGCCCAATCGCGACGAGGCGGAGGTCCTCGCCGGCGCCGCCATCGAGGGGCCCGCGGCGGCCACCCGCGTGGCGCGAGCGTTGCTTTCGCGTGGCCCCGGGACGGTCATCCTCTCGCTGGGTGACGCCGGAGCCGTCGCGGTGACGGAGGGCCGCGCCGCCCACGCGCGGGTGGCGGTGGAGGCCGTGAACGCGGTCGGCTCGGGCGACTGCCTGCTCGGTGGCGTGGCCGTGGGGCTCGCGCGCGGCCTGTCCTTCGACGACGTCCTGCGTCTGGGCGTGGCCTGCGGCGCGGCCAACGCGATGAGCGGGGAGAGCGGACGGTTCGAGAGGGCGGACGTGGAGACGCTGCTGCCCAGGGTGGAGCTGACCGTCCTGTGACACATCGGCGCTTTCGTTTGATTTCGTTTGATCGCGTTGGCTTGCGTTTGCGCCCGGCCCTCGCCCTGTTCGCGGCGCTCACCGCGGCGGGCCTCCACGCGCTGGTGGCGCGGGCCGCCCGGCCGGAGGCGACGCCGACGGCCGTCCGTGCGTGGGAGGGCCATCTCGACCTGCCGACCTACGTCGAAGGCCTGCCGGACGTGAACCCACCGTTCGACCTGTTCGAGACGCGTCGCTTCAACTATCCCTACACGCTGCGGCACGGCCTCACCGGCCGGCGCGAGGTCGCGCGCTGGCGGACGCTCCACCTCGAGAACGACTACCTCAAGGTGACCGTGTTGCCCGACCTGGGCGGCCACCTGTACAGCTGCGTGGACAAGGCGACGGGCGAGGACCTGTTCTACGCGAACACGTCCATCAAGAAGGCGCGCGTGGCCTATCGCGGGGCCTGGACGGCACTCGGCATCGAGTTCAACTTCCCGGTCTCGCACAGCTGGGTGACGGCGTCGCCGGTGGACCACGCGATCCGCGCCGAGCCGGACGGCGGCGCCTCGATCTGGGTCGGCAACCAGGACCGCGTCCACGGCATGCGCTGGCAGGTCGCGCTCAGCCTGCGGCCCGGCAGCACGCTCCTGCGGCAGGACGTCGCC
The DNA here is from genome assembly GCA_035544515.1 of Vicinamibacteria bacterium. Lineage (GTDB taxonomy): Bacteria > Acidobacteriota > Vicinamibacteria > Fen-336 > Fen-336 > DATKEG01. The sequence continues at coordinate 7,777 of DATKEG010000087.1, read as the reverse complement.
CTCTACAACCGCGCCGACGCCCGCCACCGCTTCTACTGGTGGACCAACGCGGGCGTGCGCGTCTGGGACGACAGCCGCATCGAGTACCCGATGCGCTTCACGGCCTCGCACGGCTTCCGGGAGGTGGACACGTGGCCCGTCGACGCGGCGGGCGTGGACCTCTCCGTCGTGGGGAACCACACGTCCGGCCCGGTCTCCCGGTTCAGCCACGGGAGCCGGGAGGCGTTCATGGGCGTCTACCACCCGCGCACGCAGACGGGGGTCGCCCACTACTCGTCGCCCCTCGACGCCCCCACCAAGAAGATCTGGTCCTGGGGCAGCGACCCCGACGGCCTGGACTGGCGCCAGGCGCTCTCCGAGGACGGCAGCGCCTACGTGGAGGTGCAGGCGGGGCTGTTCCGGAACCAGGAGACGTACGCCTTCCTCGAGCCCCAGGCCCAGGTCCGCTTCACGGAGTACTGGATGCCGGTGCGCGGGACCGGCGGCATCACGCGCGCGAACCCCGAAGGCGTGCTCCACCTGAGGCGGACCCCGCAGGGCGACGGCGAGGCCTCCCTGGTGGTGGCCCTCAACGTGAACCGTCCCCTCACCGGCGGATCGCTGCGGATCACCGACGGCGAGCGCATGGTGCACTCGGAGCCGCTGGTCCTGGCTCCGGACGGCGTGGCGGAGCGCGTCTTTCGCGGCCTGCGCGCTTCGCCCCGCTACACGGTCGAGGTGCGTGACCTCTCCGGCGTGCGCCTCGCCCACACGGAAGGCGAATTCGACCTGGCGCCGGCGGCCGAGATCCAGGTCGGACCGCAGGCGGCGCACCCGGTCCCGCCGCCGGAGAAGCGCGGTGAGGGCGACCTCCTCGAGATCGGGACCGACCAGGAGCTCAACGGGCAGCGGCTCGTCGCCTGGGAGACCTACCGGGGTGGGCTGCGCCGGTTCCCCGGGAGCCTGGGCCTGCTCCAGGCCGCCGGCCGCCTGGCCGTGGTCCTCGCGCGGTACGACGAGGCCGCGCCGTTGCTGGAGCAGGCGCTGGCGCGCGACACCACCGACGCCGAGGTCCAGTACTACCTCGGCCTGGCGCGTGAGGGGCTGGGGGATGCGCGCCGGGCGCGCGCCGCATGGGAGAGCGCCCAGCAGTTCGGCCCGTTTCGCCCGGGAGCCCTCCTGAAGCTCGCGCAGGCGGACGCGCGGGCGGGCGACCATGCCTCCGCGCTCGACCGCCTGGCCGAAGCACTGCGCGTGGCCCCGGACGCCGTGCGCGCGGGCGCGCTGGAGGTGGCCCTCCTGCGCCAGGCCGGCCGCACGGCCGAGGCCCGGCGGCGCGTGGACGAGTGGCGGCGGCTCGACCCGACGTCGTCGCATATCCGTTACGAAGCGGTGCTCCTCGGCGGCGCAGACGCCGCGCTCCTCAGCCATCTCGGGGCGGATCCCGATCGCGTGCTCGACCTCGCGGTGGAGTACATGGGCGCGGGCCTCTTCGCGGACGCGCTCGGCCTGCTCGCGCGCGACTACCCGCGCGCGCCGATCCTGCTCTCCGAGCCGGGGGCGGTGCCGCCGCAGGAGCATCCCGAGGTCGCGTATTACCGTGCCTGGTGCCGCGAGCGCCTGGGCGGCGACGCCCGTGCCGACTACGCGGCCGCCTCGCGGCTCTCGACCGCCTACGTGTTCCCGGGGCGGGCCGAGTCCCTGACCGTGCTCCGGCGAGCCCTGGTCGTGAACCCGCGGGACGCGACCGCGCGGTTCCTCCTGGGCTCGCTGTACCTCGCCGGCGGCAGCACGGACGTGGCGGCGCGCGAATGGCAGGAGGCGCGGCGGCTGGACCCCACGTTGCCCGTGCTGCACCGGAACCTGGGCCGCACGCTCCTGCGCGGCGGCGACGTGGACGGCGCGCTGGCCGTCTTCTTCGAGGGCATGGCCGCCGATCCGGACAACGTGGACCTCTACCAGGGCGCGGACCAGGCGCTGGCGGCCCTGGGCCGCCCGGCGGTGGAGCGCGTGGCGGCGCTCGGCCGGTTCAGGGACCGCGCCAGGATGCCGCCGGCCCTGACGCAGCGGCTCGCCCTGGCCCTGGCCGAGGCGGGCCGCGCGGACGAGGCGGAGAAGCTGCTGGCCGCGAGCTTCTTCGCGCGCGAGGAGGGCGGGACGAACGTGCGGCAGGTCTGGGTGGACGTGCGGCTCCAGAAGGCGCTGGCGCTGGCCCGCGCGGGCGGGCGCGCCGAGGCGCTGGCCGTCGTCGAGACGCTCGACCGCGAGGTGCCCGGCGTGGCCTTCACCCGGGACGGCCTGGCGGTGTTCGTCGACGCGCCGCGGGTCCAGTACGCGGCCGGGGAGATCGCGGCGCTCGCGGGCGACACGGCGGCGGCGCGCCGCCACTGGGAGAGGGCCCGGCTGCGCGAAGGACTGCGCACGCTGCCCTGGGCTTTCGCGGCCGCGCGAAGGCTCGGGGACGATGTCGGATCCGCCTGGCGCGAGCGCCTGCAGGCGAGCCTGGCGGAGGCGGAACGGGTGCTCGAGCAGGGAGAAGGATCGTCCGGGCAGCTCCTCTACGGCCAGGGGCTTCTCCTGCGCGCGCTCGGCCGTGAAGACGAGGCGCGGGACCGGTTCCGCCGCGCCCTGCTCGCCCCCGACCAGCAGCTTTCCCATTTCCTGAGCGGCCGCGCTTTGCAGGGAGTGGTGCCGTTTTGAGGGTGGCCATGACCTGGCGATGGCTGGCGCTCGCCGCCGCCCTTCTCGCGCCGGTGCCGGCGAGGGCCGGCGTCGCGCGGGTGTGGGCGGTGAGCGACGGCGAGAAGATCGAGCGAAACGACCTCGCCAGCCCGCTGCGGGGGGGCAACTCCGCCTGGGACGGGCGGCGCGTGCGCCTGTTCGGCGCGCGCAACGAGGTGCTCGCCGTCCAGGTGGTCGTGGAGTCGGACGCGCGCGGAATCGGCGCGCTGAGCGCGTCGCTGCCCGAGCTGCGGCGCCGCGCTGGCGAGGAGCGGATCGTCTACGCGCCGCCCGGCGCCGATCCGAGCGCGTCGGCCGGCCGGCCCATCCAGCTCTTCTCCGTCCACTACCTGAACGTCACCGAACCGAGCCGCGCGGGTTGGGTGTGGCGGCCGGGCAGCCAGCCGCGCGACACCACCGGCTGGAAGCCGGTCCAGCTCGTGCCCGAGAACGCGGCCGCCGGACGCGGCGGGTTCCCGCTGCGCGTGGGGCCTTCGCGCGGCCAGGCGCTCTGGATCGAGGTGTACACGGGCCGGGGCCGCCCGGCGGGCGTGTACGAGGGCTCCCTCGCCATCACCGCCGACGGCGAGACGCGCACGCTGCCCGTGGAGCTGCAGCTCTTCGACTTCACGCTGCCCGACGGCAACAGCGTCGACGCCATGGTGTATTACGAGCCGAGCCAGGTGGAGCTGTACCACGGACGGAACCTCGACCCCGCCTACCACCGCTTCGCGCACCGGCACCGCGTGGAGCTGGTGCACGCCTACGACGAGGCGGCCGTGCGCGCGCTTCGCGGCCGCTTCGACGGGTCGGACTTCACGAAAGCGAACGGCTACGAGGGTCCGGGCGAATCGGTCGGAAACCGCATCGTGCCCGCGTCGTTCTACGGCCCGGGCCGGGGGTGGGACGACAGGGAGAGCGCCCGGCGCCGGGCCGACGCCTGGATGGGCTTCCTTGGCCGCGAGCTGCCGCGGGCGCGCACCTTCCTCTATATGCCGGACGAGCCGGCCCGTTCCGAATACGCCCGCATCCGCGCCCTGGCCGGCCACGTCCACTCGAGCCCGGGCCCCGGAGCCCGCCTGCCCGTCTTCGTGACGAAGCACTGGGTGAGCGAGCTCGACGGCGCCATCGACATCTGGTGCGCGGGCCCCCAGCACGTGGACCTCGCCCGGGTCGCGCAGGAGAAGGCGAAGGGACGCGGCTACTGCACGTACAACGGAGGGCGCCCGAACGGTCCCGCGATCGTGATCGACGCGCCCGCGACGGAGGCGCGCGCCATGGCCTGGGCCGTCTTCAAGCACGACCTCGACCTCTACTTCTACTGGCACGGCGTGCACTGGCGGCACAACAGCCAGAAGCAGGGGGAGCGAAAGCAGAACGTCTGGGCCAACCCGGTCACGTTCGACAACCGCGGCCAGCCGAGAAAGCCCCTACCCGACCAGGGCACCATCAACGGAGACGGCGTGCTCTTCTATCCCGGCCAGGAGCGCGTGCACCCCGAGGAGGACCGCGCCGTCGCGGGGCCCATCGCCAGCGTCCAGCTCGCGAACCTCCGGCGCGGGCTGCAGGACCACCTCTACCTCACGCTCGCGCGGAAGCTGGGCCTGCGCGCGGCGGTGGACGAGGCGCTGCGGGCGGTGGTGCCGCGCGTCTTCTCGGACGCGGGCGAGACCGCCGGCTTCGCGGAGACGGGCGACGCGTACGAGGCGGCGCGTCGCGAGCTGGCGGCGGCGATCGCGGCCGCGGGAGGTACCAGATGAAGCCGAGGCGGGTGACGGTGGCGCTCCTGGCGGCCGGCACGCTCGCGGCCACGCTCGCGGCCGCCGCGCGGGCGCGCCCACCGATGCCGAAGATCACGAAGCCGCTGATGTTCGACACGCCCGAGGCCGACGCCGTCCTCGCCGCCCTGCAGGTGTTCCCGCCCGACAACCCCTGGAACCAGGACGTCTCCGGCCTTCCCGTGCACCGCGACTCCGCGCGCATCATCGCTTCGATCGGCGCGGACGAGAGCCTGGGCTACAACCTGGACATGGGCTTCATCATCGTGCCGCCCGACCAGGAGAAGGTCGAGGTCAAGATCAACGATTATCCCGCGGAGTCGGATCCCGGGCCCTTCCCGGTGGCGGACGAGACGCCCATCGAGAACTGGCCGCTCCATCGCAACGAGGACACGGGCGCGCTGCCCAGGCCCGGGCAGACGCTCGCGGACCTGCAGCGCCACGGAACGGGCGACCGCCACATCATCCTGGTGGACCCCGTCAACGGCCTCCTGCACGAGTTCTGGCAGGCCCGGCGCACGGACGCGGGCTGGGAGGCTTCGAACGCGGCCACGTTCAACCTGAAGACGGGCGCGCTCCGGCCCGAGCGCTGGACGTCCGGCGATGCGGCCGGCCTCCCGATCTTCCCCGCCGTCGTCAGATATGACGAGTGCGAGCGGGGCCTGGTGGAACACGCCATGCGCTTCACCGTGCGCCGCACCCGCCGCGCCTACGTGCTGCCCGCCACGCACTGGGCGAGCCCGCACCGCGACCGGGCCTATCCCCGCATGGGGGAGCGCTTCCGGCTCCGGCGCGACTTCGACGTGTCGTCCTTCCCGCCCCACGCGCGGGCGGTGCTCAACGGCCTCAAGGCCTATGGCATGTTCGTGGCCGACAACGGCCGCGATTGGCTGATGTCGATCGCCCCCGACCGGCGCCTGAAGGGCCTGGAGACGCTTTCGCGGGTGAAGGGCTCGGACTTCGAGGTGGTGGACGCGGGCGCACGCTCCGTCGAAGGCGACTGACCGGATGAAGCTGTGCGTGGTCGGATGCGGTGAGCACGCGACGGGGACTCACGGCCCGGCGCTCCTCCGCTACGCGGCCCGAACATCCGGACGTGGAGCTGGCCGGCTGCTGCGACCTCGACGCGGAGCGCGCGGAACGGTTCCGCGCCCGCTTCGGCTTCGCTCGCTCCTACACCGACGTCCGGGCCATGATCGCCGCCGAGCAGCCCGCCGCGGCGGCCGTGGCGGTGCTCCCGGACGCGATGTGCGGCGTGGCCGAGCCCATCCTCGAGCAGGGTGTGCCACTCTTGATCGAGAAGCCGCCCGGCCTGACGGCCGAGGAGGTGGATCGGCTCGTCGCGGCCGCGGAGCGGAAGGGACGCGCGCCGGTGCCACACCAGGTGGGTTTCAATCGCCGGCACGTCCCCTTGATGCGGGAGGCGCGGCGGCGGCTGGCCGGGATGGGTCCCGTGCACCACGTGCACTACGAGATGACACGCTTCGACCGGCGCGAGCCGGACTTAGTTTCCGGCGGCTTCGAAGGAGGACCTGGCGCCATGACCACGGAAGTGTTCGTCCCCGACGGCGTGGCCGAGAAGGACGCCCTGGCGCGCACCACGCACCTGGGCGTCGTCGCGCATCCCGACGACCTGGAGATCCTGGCCCAGCCCGGGATCCTGGACTGCTTCGGGCGCAGGGACCTCTGGTTCTGCGGGGTGGTGGTCACGGACGGCGCCGGATCGCCGCGGTCCGGGCCCTACGCCGACATGAGCGACCGCGACATGGTGGAGATCCGCCGCCACGAGCAGCGCAAGGCCGCGGTCGTGGGCGAATACGGCGCGGTCGTGATGGTGGGCGCCACGAGCGGGGAGGTGAAGGACCCGCGCGACGGGCGCACCGTGCGCGAGCTGGCCGATCTCCTCCGCCGCACCCGGCCCGAGATGGTCTACACGCACAACCTGGCCGACCGGCACGACACGCACGTGGCGGTGGCCCTGCGCCTGATCGAGGCCTGCCGGACGCTTCCCCCCGCCGAACGGCCGCGCCGGCTGCTCGGAGGAGAGGTGTGGCGCGACCTGGACTGGCTCTCCGGATCCGATCGCCTCGCGGTGGACGTGACGGCGCGGGAGAACATCGTGGCCGCCCTCATCGGCGTCTTCGATTCCCAGGTCACGGGCGGGAAGCGCTACGACCTCGCCCTGCTCGGGCGGCGCCGCGCCCACGCCACCTTCGACGAGTCGCATCGGACGGACGCGGCCGCCGGCATCAGCCTCTTCATGGACATGACGCCGCTCATGGACCCCGGGCGCGACCTCGCCGGGTTCGCTCGCGAGCGCATCGACCGTTTCGCGGCCGACGTGCGCGAGCGGCTGTCGCGGCTCGGGGCATGAGCCGCGCGATCCGGGCCGCGGCCCTGGCCGTCCTTTCCGCGGCGCCGGCCGCGGCCGAGCCCCCGCCCCCGGCCGAGGCCTTCCGGGTCCTGCCTGCGGTCGAGCCCGGCCCGCGCATCACCGGCTACCTCCAGCACCAGCTCGCGACCGCCTGGCGCCAGGATGACCGGCGGCGCGCCGTGTTCGAGGCGATCCGGAGCGAAGCCGACCTCCAGGGGCTGCGCGCCACGCTGCGGGCCAGGGTGATCGAGATCATCGGCGGATTGCCGGAGACGAAGACGCCGCTCAACGCGCGCGTGACCGGTACCGTCCCCATGGACGGCTACCGCATCGAGAAGGTCGTCTTCGAGAGCCTGCCCGGCCTGCACGTGACGGCGCTGCTCTACGTGCCCGACGGCCCGGCCGGGACGAAGCGCCCGGGCGTCCTCGTCGCGTGCGGCCATTCTCCCGACGGGAAGTCGTTCCGCAACTATCAGCAGATCAGCGGCGAGCTGGCGAAGCGCGGTTACGTGGTGCTGTCCTGGGACCCCGTCGGCCAGGGCGAGCGCAGCCAGTTCTGGGACGCCGCCCGCGGGCGGAGCCGCTACAACCTCGTCTGCGGCGAGCACGCCGTGCTGGGCAACCTCGCCTGCCTGGCCGGGACCAGCCTCGTGCGCTACATGGTCTGGGACGGCATGCGCGCGCTGGACTACCTGCTCACGCGGCCGGAGGTGGATCCCGCGCGCCTGGCCGTCACCGGCACCAGCGGCGGCGGCTTCCAGTCCCTCTATCTCGGCGCGCTCGACGAGCGCATCGGGGTGGTGGCGCCGTCCTGCTTCGTCACCTCGCTGCCCATGCGCATGGCCAACCGCATCTTCGAGGATCCCGACAGCGACCCCGAGCAGGACCCCTTCCGCCTCGTGTCCGCGGGCGTGGACCACGCCGG
>DATKEG010000086.1:0-17299 GCA_035544515.1 Vicinamibacteria bacterium | reverse complement strand
GATTATACCCTGCCCTCCGGCACGGGCCAAGCGCGAGCGCGATTCACTCGCGCGAGCGCGCGGGGTTCAAGGGGGCGCGGTGTGCGGCCCCCTTGCTCGATGAAGCCCTAGACGAACAGGCTGGTGACGGAGGCCTCCTCGTGGATGTTGCGGATGGCCTTGCCCATCAGCTCGGCGATCGAGAGCACCACCAACTTCCCGGACCGCCGCTTGTCCTCGGCCAGGGGGATGGAGTCGGTCACGATCAGCTTGGAGAGCGGGCTGGCGTCGATCCTCTCCATGGCCTGTCCGGACAGCACGCCGTGGGACGAGGAGGCGAGCACCTCGCGCGCGCCCGCGTCCTGGATGGCCTGCGCCACCTTGGCCAGCGTGCCCCCCGTGTCCACCATGTCGTCCACGATGAGCGCGGAGCGGCCCTCCACCTCGCCCACCACCTGGTGCACCTCGGCCACGTTGGGCGCCTCGCGCCGTTTGTCCACGATGGCCAGCGCCGCATCGAGCCGCTTCGCGTACGCGCGCGCGCGCTCCACGCCGCCGGCATCCGGCGAGACGACGGTCAGCTTCGGCAGCTTCAGCCGCATGACGTATTCGAGGATGACGGGGGCCGCGAAGAGGTGGTCCACCGGCACGTTGAAGAAGCCCTGGATCTGGGAGGCATGCAGGTCCATGGTGAGCACGCGGTCGGTGCCGGCGGCGGAAAGCAGGTCCGCGACCAGCTTCGCCGAGATGGGCACGCGGGGCTTGTCCTTGCGGTCCTGGCGGGCATAGCCGTAATAGGGCAGGACGGCGGTGATGCGCGAGGCGCTCGAGCGCTTGAAGGCGTCGAGCATCACCAGCAGCTCCATCAGGTTCTCGTTGACGGGCGGGCCGGTGGGCTGCACCACGAACACGTCCGCGCCGCGCACGTTGTCCTGGATCTGGAACCAGATCTCGCCGTCGCTGAAGCGCGACAGGTGCGCCCGGCCCAGGGGTACGCCCAGGAACCGCGCGATAGCCTCCCCCAGGCCGGGGTGCGCACTGCCGGTGAAGACCCTCAGCTCTCGACCCATCCCTTCAGCTCGGTTCAAGTTCCTCCCGGACGCGGCGTCCTCCGGCGGAGGTGGCTGGGGCGGAAGGATTCGAACCTTCGAATACGGGGTCCAAAGCCCCGCGCCTTACCGCTTGGCCACGCCCCATCCGGCGGCGGCCCGAGCGCCGGCCGCCCTGGCCGTCAACTGCCCCGCGTCGTCTCGTCCGGTCCGGCGCCCGGCTCGCCCGCGGGTCCGCCGGCCGGCCCTGCCCCGCCCGCCCCCGACGGGGGCTCTCCGCCGCCCTGCCCTCCCGCGGGCGAGCGGGGCGCGGCCGGGGCCTGGGTCGACACCTGTTGCTTGTACACCGAGAGCACCTTTTCCTCCAGGTACTGCCGCATCTGGTTGTTCAACGGATGGGCGATGTCCTTGAAGGTCCCGTCCTTGCGCTTCTTGCTCGGCATCGACACGAACAGGCCCTTGGGACCGTGGATGACCTTGATATCCGTGACCACGAAACACTGGTCAAACACGATCGATACGAAGGCCTTGAGCTTCTCGTCGTCCACCGGGATGACCTTGACGTCCGTGATTTCCATGATGGCCGTTCCTTCCCTGGTCCCAGCCGCGAGCTCTCGCCGCCGATCCGAGCGACCGGACCCAGAACGCGCGATACCGGTCCAGGGTGAGCGTGCGGGTGCGGAACGCCGTGAAACCCGCTTCCCGCAATGCGGAGTGCGCCCGGCGCGCCTGCCGGACCTCGCGGAAGAGTCCGAAGTACGATGACCCGCTGCCGGAGAGCGACGTCAGCAAGGCACCCTCCCGGACCAGGATACCCCGGATACGCCTCACCAGGCCCGCCAGGTCCGGCGCCTCCTCGAGAGCGGCCGGCTCCAGGTCGTTGGAGAGCAGGCGAAACGCATCGGCCTTCCCTTCCAAGTCCCTGGAAACGAAGCGAAATATCCTAGGACCGTTCTCGCGGGGAGTCAACGACTCGTCGCAACGCGCGAACACCCGGGCCGTGGAGACCGGCCGGCCCGGATCCACTACGACCACCTCGGCTTGCACCTGACGGCGCAGCGGGTAGACCTCGTCCCCGCGCGCGAGCCCGAGCGCCGTGCCGCCGAGCAGGAAGAACGGTACGTCCGCGCCCAGACGACGCGCCAGCGCGTGCAGCCCGTCGAAGCCCAGCCCAAGCCGCCACACGCGGTCGAGCGCCATCAGCACGGCCGCCGCGTTGCTGCTGCCGCCTCCCATGCCGCCCGCGACCGGTATCCGCTTGGTGATGTGGATCTCCACACCCTGGCGGATGCCGGCGTGGCGGCGCAGGATCTGCGCCGCGCGCACGGCGAGGTTGCGCGCGCTGCTGGGCACGCCCGGATGGTCGCACCGCGCGGTGACGCCGACCGGGCGGGCGCGCAGCACGATGTCGTCGTGCAGCTCGATCGTCTGGAACAGCGTGCGCAGCTCGTGATAACCGTCCTCGCGCGTGCCCAGCACCTCGAGGCCGAGGTTGACCTTCGCGAACGACCGCACGCGCACGGGCGAGGGCGGCGCGGGGGGACGGCTCACCGGGTCCACAGCGTGCGCGCCTCGTCCACGTCGACCCTTCGGTAGCCCGCGTGCGGCGGGTCGTCGAACGCGGAGGAGGGCAGAAGGACGCCGCGGTCCGCCTCCTCGACGTCGAGGCGCAGCCGCCCGCCGTCGGGCAGCGTGGCCTCGATGCGCCGGGGGAGGTCGGGATCCCAGCGCGCCTCGTAGCTCAGGAGCCGCGGCGAGGGTACGCCGAGCAGGAGGTCGATCACCTCGGCCGGCGTGAGCGGCACCCCGAGCAGGGCTTCGAGCTCGGCGGTCGTAGCCGGACCCTGGAACACGGCCCGCTCCCCCGGAAAGACGGCCGTGAGCCGTCCGTCCCGCGTGACCGCCAAAAGGCGCGCGCCGCCGGGGCCGGGCACCTCGATGCGCAGCGCGTCGGGGCGGCAGAAGGCCACGAGCAGGGGAGAGCGCGCGCGGAAGGCGGGCGCGCGCAGCGACACGCGCATCCGCCCGCTGTACGAGCGCGTGGCCGCGGCGCGAGAGAGCGCGTCGGCCGGGGGCGGCAAGAAGGCGCTGGCGCAGCCGAAGGCGCCCGCGAGCGCCGGGAGAAGGAGGACGAGCGGGAAGCGGCGGACGCTACTGACGGCCGTTTCGCGCGCCGTCATTGAGGCTGGACTGCACCTCGCGGATCTTGCGCTCGACCTGCGCGCGGTCGAGCTCCTCGCCCTCGTCCTCGCCAAGGAGGGCCTTGCGCCAGTACTCGAGCGCCTCTTTCAGGTTGCCGCGGCGGCGGAGGATGTCGCCCATGTGGTCGAGGACGACCGCGTTGCTTCCGTCCTTCTCGACCGCCCGCCGCACGTACGTCTCGGCCTCGTCCGCGCGATCGAGCCGGAACAGCGCCCAGCCCAGGCTGTCGAGGTAGGCGCCGTTCTCGGGATCGAGGGCCACCGCCTTCTCGATCAGCGAGAGGGCCTCCGCCACGCGCACGCCACGGTCGGCGTTCATGTAGCCGAGGTAGTTGAGCACGGGGGCGGAATCGGGCTGGACGGCAAGCGCCTCGCGGAACATCGCTTCGGCGGCGTCGTGGCGCTTCTGGCGCTCCAGCACGGCGCCGAGCTGGAAGAGCGTGCGCAGGTCCTTGGGCTTGACCTCGCGCGCCTGCGTCAAGGCCGACTCCGCGTCCGAGAGCCGGCGGGCGCGGCGGTAGAAATCGGCCACCTCCACCAGCACGTCCACGTCGTCCGGCGACTTCTGGCGCAGCTCCTCCACGATGGCGAGGGCGCGCGGGAGCTGGCCCTGCTCGCGCAGCACGTTCGCCTCGAGCGTGGCCAGGTCGGGGTCGTCGGGGAACTTCGTCCGTCCCGCCCGCGCTTCGCGCAGCGCCGTGGGCAGGTCCTTCGCCTGCAAGAGCGCTTCGACGTGCTGGACGACGAGGCCGGGCTCCACCTCACCGCCCACGGCCCGCGCGCGCTGGAAGGTCTCGGCCGCCTCCTCATGGCGGCCGAGCTGGCCGTAGGCCACGCCCAGGTGGACCAGGAAGATGCGGTCGTTGCGCCCGGACTCGTCCGTGTCCTCGTTCCGCCGCTCGCGAGCGAGGATCCGCTCCAGCTCCGCCACGGCGCCCGTGAAATCGCGGCGCGCTTCCGCGATCGTCACCTTGAGGAAGCTCGCCTCCAGGTCCGCGCGGTCCTGGACCAGTACCTGCTCGGCGGCGGCCAGGGCGCCGTCGAAGTCGCGCAGGTCGCGCAGCGACTCACCCCGGATCTGGAGCGCGAACTTGTTGCGCGGGTCGGCGGCCAGCACCGCCGCCGTCTCCGCCAGGGCGTCCTGGGGACGTCGCGCGCGCTGCAGCAGCCGCGCCAGGCTCAGGCGCGCGCGCAGGCTCTTCGGGTCGATCTCCAGCGCCCGGCGGTAGGACGCGACCGCCTCCTCCGTCTGGCCGGCGCGGGCGTAGATCTCGGCCAGGCTCTGGTACGTGCGCACGGAGCCCGGCTCGATCTCGATGGCCTTCTTGAGCGCGGCGGCCGCTTCGCCGGTCTGGCCCTGGGCGAGGTGCTGGGCGCCGAGCTGCAGGTAGGCCTCCACGTTCTGCGGATCGAGCGCGATGTACTGCTGCCAGACCCTGACCGCCTCGCCGTGTTGGCCGAGCTGGCCGAAAAGCGCCGCCAGCATGCGCAGGGTGGGCTCGTCGGAGGGCCGCAGCCGGAGGACCTGCCGGTACGCCTCGGCGGCTCGGCGGAGGGAGTCGGGCTTCCCCTCGTTTTCGGCCTTGACCTGGCTCAGCTGCGCGAGCACGAGGTGGGCGTCGGCAAGGTCGGCGTCGAGTCGGACCGCCTCGGCCGCCTCGGCCAGGGCCTCGTCGAGGCGGCCCGCCTCGCGCAAGAGCCGCGCCGTCTCCACCCGGATCGGGGCCGACCCCGGATCGCTCTTCTGCGCCTTGCGATACTCCGCCAGCGCCTCGTCCACGTTGCCGTCCATGCGCGCCTGCTGGCCCAGGCTGAAGTGGTAATACGCGCCCGAGCGGTCCACGGCCGGGGTCGCGGCGGGAGCGGCGAGCGACAAGATGATGAAGACGACGGGGGTGATCAACGGGGCAGGGCTCCGTCCGCGATTCTCACACGCGTGCCGGGGGGAGTCAAAAAAAGCGATGGGCACGCCGGGTTGGAAGACGGGCCCTACCGCCGGGTGACCGCCCGGTCGTCGTCGTCCCGATCTTGCCGGCCCATCGCCCCCGTCTTCATGAACGTGGCGATCACCTTGGTGACGGGATTCCCGAGGGACATCTCGTTTTGCTCCAGGCACTGCAACACCGGCGATCCCGAGGTATCGTCCACGTAGACGTACCCGGTGCCGCAACCCCCCGTAGGATCGGGGACGGGAACGAAGAACGTGCCGGTGAAGGTGCCCCTCACGCCGAGCGTCCTGCTCTTCCACTTCCCTTCCATGGTCGCGATCGGCCGGTTGTCGAAGAGGATCGGCCGTAGGTCGATGGTTCCCTCCACGCCGCCGTCCGCCACCAGAACCAGATCGGAGAGCAGTTGTTGATCCGGGAAGGCGTCGAACAGGAGCTGGAAGTCGCCGTCCAGGTCCCCGTAGCCCTTATCGAGCGGCACTTGGGAAATGGCCGTGGCGTCGAAGGCGCACGGATCCTGGGGCGGCGTTTCCGGCGTCGCCGTGGCGTCGCAGATGGCCCCGCTCGCCGTGCCGACCAGGGTCGCGTTGGCCAGGCGCAGCACCGCCGCGTTGCCCCGCTCGCGCAGGTCGGTCGCTTCCTGCACCTCGTAGAGCTTCAGCGAGGCATACAGTGTTGGATCGCCACCCCCCCCTCGCCGGGCCTGGTTCTGAGCCTGCGACACGGCTGGCGACAGCCATAGCCCGGGCACCACCAGCGCGACCAGGGCCCAGCGGTTGCGGCCTCCCTCCGGCTTCCTCGTCCTCATCGACCTCTCCTCCGATCCGGCTCGCTTGCTTGCGGCCAGACCTCGACCGCCACGGCGGGCTGGCCTTTTGGGGCGCCGCCAGCATGCGCAGAGTGGGCTCGTCGGAGGGCCGCAGGCGGAGGGACCTGCTTGTACGCCTCTGCGGCTCGCCGGAGGGAGTCGGGCTACCCCTCGGTCCGTCCGGATTCTCACATGCGTGAGGGGGGGGAGTCAAAAGAAGGGCCGAAAAGGGGGCGGCCGCCCACGCGAGTCGGCCGCCCCTCGGCCTCAGGCCGCGCGGCTGCTCGCCCGGAACTCCTCCAGGATCCACTCCTTCACCTTCTTCGTCTCGGAGACGCCGGACTCCGCGGAACGGAGGTAGTCGAAGTACTTCCGCTCGTTGGCCACGCCGAACGACCGCGCGGGAAAGGTGACGTACACCTCGCCTTCCGCGCTGCGCCAGAGGCTGAAGCCCACCAGCTTGGTCCCGGACAGCGGACCGCACTCCGGCCCGAACACCACCTCGGCCTCGCACACCAGCCGCTCCGGCCCGTTCTCCCTCGGCACGAACTGCACGCGCATGGCATCCTCCATCAGGTCACGTCTCATATCCGGGGGAGAGTCCGGCGGTTGGTACGATGGGCGGGAGCGTTCCCGCCCGGTGGCGCCGTGCGCGGCGCGGACCACGATCCTAGCCGCGCAGGCCGCCGTACCGGGTCCGGCGCCGGGGGCTTTCGTCGCGCGAGTGAGGGCTACCCGCCCCGCGCGGGCTGGAGTAGAGTGTCCGGCATGGCGATCCATCCAGACCTGCTGGAGATCCTGGCCTGTCCGGTGTGCAAGACGCCGGTGGAGCTGGTGAAGAACGGCGAGGGCCTGCGCTGCGGCCAGTGCAAGCGCGTGTATCCGGTCCGCGACGACATCCCCATCATGCTTCCGGAGGAAGCCACCGTCGAGGGCTGAGGCGCCCATCACGACCGTGGAGGTGAGCGACCGCCGCCTCGTCGACCGCCGCTTCGTCGCGCGGCGAGCGGACGATCGCCCGCCGCTCCTCCGCCGGCTGGAAGCGCTCGACCTCCAGCGCGCCCAGGTCGGCCTCACCGCCGCGGTGGCCGCGACCTGCCTCGTCTCGATCTTCGCGGCACAGGTCCTCCTGGCCGTGGCCGCCGTCGTCTACCTGGCGCGCCTCTTCCGGCGCCAGACCTTCCTCGAGCGCCTGCCGCTCGACGGCCCCATCCTGGCCTTCTCGGTGTGGACGCTGCTCTCGGCCGCCTTCTCCCCCGACCCGCTGCTCTCGCACGCGAGCGCGAAGAAGCTGGTGCTGTTCGCCCTCCTCTACCTATCCGTCGACTCGCTGCGCGACGCGCGCGCCCGCGAGCGCATCCTCGAGGCGGCGCTGCTCGGCGGCGTGGTGCTGGCCGCGGGCGCGGTGCTGCAATACCACTTCCTCGGCTTCGACACCGTCAACAACCGGCCGCGCAGCTTCCTGGGCCATTACATGACCGCCTCGGGCCTGGTCATGGCCGTGATGGTCCTGGCCGCGGCGCGCCTGTGCTTCGGCGGCCGGCCGGCGTCGCCGCCTTCGCGCCACGACCTCCGCGTCCTGGCCCTGGTCTCGGGGGCGCTCGCGCTCCTCTCCGCGCTGCAGGCGGCCGAGCTGTTCGCGCTCGAGGGCGAGCGGCTCTTCGTGGCCGGCCTGGCGGCCACGGCGGTGACCATGGCCACCAGCCGTGGACCCTGGCCGGGCGCCGCCACCGGGGCCACGCTCGCCACCCTGGCCATCCCGCTCTGCGCCTGGGCCCTCGTCCTCTCGCGCACGCGCAACGCCTGGCTGGGGGCGCTGGTGGGCCTGGTCATCGTGGCGGTCATGCGGACCCCCCGGCTGCTCTGGCTCTTCCCCACCGCGGCCGCCGTCATCCTCGTGGCGCGGCCGGCGCCCGTGATGGACCGGCTGACCGTGACCGACGCGAGCAGCCGCGACCGCTACTTCATGTGGCAGGCCGGCATCGACATGATCCGGGAGAAGCCGGTCTTCGGGCAGGGCCCGCGCATGGTGGAGAGGACCTATCCGAGCTACCGCTGGCCCGGAGCGCCCAACGCCGCGCAGCCGCACCTGCACAACAACGCCCTGCAGATCGCGGCCGAGCGCGGCCTGCCTTGCCTCGTGTGGTGGCTCTGGTGGGTGGCCGCGGCCATGGGCGACGCCTGGCGCGAGAGCCGGCGCGGGAAGGATCCGGCGCGCTGGGGCGCGGTGGGTGCCCTGGCCGTCCTCTCCGCGGTCATGGCCGCCGGACTGTTCGAGTACAATTTCGGCGATTCCGAGATCCTCATGTTCACGTTGATCGTGACCGCGCTGCCCTACGCGCTGCGGCCGGCCGCGCGCGTGAGCGCGGCCGACGCCACGTGAAGTCGCTTTCGCGCGAGCGCGCGCGGCGGCTGCTCGCGGCCATGCGCGGCCAGCGCGTGCTCGTGCTCGGCGACCTCATGCTCGACGAGTTCCTCTGGGGAAGGGTGGCGCGCATCTCGCCCGAAGCGCCCGTCCCCGTGGTGGAGGTGCAGCGCCAGAGCTTCCACCTGGGCGGCGCGGGCAACGTCGCCGGCAACCTGCGCGCGCTGGGCGGGCAGGCCGTGGTGGCGGCGGTGGTCGGCCGCGACGCGGCCGCCGAGACGCTCCGGCAGGCGCTGCGCGCGGCGGGCGTGGAGAGCGCGCTGGCGGAGGCGGATTCCGGGCGGCCGACCACGGTGAAGACGCGCATCGTCGCCCACCACCAGCAGGTCGTGCGCGCCGACCGCGAGCTCTCCGACGACCTGCCCGCGGCCCTGGAGCGCGAGATCCTCGCCCGCGTGCGCGGTGCTTTGCCCGGATGCCGCGCGCTCGTCGTCTCCGACTACCAGAAGGGCGTGGTCACCAAGAACCTGATGCGGTCCGTGCTGGGCCTGGCCCGCCGCCGGCGCGTGCCCGTGCTGGTGGACCCCAAGGTGCGCCATTTCGCCCGCTACCGCGGCGTGGCCGTGGTGACGCCCAACCAGCTCGAGGCCGAGCAGGCCACGGGCCTGCGCGTCCGCGACGACGAGGACGTGCGCGCGGCCGGCGAGCGCATCCTGCGCATGCTCCGCTGCGGCGCCGTGCTGGTCACGCGCGGCGAGCAGGGGATGGCGCTGTTCGAGCGGGGGCGGCGGCCGGTGCACATCGAAACCGCGGCGCGCGAGGTCTTCGACGTGACCGGGGCGGGCGACACCGTCATCGCCACCCTCGCCCTGGCGGTGGGCGCGGGCGCCCCCCTGAGCGAGGCCGCCGTGCTGGCCAACTACGCGGCCGGGGTCGTGGTGGGCAAGCTCGGAACCGCCACCGCGTCGCCCGACGAGGTGCTCGCCGCGCTGGAGGCGGGCAGGGGCCGGTGAAGGCCGCCGTGGTGGGCGGCGGCCCCGCGGGGGCGCTGCTCTCCTTCCACCTCGCGCGGGACGGCGCGGCCGTCACGCTCTACGACCACTCCCACCCGCGCGAGAAGCCGTGCGGCGGCGCGTTCACGCCCCGGGCCCTCGACCTCCTGCCCGAGGCGCCGGCCGACGACCCGCTGCCCGTCCGGCGCGTCCACGGCTGCCGGTTCGACTCGGGCGCGGGCGAGGCCGTCGACGTGGCGCTGGCGCGCGCCGTCGGGATCGGGTCGCGGCGGCTGGTCGACGCGTGGCTGCTGCGCCGGGCCACCGGCGCGGGTGTCCGCCACGTGGCCGAACGCGTGCGGTCCGTGCGCCCGGGCCTCGTGCTCACGGCGGGCGGACGCGAGGAGCGTCACGACCTCGTCCTGGGCGCGGACGGAGCGAGCAGCCTGGTCCGGCGGACCTTCCTCGGCCCCCTGCCCGCGGAGCGGCTGACCATGGCCGCCGGCTGGTTCGCGCGCGGCGAGTCCGAGATGGTCGTCCGCTTCACGCCCGGCCTGGCCGGCTACCTCTGGCTCTTCCCGCGGCCCGACCACGTGGGCGTCGGCATCTGCGCGCCGCTGGCCTCCGTCCCCACGCGGGAGATGCTCGCGCGCCTCGCCTCGGAGGTCGCGCGGGCGTTCCCGGCGCTCAGCGACGAAGAAGCGGAGCGGTACGCCCACATCATCCCGTCCCCCACCACGGAAGCGGCTTCGATCCTGGAGACGGCCGGGGACGACTGGGCGCTCGTGGGCGACGCGGCTGCCCTGGCCGATCCCATCACCGGCGAAGGCATCTACTTCGCCCTGCGCTCGGCGGCCCTCCTCGCCGACACGCTGCGCGGGGGGGCCTCGCCGCGCGCGTACGCGCAGCGCGCCTACGACGAGTTCGGGCGCGACCTGGTGAAGGCGGCCGCGCTGCGCGCCCGGTTCTTCGCGCCCGGCTTCGCGTCCCGCATGGTCCGCTACGCCCAGCGCAGCGCCGCCGTGCGCGGCGTGCTGGGCGACCTCGTGCTCGGCACGCAGGGTTACGTGGGCCTGAAGCGCCGGCTCCTGGGGTCCTTGCCCCGGTTCCTCTGGCAGATGGCCCGCTGAACGGGGTCAACGGTCGCACGTGGCCTGCGAACGGGACTCAGTGCCGGAAGTGGCGGACGCCGGTCAAGACCATGGCCAGGCCGTGCTCGTCGGCCGCCGCCACCACCTCCTCGTCCCTGACCGAGCCGCCCGGCTGGATGATCGCCGTGGCCCCGGCCTTGGCGATCTCGTCCACGCCGTCACGGAACGGGAAGAAGGCGTCGGAGGCGACCGCGGTTCCCGGGAGCGGAAGCACGGCCTTCATGGCCGCGAGGCGCGCCGCGTCCACCCGGCTCATCTGCCCGGCGCCCACTCCCACCGTCTGCACCGCGTTCGCGAAGACGATGGCGTTGGACTTGACGTGTTTGGCCACGGTCCAGGCCAGCTCCAGGGCCTTCCACTCGTCCTCTCCGGGCGCGCGCCGGGTGACGAGATCGCAGCGGCCGCGGTCGAGCCGCGGCAGGTCCCACTCCTGCACGAGCAGGCCGCCCATCACCCGGCGCATGTCGAACCCGGTGACGCGCTGGATCGAGGTGGTGTCCATGTCCATCACGCGCAGGTTCTTCCTGGCCGCCAGCGCCTTCTTGGCCTCCGGCTCGTAGCCGGGCGCGATCAGCGCCTCCACGAACACGTCCGCGATCCGCTTCGCGCTCGCGGCGTCCACGCGCCGGTTGAAGGCCACGATGCCGCCGAAGGCGGAGACGGGGTCGCCGGCCCAGGCCCGCTCGTACGCCTCGAGCGGGCCCGCCCCCAGGCCGGTGCCGCAGGGGTTCGTGTGCTTGACGATCACGCAGGCGGCGTCTTCCAGCTCGGTGACGAGCCGCCAGGCCGCATCGAGGTCGAGGAGGTTGTTGAAGGAAAGCTCCTTGCCCTGCACCTTGCGCGCGGCGGCCACGGAGTAGAGCGTGGAGCCGAGGTCGCTGTAGAACGCCGCGCGCTGGTGCGGGTTCTCGCCGTAGCGCAGGTCCTGCACCTTCTCGAAGGAAAGGGCCAGGCGGTACGGGAAGAACTGGTCGGCCTCGGCGAGCGCGTAGTCCTCGCCGCGGGCCTCGACCTGGGCGAAGTAGGCGGAGATGGCCGCCTCGTAGCGCGCGGAGTGGCGGAAGGCCTTCTGCGCGAGGTAGAGGCGGGTGGCGGGGTCGAGGCCGCCCGGCCGGTCGAGCTGCTCGAGCAGGAGCGCGTAGTCCACCGGGTCCACGACCACGGCCACGTCGCGGAAGTTCTTGGCCGCGGCGCGCAACAGGGTCGGTCCCCCGACGTCCACGTTCTCCACGGCCTCGTCGAAGGACGCGCCCTTGGCCACCTTGTCCTCGAACGGGTAGAGGTTCACCACCACCACGTCCACGAGCGCGATGCCGTGCCGCTCCAGCGCCTCGCGGTGGGCCCTCTCGCCGCGCCGCGCCAGGATCCCGCCGTGCAGCTTCGGATGCAGCGTCTTCACCCGGCCGTCGAGCATCTCCGGGAAGCCCGTCACCTCGTCGATCGGGGTCACGGCCACGCCGGCCTGGCGCAGCTCCTGCGCGGTGCCCCCGGTGGAGACTATCTGCAAGCCGCGGCGGGCGAGGCCGCGCCCGAGGTCCACGATGCCGTCCTTGCGGTAGACCGAGAGGACGGCGCGCCTGGTCGTGTCGCTCATGGTTCAGTCCTGTGGGGGTCCGTCGCGGCCGTCGATCGGCCGCACCTCCCGCGGGACGGCCATCCGCGTGAGGTCACCTTGCGCCTCGCGCCAGAGCGCGAGCCAGGTGGCCGCAATGGCGGTCACCGCCCGTGAATAAGCCAGGGACCCGACGCCGAAGACCGGGTTCCGGTAGTCGAGCGTGCGATGGTCCACCACGCGTCCCCGCTGGAACAGCTCGGTGCGGATGACGGGCGCGTCGATCCGGCTCCGGTCGAGAAGCCTCTGCCAATAGCCGGGCAGGCGGGCCGCCGGCAGCTCGAGCGCGCGCTGGTCCTCGAGGACCACCGGGATCTTCTCCAGGCTCGCGGCCACGAACGCGTAGTACTCGCGCGCGACCCCCGAGGGGTAACCCTCGGGGCCGGCACCCAGCACCGGGTCGGACAGGTCGGCCGGGATGCGGTAGAGGGCCCCCAGCTTGACGATGCCCTCGCTGACGCGCCGCTCGCGCAGCAGCGCGAGCGCCTCGGCCGCCTGCGCGTCGAGGGCGGCGAGGGTGGCCGGCCGCAGGCGCCCACCGGGCAGGTCGCTCCAGAGCGACTGCACTCCGGCGGAGGGCCGATGGGCCTCGGCCAGGATCTCGCGCTCCTTCTGGGCCAGGAGCTGCCCCAGCGAGCGCGGGACGAGCCGGCGCGCGTCGCGCGCCAGGCTCTCCATGAGCGCGGCGGGCCAGGCCGGCGCCGGCTCGGGAAGGAGGACCGCGATCAGCAGGAGACCCGCGGGCCGTCTCATCGCGAAGTCAGGACTTCACCGGGCGGGCCTTGAGGCTGACCTTGCCGTCCTTGGTCTCCAGGCGGAAGTCCACGGCCCGGGCGCCCTTCTCCGTGAGGATGCGGCTCGTCTGCTGCGTGATCAGCTTCTGGAAGCTCTCGAACTTCACCGCGCCCGTCTCGCCCGTGCCACGGCGGGCCTCCACGAACTGCTGGTAGAGATCGCGGACGGCGGCGGCGTCCTGGTCGGGATGCTGCACGCGGTACTCGTTCGCGGCGGCGCGCGCCGCGGCGGCCGCGGCCGGCGCCGGAGGCGGGGGCGGCGGGGGGGGGACGCGCGTGCCGTGCAGGAGCGCCGGCCGGCCTTCCTCGATCGCGCGTAGACGCTTGGCCCACAGCTCCGCGAAGGTACTGTAGCGCGAGGCGAGCGACTGGAAGCGGAAGCGGTCGCCGTTGTTCCGTATCTCGGCGTTGGAGTAGCGCCGCACGACCGCCTCCACGCGGCCCTTGAGCTCGGTCGGGGGCTTTCTCTCGATGCCCGCGAAGAACTTCTCCCACTCGATCTGGAGCTGCCGGATGGACGTCTCGAGCTGGTCGAGGTCCTCGGGGATGGCCACGGCTACTCGCCCTCTCCCATGAAGATCCAGAACAGGGGCAGCCACAGGTCGGCCGCATAGGGCGCCTTGCGGCCGTCCACCAGCACCTCGGTGCCCGGCCGGCCGCCCACGATCTGGAACAGCCGGTGCAACGTGCGCGCCGCGGTCGTCTCGAAGGCGGCATGGTGGACGGTCGTGGTGCGCGTGGTGGTCTGGCTGTACTGCGGCGAGCGGCGCGCGAGATCGAGCGCGCGCGCATAGTCGGGCCCGTCGAAGGCCGCGAAGGTGACGCCCATCCGGAAGGGACGCACCCGCCGTCCCGGGTAGAGGATGTCGACCATCTCGTCGGGGAGCTGCGAGATGTCTTCCTCGTCCCCGGCCAGCACGGGGGGAAGCCGGTCGGCGAAGGTCTTCGCCCGCTCGCGGGTCATGCCTGGGCGCTCCCCATGCGCGTGAGCGCGAGAATAGGGCACGGGCCGGCGGACGTCAACGTTGCCGGTCCCTACTGCCATCGGAAGACCTTCAGCGCGATCGCGAAGCTGATCCCGCCCCAGGCGGCCAGCAGGGCCAGCTCGGGCATCAGCGGCGCGAGGCCGGCGCCCTCGAGCATCACCTTTCGCAGCGCGTCGTTCAGGGCGGTGAGGGGCAGGGCCTGCACGAAGGGCTGCGCGGCGGCCGGGAAGCGCTCGGTCGAGAAGAAGATGCCGGAGAAGATCCACATCGGCACCATAACCAGGTTCATGAGGCCGGACACGCCCTCGATGGTGCGCGGCCGCGCGGCGGTGAGCAGGCCGAGGCCGGCGAAGGCCAGCGCGCCGAGCAGCGACACGCCGGTCAACAGGAGGACGGAGCCGCGCAAGGGAACGTCGAGCGCGAAGTGGGCGAAGACGAGCAGCGCGCCCGCCTCGGGCGCCAGGAAGAGCAGCCGGGCCACGAGCTGCGCGGCGAGGAGGTGGCTGCGCCGGGCGGGCGC
Organism: Vicinamibacteria bacterium; assembly: GCA_035544515.1. GTDB lineage: Bacteria > Acidobacteriota > Vicinamibacteria > Fen-336 > Fen-336 > DATKEG01. Next base: position 2,896 of record DATKEG010000086.1, on the reverse strand, counting down.
GGCCACGAGCCGCTTGAGCAGGTTCCCGTTGCGCGCGACCACCAGCGAGAAGCCGATCCCCCACATGCCCGTGCCCATGATGTTCATGCCGAGCAGCCCGGGCACCAGGAAGTCCACGTAGCGCGCGCCCGGCTGGGTCACCTCGGCCCGGCCCGGCGTGAAGGCGTCGGCCCGGCCGGCCGCGCGTTGCAGCGCGGCGTCCACGGCCAGGCGCGCCGCGCGGCTCTCCGGCTGGGTGGGGTCGTACGCGTACACCGGCGGATCGTCCGTGGAGACGACCAGCACCACGCGCCCGCGCGCGAGCGCCTGTCGCGCGTCCGCCTCGGGCATCGTGGCCGGCGCGAGCTCGGCCTGCGCGGCGAGCGCGCCCAGCCGCTCCGCGGCGCGCGGGCCCTCGACCACGGCGATGGGCAGGGCCTCGGGGGGCCGGCTGCGGAAGGCGAGGCCCAGGATCGCGGTGAGCAGGATGGGGAACACGAACACCCAGAACACGGCCTCGGGTTCGCGGATGAGCTCGCGCGTGCGCGCGAGCGTCAGCTCGACCAGGGGCGAGCGGACGCGGCCGCCCCCTCCCCGCTCAGGCATCGCGCAGGCTCCGGCCGGTCAGCGACATGAAGACGTCCTCCAGGGTGGCGTGGTGCGTGGTCAGGTGGGTGGGTTCCGCGCCGCGCTCGGCCAGGGCCGCGAGCAGCGCCGGCACCGCCCGGTGGACCTCGCGCACCGTGAGCCGCCAGCTCCCCCCCTCCCGGGTCACGCGCTCGACGCTGGGCAGCGCGGCCAGCCTCTCCGCCGCGGGGACGGCCGCCGCCTCCGCCGCGAACTCGACCACGTGCTCGGCGCCGAGCGACGCGATCAGCGCGCGGGGCGTGCCGAGCGCGATCACCTTGCCGTGGTCCACGACGGCCACGCGGTCGCACAGCCGCGCCGCCTCCTCCATGTAGTGCGTGGTGAGCAGCACGGTGCGTCCCCGCGCCTTGAGCCCCTCCACGATGTCCCAGCTCTGGCGCCGCGACTGGGGGTCGAGGCCGGTCGTGGGCTCGTCCAGGAAGAGCAGCTCGGGGTTGCCCACGAGCGCGCAGGCGAGCGAGAGCCGCTGCTTCTGCCCGCCCGAGAGCGGGCGCACGTAGCTGCCGGCCTTCTCTTGCAGGCCCACCAGCGCCAGCGCCTCGGCCACGGTGAGCCCGCTCGGGTAGAAGCTGCGGAACAGCTCCAGCACCTCGCGCACCCGCAGCTTGTCCTGGAACTTCGTCTCCTGGAGCTGGATGCCGAGCCGCGCGCGCAGGGCGAGGCCGTCGCCCCGCCAGCGGTCGCCGAGCACCTCCACCTCGCCGGCGTCGGGCGTGCGCAGGCCCTCGAAGATCTCCACGGTGGTGGTTTTGCCCGCGCCGTTCGGACCGAGCATGCCGAAGCACTCGCCCCGGTAGACGTCGAGGTCGAGGCCGGCCACCGCCACGACGTCGCCGTACCGCTTGACGAGGCCGCGGCAGCGCACGGCCGGGGACGAATCGGAGGCCGCGGAGGACACGAACGCTCATCCTAGCATTCGCGCCTCGCCAGCAGGTCCGACGTGAAGCTCTCGCCCGATGGGTCCCGGGTCGCGTACGTGGTGACCTCCCACGATGGACCCGGCCGGCCGGGCGCGCACGGCCCGCACGCGTCCGGGGTGTATATTGGTCGCCATGTCGCGCTCCGACATCGACTTGCGGCGGCGGCTGCCCTCGGTGGACGAGGTGCTGCGCGACGACGAGGTGCGGGACCTCGAAACGCGGCACGGCCGCGAGCTGTTGCTGCGCCACGTGCGGCCGCTGCTCGACGAGGCGCGCTCGCTGGCCGGACGCGGCGACGAAGCGGGCCTGACCGCGGCGCTGGCCGACCTGCCCGCGCGCCTCGGCGCGCGCCTCGAGACCGCCGCCGCGCCCTCGCTGACCACCGTCATCAACGCGACGGGCGTCGTCATCCACACCAACCTGGGCCGCGCGCCCCTGCCCGCGGCGGCGGCGGCGCGTGTGGCGGACATCGCGGCCTCCTACTCGAACCTGGAGTTCGATCTCGAGAGCGGCGAGCGCGGCGCACGCGAGACGCACGCGGAGGGCCGGCTGCGCGCCCTGCTCGGGGCCGAGGCCGCGGTCGTGGTCAACAACAACGCCGCGGCCGTGCTCCTGGCCGTGAACACGCTCGCGGAAGGCCGCGAGGTCGTGGTCAGCCGCGGCGAGCTGGTGGAGATCGGGGGCTCGTTCCGCATGCCCGACGTGCTGCGCAAGGGCGGCGCGCGCCTGCGCGAGGTCGGCACCACGAACCGGACGCGCCTGGCCGACTACGAGGCGGCCATCGGCCCGGAGACGGGTCTCGTGCTCAAGGTGCACCCCAGCAACTTCCGCATCGTCGGCTTCACCGAGGCGCCGTCGCTGGCCGAGCTGGCGGCCCTGGCGCGCGCGCGGAACGTGCCGCTGGTCGAGGACCTGGGCAGCGGCGCGCTCTCTCCGCTGCCGCCGCCGTTCGAGGAGCCCGCCGTCGCGGCCAGCCTGCGCACGGGCGCGGACCTGGTGACGTTCAGCGGAGACAAGCTCGTCGGGGGGCCCCAGGCGGGCCTGGCCGTCGGGCGCCAGCCGGTGGTGGACGCCCTGCGGCGCAACCCGCTCTATCGCGCGCTGCGCGTGGACAAGATGACGCTGGCCGCGCTCGACGCGGTGCTCGCCGCGCACGAGGAGGGCCGCGCCGCCCGCGAGGTGCCCGTGGTGCGGATGCTGTGGCTCTCCGCCGAGGACGTGCGACGGCGCGCCGAGCCGCTGGCTGCGGCGCTCGCGGCCGAGGTCCCCGGCCTCGAGGCAAGGGTCGTGGCCGGCAGCTCCGCCGCCGGCGGCGGCGCGGCGCCGGGCACGGACGTGCCCACCGCCCT
>DATKEG010000085.1:0-3598 GCA_035544515.1 Vicinamibacteria bacterium | reverse complement strand
GTTGCAGCGCAGCGTGTGGAGGTAGGCGCTGAAGATACTCGGCGGGTCGAAGCCCTTCTCGGCCACCTGCTTCCACGACGCCTCGCCGAGGACCTCGGCGTCCACTTCGCGCTCCCAGAGGACCTCGAGCCGGTCGCCTTGGGCGTCGTCGTCGAGGCAGGCGGCGCGGACGAGCGTCTGGTCACCGGGCGCGGGTGGCGGGACGACCTCCTCGACCAAATACCGGCGGGATCGGATCCGGGCAATCTGTCCAGGATTCACGGTCGAGGCAGTCACAGTCCAGGCTCCGGGAGAGTCGGTATTGTAGGCGTTATACGCTACCGCGGGATTCTAGCCCGGGGAGTTTGCGGTCAGGTCACCGCGCGCCCCGCAACCTCTGCCAAGGATCGTGGCATAATTCATGGCATGAAAACGACCATGGACCGTGCCGGTCGGCTGGTGGTGCCCCGGTTGATACGGGAGGCGGCGAGGATCGCCCCCGGGGCGGAGCTGGAGATCCGGGTGAAGGACGGGCGGATCGAGATCGAGCCCGCTCCCCTCGAGGTGAAGCTGGTCAAGCGGGGAGGCCTGACGGTGGCCGTGCCCACCAAATCGGTGCCGCCGCTGACCGATGCGGATGTCGCTGAGACCCTCGCCGCCGTGCGCCGCCGGGGCGCCGGAAGCGAGTGAGCCGCCACCTGCTGGATACGAGCTGCCTGATCGCGGCCGTCTGCACCTGGCACGAGCGGCACGAGTCCACGCGCAAGGAGATCGAGCGACGCCGCCTCGCGGGCGCGACGCCCGTCCTCGCCGCGCATTCGCTGGCCGAGGCCTACTCGGTCCTCACCCGCCTGCCCGCGCCCCACCGTCTCCGGCCGGAGGACGCCCTGGATTTGCTCGAGGCCAACTGGTCCCGGACGCAGCTCGTCGCGCTGGGCGGGGCGGACTATCGGCGGGTCCTCCGGCGCTGCCGGGATCTGGGCATCGCCGGGGGCGCCGTCTACGACGCGGTGATCGCGGCGTGTGCACGCAAGGCGGGGGTCGAGACGGTCCTGACCTGGGACACCTCGGGCTTCGAGCGCTTCCTCGAGGACGGGCCGGCAGTGAAAAGGCCAGGAGGAGCCTGAGGTCGCCGCACCCTTCGAGCGGCAACCCGATCCTGCTCCTCCGGGCGGAGTAGCCCGCCTGCGGGGCCGCGTGTGACCCTTCCACGGCCGAGTGGATGATCCCGCCATGATCGTGACCCTGGTCGGGAAACGCCGCTCGACCGTGTTGACCCCCGACCACGATATGACCATAATAGTCACATGAAGACCGCCGGGGTCGCCGAGCTCAAGGCACATCTCAGCCGCTATCTCGAACGGGTCAAGGCGGGCCAGGAAGTGACGATCACGGACCGAGGCCTCCCGGTGGCCAGGCTCGTGCCCTTCGAGCGTGCGGGGCAAGCGCGCTCCCGGCGGGACCGGCTGGTGCGCGCAGGGCTGCTGCTCCCCGGGCGCGGGAGGCTGCGCGCTCAACTCCTGAAGCCACCGGTCGGCGACCCGGCGCTGGGCCGGAGCGTGCTCGAAGCCCTCGTCGAGGACAGACGCGAAGGCCGCTGATGTTCTGGGACAGCTCCGCGATCGTCCCCGTGCTCGTCCCGGAGGCCCGATCCGCGGCGATGGCGGCCCTGCTCGGAACGGAACCCGTGCTCGTCGCGTGGTGGGCCACTCCGGTCGAGTGCCAGTCTGCCGTCTACCGGCGGCAGAGGGAGGGCGGCGTTCCTCGCGCGATCGTCGAGCAGGCACTACAGAGGCTCAGGGGACTCGTGGAAGACGCCGATTTCGTTGCTCCGTCGATCAGGCTTCGAGATCGCGCCGGCCGGCTCCTGGCCTCTCACCCGCTCCGTGCCGCCGACGCGCTCCAGCTCGCCGCCGCCCTCGTCTGGTGCGACGACAGGCCGGAGGGCGAGCCCTTCGTCTGCCTGGACGAGCACTTGCGGGACGCCGCACTGCGGGAGGGTTTCGCGCTCCTGCCTGCCTGAACCCACCCTCGACGCATTCTGGTTTGAGCACCCCGAGCGTCGAGGCGCCCCGGTCCCGAGGGCCGCCGCATCCCTTGCGAGCGCGCACCGGACCGTCCGCGCGTGCCGCTTCAAGTATCCTCATCTGTCCATGCCGCTTCGCGACGGCGGGCTCGCCGACGACGAGGTACCCCCGCCGCCGTCGGGGACGCCGCCGGCGAGATCCGAGACGTGCGTGTGCCGGATGGCCAGCGGCGTGCTGCGCCTGGCTGTCGCCCTGGCGGCGGTGCTGGCCGTGGTGGCCGGAGCGGCCGAGCTGGGCCTGCGCGCCGCCGGAGCGAGGCCGCGGGTGGCGGCGGAGCCGACCAACGTCGTGCCCGACGCCTGGACCGGCTTTCGCCTGCGGCCCGGCGTCGCCGGCGAGGAGCCGTTCGTCACCAACGACCTCGGCATGCACGCGCCACGCTCCTACACCCTGGCGCGGCCGCCGGGAACGCTGCGCGTCGCCGTGCTCGGGTCGTCCGTGGTCTACGGCCTGAACCTGGCGTTCGCCGACACGCTCCCCGCAGCCCTCGAGCGCGCGCTCCAGGCCGCCGGCCACCGCGCGGAGGTGCTCAACTTCGGCACCCACGCCTTCAGCATCGTGAACGTCTCCGCCCTGCTGCAGGCCTACGTCCATCAGTTCCAGCCCGATGTGGTCGTGACCGTCGTCGACCTCCAGCTCGGCCTCGCTCGTTGGCCCGCCGTCCATCCGGCGGTGGCGGCGCCGGATGACGGGATCGCGAGGCTCGACTGGCGCGAGGCGCTGCTCGAGCGCGGCGCCGACAAGAGCGTCCTGCTCACCCTGCTCGACGATCCCCGGCCCGCGCGCCGCTGGATACGGCGCGCGAGCGGCCTGCCCCTCCTGCCGCGGCCTCGTCCGGCGTCTCGCCCGCAAGAGGAGACACGGGCGTCCGTCCCCCGCCCCGCGGAGGCTCCCATCGCCGGGGCGCCGGAGAGCGTCCGCGCCTACGAAGAGCGGCGCCTTCGCGAGCTGGCCGCGCCGATGGCGGCGATGTCCGCGTTCTGCGCCGAGACGTCCATCGCGCTCTACTTCGTGACGCCCTACGGTCCCTACTTCGACCTCACCGAAGACGAGCTGGCGCGCATGAGCGTGCACCATTTCATCGAAGCGGCGGCCCGCGTCCACGGCGGCGCGCGCGCCGCGCTCGGGGCCGAGGTCGAGCTGATCACGCGGGCCGTCCACCGGGCCGCCGCGGGCGGCTCCGCTCGCGTGATCGACATGCTGGAGGCCTCGCGGCGCTCGTCGCCGCGGACCTCGCCCGACTTCACCGAGGACGGCGTGCACCTCAGCGCCAGGGGAAACGCGGCCCTCGGCACGCTGATCGCGGCGCGGATCGCCGGGGACCTCGAGCGGCGGCGCGCCGGCCCCGACTGACCGGTGCTGTTCCACACCGCCGACTTCGCCGCCTTCTTCGGCGCGGTCATCCTGCTCTACGGGTTCCTCCGCGGCCGGGTGCTGCGGGCGGCCCTGACCGCGGCCTCGTACTTCTTCTACGGCTACATCCAGCCGTATTACGTGGTGCTGCTGTTCCTGCTCACGGTGTCGGACTACGC
>DATKEG010000084.1:0-16209 GCA_035544515.1 Vicinamibacteria bacterium | reverse complement strand
TCAGGTTCCATCCTGGCCGCACGAGACCGCACAACGCCGATTCTCGCTCACAGAACCCAGCTCGCCGGTCGCACTGCGCTGACAGATCCGGCGGTCTTGTCCACTGACCCGTCTATCTCGCGAATGGAATACCCTATCCCTCTGCCCGCCTCCGACGACCCCGAGCTCACATGGTTGCTGCGCCGCCAGCACCGGCTCATCCACACGTTTGCGGCGGTGGGATTGGTGGGACCGGGCGAGGCGCGCCTCGAGGTACGGGAGCTGTTCCGTATGTGGGCGCTGCCGGGTGCGGTAGCGGCCGGCGGCGATGACCCGCCGCCGGCCTGGTCCACGGGCGTCTACCGCCGCCGCTGCCACCTGGGCGATCCGTCGACCTGAAGGACCCGGTGCCAAGCGGAGGGCCCGGCCGCTCCCGCTCAGCCTCCGAACGTGCGGTCGAACAGCTCGCCGATGGCGCGCTCGCCGGCGTCGTTCAGGAAGCGCGTGCCCGTTCCGGTGAAGCGCAGGCGGCCGATGGTCGGCGGCGGGCACTCCTGCCAGGCTTCGTTCGCCCAGCGGTGCCACGCCTCGCGCGTCTGGTCGAAGACGAACAGCGGCTTGTTGTGCAGCTTGGCCAGCTCGGCGCCCCAGCCGGTGCCGCCCTTCACGGTGTCGTCCTCCAGGATCTGGCCGACGACGTAGACCTCTTCGCCATGGTGCACCTGGTGCCAGATGCTCTGGAGCACGCTCCGGAACAGCGGCGTGTCGGAGTAGCTGCGGTGCATGAGCCGGCTCACGTAGGAGAGGCTCACGTCGCCTTCCTTCAGCTCCGGCCGGGTCAGCACGCGGATGCCCCGGGTGCGGGTGTCCTTGTGGCCGTCGAACGTGAAGTTCACCTCCGCCACGCCGTGCCGCTCGGCGGCCGCGCCGAAGGTGGCTTCGGCCCCGCGCGCGGCGCCGCTGAACAGGACGCAGTCCTCGGGCTTCATGCTTCGTCTCCTGTGGACCGGGTCGAATGCGGCGAAAGGGTGCCGAATCCCCTCGCGACGCGCCCCCGGGCCCGGAGTCCCGGGTAGACTGAGGGCCGGATCCCGAACCCTGGACCCTGGCAACCCGGATCGCATGGGAGGGCGGAGACATGGCGTGGAGCGCGAACGACATCCCGGATCTCTCGGGGCGGACGGCGCTGGTGACCGGCGCGAACAGCGGGCTTGGCCTGGAGACGGCGCGGGCGCTGGCGCGCGCCGGAGCGTACGTGATCCTGGCGGCGCGCGACGCTGGAAAGGCGTCCGCGGCCGACAGCCGCATCCGCGGCGAGCTGCCGGGAGCGTCGCTCGAGGTGGTGCCCCTCGACCTGGCCTCGCTCGACTCCGTGCGGCGCTGCGCCGAGGCCGTGCTCGCAAAGCACACGCGCATCGACCTGCTGGTGAACAACGCCGGCGTGATGGCCTGTCCCGAGCAGCGCACCGCCGACGGCTTCGAGATGCAGCTCGGCGTGAACCACCTGGGCCACTGGGCGCTCACCGCGCAGCTGCTGCCCGCGCTGCTGCGCGCGGACGCGGCGCGCGTGGTGACCGTCACCAGCACCGCGCACCACATGGGTCGTGCGCTGGACCCGGACGATCCGCACCTCACCGGCCGCTACGGCCCGTGGAAGGCCTACGGCCAGTCCAAGCTCGCAAACTTCCACTTCGCAATCGGCCTCCAGCGCCGCTTCGAAGCGGCGGGGGTGGCCGCGCAGAGCCTGGTGGCCCATCCCGGCCTCTCCGACACCAACCTCCAGGCCGCGAGCGTCGAGTCCAGCGGCGGCGGCGTGCTGCAGCGCTTCTTCCACGGTCTTGCGGGGTCGACCGGCATGAGTCCGGAGCAGGGCGCGTTGCCCCAGCTCCGTGCCGCCACCGATCCGGGCGCGCGCGGCGGCGAGTTCTACGCGCCGCGCTTCGGCAACTTCGGCCCGCCCGTGCGTCGTCCGGTCCTGCGGCGCCTCGGTCTCGAGCGCGCGATCGCGACCCTCTGGGAGGTCTCGGAGCGCGAGACCGGTCTGGCGATCGACGTGGAGGCGTCCCGCCGCGCGGCCTGAGCCGCGAGGCATCCCGCCGTCCGCGCCGTTGCGCGTCGGCTGCCGGGCCGGCGCGACGCATCACGGGCTCGATGGCTGCCATCGGGAGAAGCGGGCTCGCCGCAGCGGCGCTGCTGCTAGCCTGGGCCGACGTGATCGGGAAGGGGACACGAGGAGTCCTCCATGTGCCTTCCCGCCCGCTTCCTCCCCGCATACGTCGTCTGCGCGTTCGTGATCGCGACCGTCCTGCCGGCGGCTTCGGCGCGGGCCCTGCCGATCGTGGAGGGGGTCGACGTCCTGCCCGCCGATCCGGGGTCCGGCGACGCGATCGTGCTCGACGTCGCGCTGCTGTTCCCGAGCAGCGGCTACCTCCCTGTCGACGATCCGCTGTTCGGGAGGATCGGGAACGCGTTCGAGGTGATCCTCCAGTACGCGGGTCCCTCCGGACCGTCGCTGCCGGCGATCACGCCGGCCAGCGTCCCTGTGGATCTGGGCGCGCTGCCCCCGGGCGACTACACCTTCGAGCTGCTGCTGTACGCGGACGGAGGACTCGCAGACACCGCATCGGGCGGATTCTCGGTCCGGAGCCCCCGATCTGGCTGCTGCTGCTGGCCGGCGTTGCGCTGCGGTGTCGGCGGAGCGGAGCGCCCGTCGGCCGCTGAGGCGGCTCAGCGGGCTCCCTCTCTCGGCCCCCAGGGGGGGGGCTGCCAGCTCCGGGAGCCGGGGAGCCGCGCGCCATCCGCGGCCAGCCTCCGCCCGGCGGCTTCGCCGCTGCCCCCGTCCTGCCGATCCGCGCTGCGGGAGAGCGGCTCGCGATGCAGCCGAACGACCTCGAGGAGCTCCAGCGCGTCCTGTGTCGCCGGCTTCCCTACGTGGCGCCGGTGTCGCTGATGTGGCTCGCCTACGGCGCGCTCGACTTCGTGGTGTACCCGGAGCACGCGCCCCGTTGGCTGGTCTACCGCCTGGTCGCCTTCGTGCCCTTCCTGCTGCTCCACCTGAACGTCCGGCGCGTGCCGCCGCGCCGGGTGGTTCCCGCGGTGTGCGGCTGCGCGGCCTCGACGTCGATCCCGCTGTCGCTGATGGTGCTCGAGTCGGGCGGGTTCGGGAGCTCCTACTACGTGGGCTACACCGTGGTGTTCGCCTTCTGCGCCGTGGTGTTTCCGATGGACTGGCGACGCATGGCGATCCTCGCCCTGGTGCTGCTCGGCCCCTACTTCGTCGCGGCGAGCTGGCATGGTGGCGCGACCTTCGCGCTGGTCGCGGAGCGCTCGACGTTCCTGCTGACGCTCACCGCCTTCCTGGTCGCCGGCGGTGAGCTCTCCACGCGGCTCTTCGTGCGCGAGCGGCGCGCCCGCGCGCGCATGCGGGAGCTGGTGGGCGCGCTGGAGGAGAGCACGCGCCGCGACCCCCTGACCGACGTCTTCAACCGTCGCTACCTCGGGGAGCGCCTCGCCGAGGAGCTGGCGCTGTTCCGACGGCGCGGCGTGCCCTTCGCCTTCCTGCTGGCCGACCTCGACCACTTCAAGCGGTTGAACGACGAGCACGGCCACCCGGCCGGGGACCACGCGCTGGTGGAGGCCAGCGACGCGATCCGACGCGTCACCCGCCGGGAGAACCTGCTCTTCCGCTACGGCGGCGAGGAGTTCGCCGTGCTGCTGCCCGCCACGCGGCTCGACCAGGCGGTGCGCGCCGCGGAGCAGCTGCGCGGGACGGTGGAGGTGCTGGACGTGGCGTGGGAGGGGCGGCGGATCCCGTTGACGGTGTCCGTGGGCGTGACGGCCGTGCGGCCGGACGACGACGCGGACGCGCTGGTACGGCGCGCCGACGTGGCGCTCTACCGCGCGAAGGACGCAGGCCGGAACCGTGTCGAGAGCGCGTGAGCCTTCACCCGCCGGGGTCGTCGCGGACCCGGCCGCGCATCAGGTCGGCGGCCCGTTCCGCGATCATGAAGGTGGGGCCGTTGGTGTTGCCGTTCACCAGGCTCGGCATGATCGAGGCGTCGGCCACGCGCAGGCCCTGGAGTCCGTGGACGCGCAGCTCGGGATCCACGACGGCGGCGCCGTCGACGCCCATGCGGCAGGTCCCGGCCGGGTGGTAGCTGGTCTCGACGCTGGCGCGAACGTACTCCGCGAGCTCGCGGTCGGACCGCACGTCCGGACCGGGGCGGACCTCGCCGACCAGGCCGAAGCGCTCGAGGGCGCGGGTCGCGGCCAGGGCTCGCACGAAGCGGATGCCCTCCACCAGCACCCGGACCTCGCGCTCGCACGCCAGGTAGTCCGGGTCCACGATCGGGGCGGCCGCGGGATCCGCGCAGGCGAGCCGCACGCGGCCCCGGCTGCGTACGTCGACGGCGCAGGGCTGGAAGTCGACCAGTCCGCGGAAGGGCGGGCTGGCCGTCCACTTGCCCGTGATCTGGAGGTCCAGCAGCGAGCTGTCGGGCAGCAGCGGCAGGAAGGCCCCTGCCGCGAGCGTCGGCGAGGTGAACAGCCCATGGCGCGTGGCGGCCCACTGGAGCAGGCTCCCCGCCAGCCGCGGCGCAGAGAGCGAGACCGGCTCGCGGGGACGGAACAGCACCGGGCAGCGCGGGTGGTCCTGGAGACCCTCGCCGACGCCGGGCAGGTCGCAGACGGGCGCGATGCCCAGGACGCGCAGCGGATCGGCGGGCCCCACGCCCGAGAGCATCAGGAGCCGCGGTGTCCCCACGGCGCCCGCGGCCAGCACCACCTCACGCCGGGCCCGGACCGTGAAGCGTTCTCCCGCGCGCCGGCAACGGACGCCGACGGCGCGACCCCGCTCGAAGAGCACGGCGTCGACCGCGCAGCGCGACAGCACGTGCAGGTTCGGACGGGCGCGCGCCGCGCGCAGGTAGCCCACCGCCGCGCTCGAGCGTTCGCCGTTCGACTGCGTGAACTGGTAGAAGCCGGCGCCGTACTGGGAGGCGCCGGTGAAGTCGTGGTTGCGGGGCAGGCCGCGCTCCTCGCAGGCCTCCACCAGTGCGCGGCCGAAGCGGGAGGGGTAGCGCGTGGCCGAGATGCCGATCGGACCGCCGACGCCGTGGTACTCGCTGGCGCCCTCCTCGAAGTCCTCCATGCGCCGGAAGCAGGGAAGCACGCTGCGGAAGTCCCAGCCGTGTGCGCCCTGCTCGGCCCAGCGGTCGTAGGCGCGCGGCTCGCCGCGCACGTAGAGCATGGCGTTCACGGACGAGCCCCCGCCCAGCGCGTTGGCGACTGGCAGCGCGAGCCGGCGATCGAGGCAGTGGGGCTGCGGGCTGCTCTCGAGCACCTCCAGGTACCGGGCCGCGTAGCGCATGCCGAGCAGGGGGATGCCCAGCTCCAGCCTGCGATAGGGCGCCCCGCGTTCGATCAGCAGCACGTCCACGTCGGGATCGGCGCCGAGGCGCGCGGCGAGCACGCAGCCCGCGGAGCCCCCGCCGACGATGACGTAGTCGTGCTCGACGCGCGCCACTTCGTCGCTGCTCATCCGGTCCACCGGCCCACCGGGCGTGGGTTCCCGGTGCGCGGCTGCGGGGTGGGTGACGCCCGCGGATCTCGCGTGCCGGCGGGCCAGTATACTCGCGCCGTGCCGTTCACCGGCAAGGCGGCAAGCATGAGACCGCTCCAGGTGGCGACGGTCGCTGCGTGCCCGTTTCCCGCGAACCGTGGGACGCCGAGCCGCATCAAGGGCATCGCGGAGGCGGTGGCCGCGCGCGGTCATCGGGTGGCGGTCGTCACCTACCACTTCGGACTCGACGTCCCCACCCGCGGCATCGAGGTCCGCCGCATCCGCCGCTTCCCGTACCGTCACCTTGGCCCGGGCCCCACGCTCTTCAAGCTCGGCGTGCTCGACCCCTTCCTGCTGGCGAAGCTGGTGGGGCTCCTGCGGCGGCAGCGCTTCGACGTGATCCATGCGCACCAGTTCGAGGGCGCGCTGATCGCGCAGGTGGCGCGCCGCCTCACCGGCGTGCCGGTGATCTACGACGCGCACACCACGCTCGCCTCCGAGCTGCCCGCCTACCGCTTCCCGAGCCCACGACGTCTGTCGGAATTCCTGGACCGCCAGGTCCCGCGGGCGGCGGACCACGTGATCGCCGTGTCGGACTCGTTGCGCGACTTCCTGCGGGCGCAGGGGGTTCCCGGCGAGAAGATCGACGTGGTGCCCATGGGCATCGAGCCGTCGGACTTCCCGGTCGCGGACGCCGGCGCCGCGCGGGCGGAGTGCGGGCTCCCGGGCGGCCGGCTCGTGATGTACGCAGGCTCCCTGGACGGCTTCCAGCGCGTGGACCTGCTGATCGAGTCGATGCAGACCGTCTTCCAGCACGCGCCCGACTCCGCGCTCTGCCTGATCGTGTCTTGGGACCGGCCGGAGATCCGGTCCCTGATCGACCGGCTGGGTCTCGGGGGGAAGGTCACGGTCGCGGTGGAGCCGCGCTTCGAGCGCGTTCCCCGTTACCTGGCCGCGTCCGACGTCGTGGTGCTCCCCCGCACCGAGTGCTCCGGCGTGCCGCAGAAGCTCGTGAACTACATGGCCGCGGGCCGGGCCATCGTGAGCTTCGAGGGCTCCGCGAAGCTGCTCCAGCACCGGCGCAACGGACTGGTGGTCCCGAACGGGGACACCCGCGCGATGGCGGGCGCGATCCTGGAGCTGCTGCGGGACGAGGGGCTGCGGAGCGAGCTCGCCGCCACCGCGCGCAAGGACGCCATCGACCACTACGACTGGGCGGCGCTCGCCGGGCGCGTGGAAGGCATCTACCGGCGTACGCTGGACGCACACGCACGCGGGCACGACCCGTGACCCGGCCGCGAAGCCGCCATCGCGACAAGCTCGACTGGCTGCGAGGCTTCGTCGAGGGTGCGTCCCTGCTGTACGTGGGAAGCGTGGACCGCAACGCCGACAACCACCGCAAGCACGTCGCGCTGCACGGCGCGCTTGCGGGGCACGCCGCGTCGGCGCTCGGCGTGTACGCGTCGGAGGCACAGGCGGCAGAGCTGCGCGGCCTCGGGTACGACGCGGTGCATGCCGACGTCGAGGCCCTGGAGCTCGGACGCGTCTTCGACGTGATCGCCGCCCCCGACGACATCGAGCACCTGTCCAACGCCGGCGGCTTCCTGGACGGCATGCGCCGGCATCTGCGTCCGGATGGCTGGCTGCTGGTGACGACGCCCAACCCCACCGGCCTGGTGCGGATCCTCGAGCAGCTGGTGCGCGGCCGGACCAAGGCCAACGTGGAGCACACGGGCTGGTACACCGGCCAGGTGCTGGACCAGCTCGGGCGTCGGCACGGCCTGCGGGTGGTGGAGGAGGCGCTCATCGACGACATGCACCTGTACCACCGCACCGCCACGCGCCCGCTGGGGCCGGGCATGCGGCTGGCGACGCGCTCGGTGGTGCTCGTGAACCGCGTCGCCTGCGGGCTCCTGCCGCAGCTCTCGGAAACCTTCGGCTTCGGGTTGAGGCGCCGCGTTGACTGAGCCGTCCGCCGGCCAGACGCCCGCGGTGGACGCCGTGGTCGTGAACTACAACGGAGCCCGCACTCTCGGGCGCTGCCTGCGCGCCCTGTGCGAGCAGACACGCCCCCCGCGCGCGATCGTCGTGGTGGACAACGGCTCCACGGACGGCAGCCTCGAGGAGCTGCGCCAGCGCGTGCCGGCGATCCGGCTGGTCGAGCTGGGCGAGAACCGGGGCATCGCTGCCGCCCGCAACGCGGGACTCGCCGTGACGCGGTCCGAGCTGGTGCTCTCGGTCGACGCCGACGTCTACCTGTCGCCCGATGCCCTGGAGTGCATGCTGGACGCACAGGTCCGGCACGGCGCCGCCCTGGTCTGCCCGCGGATCGTGCTGCTTCCGGGTGCGACGCAGGTGCAGTGCGACGGCGCCGCTCTCCACTTCCTGGGGACGCTCGCCCTGCGCCACGCCTGGCATCCGCTGGCGACGACCTCGGACGGCGCCGCCTCCGTGGGCGCCTGCATCGGAGCCTGCATGCTCCTCCGCCGGACCGACCTCCTGGAGGCGGGCGGCTTCGACGAGCTCTTCTTCTTCTACTTCGAGGACCAGGAGCTGTGCCTGCGCCTGCGCTCGCGGGGGCGGCGGATCTTCTGCGAGACTGCGGCGGTGGCGCTGCACGACCGCGGCGAAGGCACGCCGGGGCTGTCGTTCCGGGGCCAGGGGAGCTATCCGCGGCGACGCGCCTATCTGTCCATGCGCCACCGCTGGCTCTGCATCCTGATCCACTACCGCCCGCGCACGCTGGTCCTGCTCGCACCCGCCCTGGCGGCCTACGAGCTCTGCGTGGTGGCGATGGCGGGCATCCGCGGCTGGCTGCCGGAGTGGCTCGCGTCCTGGCGGTGGCTGGTGCGGCACGCCGGCACGATCCGGGAGCGCCGGCGACGCGCCGCAGCGGGGCGGGTGGTGGGGGACGGGGAGATCCTCGCGGGCGGACCGGTTCCGCTGGCGCCGGGCGTCCTCACCTCGCGCATCGCCCGGGTGCTGGCGGACGGGGCGTCGGCAGGGCTGGACGCCTACTGGCGCAGCGTGCGCCGCTGGATCGACCCGGCGTGAGCGGCGGCGCGCCCGCAGTCCGGCCTCCGCCGGGTGGCCTGCGTCTCGAGCGGGTCGAGCTGTCCGACGAGGCATGGGACCGGGCGCTCGCGCCCTGGGAGGCGGCGACCTTCTACCACCACTCCGCCTGGCTGCGCTTCCTGCGGGACAGCACGGGCGGCGAGGTGCTGCGCTTCCGGATCGACGACGGCGGGGTGCTGCGGGGCTGGTTCAGCGCGCTGCAGGTGAGGAAGGGGCCCTTCCGCATCCTCGGGAGCCCGCTCGCGGGCACGCTGACCGAGCACATGGGCCCTGTCGCCGGACCGGACCTCGACGTGCCGGCGTTCCTCGCCGCCCTGGATCGACTCTGCGCCGCGCACCGGATCCACCAGCTGGAGCTCGGCAGCCCGCTGCTCGACCCGGCAGACCTGGCGGCGCACGGCTACGCGGTCGCGAGCTGGCCGACGCTCGAGATCCCGCTCTCCCCGGACCCGGACGCGCTGTGGTCCGCCCTGCGCGGCAAGGGACGCAACCGCATCCGCCGGGGCCAGCGCAACGGCCTGGGCGTCGAGCACAGCGCCGACCCGGCCTTCGTCGATCTCCACCACGCCCAGCTGCGCGAGGTCTACGAGCCGCAGGGTCTCGCCCCGCCGCACTCCATCGAGGCCCTGCGGTCGCTCTTCCGCAACCTCGAGCCCGCGGGCCTGCTGTACGCGCTCCAGGTGCGGCACGCGGAGTCCGGCGAGATCGTGGCGACCGGCCTGTTTCCGCACGACGGGCGCCGCGCCTACTCGGTGAGCACCGCGTCGTGGCGCCGCGCGCGCCGCCTCTACCCGAACGAGCTGCTCTACTGGACGGCGATGAAGCGCGCAGGGGAGGCCGGCCTGCAGACCTTCCGCATCGGGGACCACTACCGCGCCCCGGAGAGCGGCGGCCGCTTCAAGGACAAGTTCAACGGCCACCAGGCCACCGTCCACCGCTTCACGCGGCACCGCTCGGCGCTGGCGCGCTGGGCGCGGCCGCTCTACGCGAGGTGGACGCGCGTGAAGCAGCGGGCAGGCCGCCCGGGGAGGCGCGGCCGGCCGCGACCGGAACGCCCGGGCGCCGCGTGATCCGACCGCTCTCGAACGCGCGCGCCGGCTACGTGCTCGCCACCTGGACGGGGCAGGTCGCCAGCGTGCTGGCGGGCGTGCTGGTGCCCGCCTGCTGTCCCCGGCCGCCTATGCGCTGCTCTTCCAGCTGCGACAGATCCACGTGATCGGCGCCTTCGCGTTCGCCTTCGTGCTCCAGGGCGCCGTGCTGGAGCTGTCCTTCGCGCGCGGCCGGGGCGACCCGGCGCGCGAATCCGCCATCGCGCGCACGGCGCTGGCGTCGGTGCTGCTGCTGTCGTGCGGCGCCGCGGTGCTCGGCGGTGCGCTGGCCCTGGTGCCGGGGCTGGGCCGGCAGGCCGCCTGGGGCGCGGTTGCCTTCGCCGCGCTGCTGCCCCTGGTGGGCGTCTCCAGCTGGTGCCATCGCGTGCTGCTGGCGGCGCAGCGCTTCGACCTGCTCGGGCGGCTGGTGCTGCTGCAGATGGCGGGGATCGCGACCTCCAGCCTGGCCGGCGCGGCGGCGTTCGGCCTCGCCGTGGCGATCGGCGGCGTGGGGGTGGGCTACCTGGGCGCGACGGCGTACGGCGTGCAGCTGTGCCGCCGCACCGGCGCCCTCGGCCTGGCGCTCGACGGGGAGCTGATGCGCGAGCTGGCCGCCGTGGGGCTGCCGCAGACCGGCATGCTGCTCGTGATGATGAGCTCGCGCGTGCTCGACCGGAACTTCGCCTACGTGGGCTACGGCGATGCGCTGGGCGGCGTGTTCGCGATCGCCGCGATGTTCGCGCTGAACCTGGTGCTGCTCACCCAGGTGCTGGCCGAGGCTGCGCGCCCCGCCATCAACGAGGAGTGCGCCGCGCACGGGGCGGCGGCGACGGGGAGCGCCCTGGGCCGGCTGCCGGAGGCCATCCTGGCCCTCGCGATCGGCGTCACCGGCACGGCCTGGTTCGCGGCGCCCTTCCTCTACGAGCTGCTGTTCGCCCGCTACCTGGAGGTGCTGGCGGAGGCGCCGGCCCTGGCGGTGGCGGCCCTGGCTGCCGAGTGCCCCACCATGCTGGCCTTCGCCGCGCACATGTACCTGGTGGCCACCAAGCGGCCCCTCGTCTATTACGTTCCCTCGTGCGCGGCGCTCGCGGTCATGCTGAGCGGCAACCTGGTGGGCCTGGCCCTGCACCTGGGGCTCTTCTGGATCGTGGCGGTGAAGGGATTCGCGAACGCGGTGATGGCGGTGGCCGCCGTGTTGCTGGTGGCGCGACGCTATCCCGCCATGCAAGGGCGCTGCACGGGCCAGGGGCGCGCCGCGGTCGCGCTGCTGGCTGCGGCCCTGGCGCTCGCGGCGCTGCTCGACCCGGTCGGGGCGTGGGCCGCGGCGGGCCTGGGCCTGACGCCGGCCTGGGGGCGCGCACCGGGTGCGGTGGCCTTCGTCGTGTGGACGGGGGTGGTGGTGGTCCGCTGGTCGCGCAGCCAGTCGCGCCCGGCGGCACGGGTCGCTGCGGGGGCCGGTTCCTGAGGCGCCGCCCGGTCCGTCGCGCGGCGGTCGGCCGAGCGGTGGCAGCCGCCGGACGCCCCGGGACCCGCGCAGATCGCTTCTCGGTGGTCATCCCCTGCCGCGACCGCGCGGACCTGCTGCGCGCCTGTCTCGAGGCGGTGGTGGCACAGCCGGAGTCGCTGCTCGGCGAGGTGGTGGTGGTCGACGCCAGCGACGGCGGCGAGGTCGCCGCCGTGGTGCGCGACTTCCCCCGGGTCCGACACCTCGCCGCCGGCGCGCAGGTGCTGCCGGGCCCCGCACGCAACCTCGGCGCAGCGGCGACGGCGGATCCGTTCCTCGCCTTTCTCGACGCCGACTGCCGGCCGGCGCCCGCATGGCTGGGCGCGGCGGCCGAGACGCTCGCGACGCCCGGAGCCCGGATGGTGGGCGGGCCGGTGCTGGACGCACGTCCCGGACACCCCGTGGCCGCGGCCGCGCACTTCCTCCAGAACGCCGAGCGCGGTCCCGGGCGGCCCGCAGGAGCGGCGCCGTATCTCCCCGGGCCGAACCTGGCGATGCGGCGCGCGGCGTTCCAGGCGGTGGGACCCTTCGTGGACCGGGCTGCCGAGGACTATCTGCTCACGCGGACGGCGGCAGTTCGCTGGCCGGTCCATGGACGAAGTTCGCCAAGCTTGTTCTCCATCGTTGACCTGGGAGGAATTCGAGGCGGGCGCGCCCGGGCAGCTGAGCCTCAGGCCGGAAGCTCCGACGGTCGCAGAGCGGGCGTATCTGAATCTCGCGCGCTGGCACCGACATGCGTTAGCCAGGGGCCGATCAGGATCCATGCCTTGGAGTGACTCGCTTCTGGAGCTCTCGTGCCTCCTGTTGGCCGTTGAGTGGGGCGACGACTTCACCGACGTGGCTCGGCGCCAGACGAGTCTCAACCTGGAGCTGGCGGAAGATCGGGATTGGACCAAGGCACTGACCTGGTCGCTGTGCGAGGCAACCTATGCGCGCCGATCGCCTGCTGATTCTCGAGCGGTTCGCAAGCTTGTCGTCAATCTCGCTCATCACAATTCTGGAGTGCGCCTGTGGATGCTCTACCTCGGATGGATCTGCCGGCAGTGGCTCCCCTCCGTTGAGGCGATCTCCGCGCTCCTGACGAACTTGGCCGAGGCGTTGATCGGCCAAGAGGAGGCAGTCGCGTTGGCCAGGGAGCTATCGGGCAACGACGAGGAGTTTTCGCGGCTCGCTAGCGAGTTCCGGCCGAAGGAGATGTTCGCGAAGCAGTACTCGAGGCGGTTGGACGAGGCGAAGAGATCAGGTTTCACATGGGGATTCGCGGCCCTCCGCAGCATGGAAAGCGAGTGCCGTCAGATGCTCGAGGCCGAGGTTCTTGGGTTACGGCTTGCGTCAACAGATCACGGGCCGGGGGACAGGGCGCCACGGTAGTAGTCGAAGTCGATGGCGGCGACCGTGGCGACCTGTTGCAGTTGCTGGAGCAGATCCAGGAAGAACACGATGAGCGCTTGATCGGAAGCAGAGACCACAGGGCGAGCATCGGGACCGTCTGGAACCGACCAAGCGCCGTCGCGAAGCGCACAACCGAGATCGAGACGGCGGCCATCGACCAGGGGCGCGAGTCCCTCGACAAAGCTCTCGCCGAAGGCGGGATCCCAAGCGGTCGTCAGCGTCAGGAGCCCTGCGATGATCGTATGGGGTTTCTTCGGCTCGAAGTTGCCGCCGGCGTGGTTGATGGCGGCGCTGGTGCGCTTCAGTGAACGGACTGATGCCGCCTTTCGTCCGGCGTAGTCCAGGTTCCTCTTCGAGAGCTCCTGGCGTACCTCGAACACCGCGTAGACCCCCTCGGCCGGGACGTAGATCGTCCCTCGCTCGGCACGAAGCAGCGGAGTGTACTGGCGGTCGTAGATGACCACGTCGATTTGGTCGCTGATCGAGCCAGAGTGATCGAGCACGAAGGCTGAATCCACCGAATACCGGCAGGGCAAGTGGCGCCTCAGCATGTCGATCCAGCAAAGCTCTGACGCGGCACCCTTCGCCCCGGGATGAGGAACGTTGGTTCGGTCGCACTTGAGCGCAACGGTCATCTGCTCTTGGTGCTGCAGGAACACATCTCTGACGGAGGGGTGCTGATTCATCTATGGTTTTCTCCCTTCCCGACGCCGTGAGGCGAGCTCGGGCCCAGCCATTCGCCGCATTCCTGCCAAGCCTCGTAGTAGTAGAGCCAGAGGGCTGCCCAAGGCACGATCGTCTCGGCTAGGAGCGCTCCCGGAGTCCACCACCACTCCTTCGGCCAGTAGAGGCAGAGGCTGCCGTCACGGTAGAGGTGGCGACATCGGTGATCCAGCGCATGGCCATCGCCGTGTACCCGAGGCTGTCGATTGGGGCGGTGAAGGATGCGGACGCGGTACTCCGTCGACTCCAGTGTGGGCTTCAATAGACCAACCCACCGCACTCCACCCCCTTGGATCTGGCGGTACGTGAAATCGGGGAACGCGGTCTTCATGCTGGCGATCTGGTGAATCGGATCGTCCTTTCGGCGTACGAGAAACTGCGTTGAGCCGGTCATGCACCGTGGTAGCGGGTTTTCGGCGCCACGACACCGTGACGAATACCAACCACCAGGCCAGTGGCGCCTACCACGGCACTTCCAGGTTGGATGCACACCGCCTCCGCCCTTGCGGCGGCTTTGACCTGGACTTCGGTTGGCCAGAGCTCGCCGAAGACCCTCTGCCATTCGGATCCAGCGTCCTCCACGGTGTCGGCGGCCAAGGCGCGTTGGGCCGTTCTGTCGGCTTCTCGAATCCGGCGCATGAAGGTCTCGAAATGCTCTCGATCCCAACCGCGGGTGATCAGCGAACCCGAGATCTGCGGATCCGGGATTCGTGGCGCCTCGACGCCGTCCTCCATTAGCTCCTCGTACTTGAGCCGTATGTACGAGAAGAACTGTCCGACGGCGCTTTCGAGGGATGCATCATTCAGAATCACATGGTCCGCCCTCCACGGCGTAGACGACCATGACCTCCAGCACGTAGCTCTTCGGCCGACGGATCTTCATCTGTGCGTCGCGCCACGCCTTGACCAGCTTGACGAGCGGTACGACCTTCTCTCCGTGGTCGCGGTTCAGGCGAGACAACCGGCGCCCATAGCCGAGCGGATCGGAGTCGATCCATTCGGCCAGCGGCCGGTCCGGTACCTTCAGTGGCTCGTCCAGCGTTCCGGAGAGGACTGCGGGCACGATGTCGAGGTGGAGTCGTTCCGCTGGGAACTCCAGCCGGATCGACCGCCGCTGTCCGCTGACGTTGACCGTGGTATCGGGATAGTCCGCCAGCACCTTGCGGAGCTCGAGGAGGATGGCGTTCGGCGTCCGGTCCAGAGCGTATTCCGGCATGAACAGCAGGATGTCGACGTCCTTGATGTTCAGAATCGCCGTGTTTCGTCCATACGAACCGATCAGCCGACTGTGTGGCGCTGTGGTTTCGTAGTCGTGCTCGTTGAGCCAGTCCCTCACCTGGGAGGGGAGGGTAGAGGCGAGATCCATGCGGTCATCACAGGGATTGACCTTCTGGAGTAGGGCGCGGAAGTGGTGGCGCATCGACGGCACGTGGGGGCCTCCTGCAGTGAGCGTGTGGTCCTATAGTAGCATCTAGCGGCCTACTGCACAAGTACTCCCACGGGGAGCACCTCGGCGTATACTCCGATTTATGGGAGGCGAGGAGGCGACCCCACTCGGGGAGCGGCTTAGGGAGCTTCGAGTTCGAAGAGGGCTGTCGCTCGATGATCTGGCGGCCGCGGCGGGGATCTCCCGCGCCTATCTGTGGAAGCTGGAGAAGAAGCCGGACTCCAACCCCTCCCTTGAGCTGCTGGAGAAGCTGGCCAACGGACTCGGGACGACAGTCGGCCGACTACTCCCAGGCGGGGTGTCTTCGGGCGACCAGCGGGACGTGGCGTTGCCGCCGAGCTTGGTCGAGTGTCAGAAGCAGTACCGGCTGAAGGTCGAGGACGTCCAGGACCTTGCTCGGATCAACTTCCGCGGCGGTCACCCCGTCGAGGCGGACGACTGGTACCAGCTCTTCCTGACGCTTCGCCGCGCCGTGGGTGATAGCGAATAGGGTGAGGGATCACGCCAGGGCCGTCAGGCTCGCCACCGATCTTCGGCGGGAGCTGCAGCTCACCGAGCGGGTGATTGAGCTGCCGCGCCTGCTTTCGGATATGGAGATCCGGCTTCGGTTCGAAGCCCTCCCGGGAGACGTCGAGGGGCTGACCCGCGACGGCCAGATCTTCGTCGACCCGTGTCAGGGACAGCGGAGGCGCCGGTTCACGATAGCCCACGAACTGGGGCACCATCTCCTTGGACACGGACTCGCGTCGTGTTCCGGCCCAGCGATCCACGGTAATCCTTCCGACCGAAGGGAGCAGGAGGCAAACACCTTCGCCGCGTCTCTGCTGATGCCAGCGCGTCTCTTTCGAGAAGACGTACGAACGGCCCATCCATGTTTTGACGAGATCGGCCATCTCGCCGACGCCTACGACGTTTCTCTCACCGCTGCCTCGATTCGATACGTCAGGTTCACTCGCGACTCATGTGCGGTACTCGGGGTGCGCCCACCTGAGCCCCCTTGGCTCTCCAAGAACTGGGAGCAAGCCTGGTTCCTCGCCCTGCCGCCGGGCGAAGGCACCCTCATCTACGCGCACTTGGAGGGGGACAGCGCGAGCCAGAAGGCCCAAGTCGCGGCCGGCGCATGGTTCGAGAACTTCATCTGGGATACACCAGCGACGATCCAGGAGGAGGTCATTCGCACGAGCACGTGCACGTGGCTCGTGCTGCTGAGCGAGATCCCTGACTACGATGACGATCCTGACTTGATCGAGCGCGAAGCAGCGGCCGAGCTCGAGCGCCGTAGGCGAAGCTTCAGACGGTTCTAGGTCGACTAGGCCAGCGGGAAGTTCACAAAACGGTCAAAGTTCGATCAAGCCGCTGCGCTCGCCCAGAGAAACGGCTATGGCCTGGTCGACCCAGCCGCGCCCGCTTGCGGGCTTGCGGCGCACGAGTGATCGGCTAG
>DATKEG010000083.1:0-8951 GCA_035544515.1 Vicinamibacteria bacterium | reverse complement strand
GTCCCCGCCCCGCCCGGCGCCGTCGCCCGCGCGCCCCCCCGCGGCGGTCACCGCCACCCTGCCCCCCACGCCGGGCGGGGAAGAGGACGTGCTCGAGTCGCTGGAGCTGCAGCCCGACGAAGATGAGCTCTCGCTCGAGGTGGACGACTCGGAGGTGCTCGACAACACGAACCCCAAGCCGCGGCCCGGCCACGACACGCTGGCGCGCAGCGGGCCGGAGACCGACGAGCTTCGCGAGCGCCTGCGCCGGCCGCCGCCGTCCGTGGAGTTCCAGCCGATAGAAGAGGACGTCGAGGAGATCGTGCTCGACCCGCCGGAGAGCGAGCCGCCGCGGCGGATGCCCGCCCCCGCGCGCGCGCCCGAGACACCGCGGCCTTCGCCGCCCGTGCGCCTGCCGCCGCCGCTCACGCCGCCCCCGTCGGCGCGGCCGGCGGTGCCGACCGTCGTGCCCGTTTCGATCGAGGTGAAGCCGGGCACGCCCGCGGAAGCCGAAGTGGCCATCCCCGTGCAGATCATGGTCGGAGGGCGGATGACGCAGGTCCAGATCAACGTGCGCCTGCTCCTGGACCTGAAGTTCCCGAAGTAGGGCCACGTCCGGCTCTCGAAGCGGAGCGGTTGCTCCGCGGCTCACGCCCGGTGGCGTTACAGTATTCCCCTCTCCACGAGCTGGCGCGCGATCTCCTCGGCCAGGATCCGGTGGCCGCTGGCGCTGAAGTGCAGGAGGTCGATGAAGTGCGGCGCGTTGTCCTCCGGCGAGGTCTCCACGCCGAGAACGCCGGCGCCCAGCACCGGGACGCCGAGGCCCTGGCCCAGCTCCTTCATGGCGTCCATGTAGGGCGAATGGAAGCGCGGTTCGCCCTGCCGGCGCCGCGGCAGCGCGATGAACACCGGGCGGATCCCGCGCCTCCGGCACTCCCGTACGATGGCCTCCAGGTTCTCGCGGTACTGCGCGAGGCCGACGCGAGGCTTGCGCGTCTGGGGCGTGGCCTCGGCCAGCGCGGCGCGCAGATAGGCCTTCTTCATCAGCCGGTAGAGGTAGAGCCGATCGGCCCATCCCTCCACGGCCATGGACAGAGCGAGCCGGCGGGCGAACTCGCGGTCGTCCACGACCCTCTGTGTGCCGTCGTTCCAGCCGACGCAGAAGGTCGCCACGTCGATGCCCAGCTCGGGCGAGACGCGGCGCAGCAAGCCGAGCACCTGGTGGCTCGTGTATCCCGTGACGCCGGCGTTGACCGCCTCCACGCCCCGGGGGGCCAGGAGCGCTCCGGCTTGGTGCGCGTAGGTGTCGGCGTCGCCGACGCCATAGCCGAAGGTGATCGAGTCGCCGAAGGTGACCAGGCGCCTGGTCCGCCCGCGCCCCGCGGAGGGCTCGGGGCCCCGCAGGCCGAGCCGGTTGATGGTGACGGAGTGCCCGAGGAATTCGCCGCGCCAGCCGGGGCGCGGGGCCCAGAAGAGCGCCGGGTCCGGCTGCATGAACGGGAACTGGATGTCCACGTCCATGGCGCGCAGCAGCAGCCGTGGCCGGATGGGCCGGCCCACCCCGACCACGCGCAGCGCGCCTTCGGCCAGCAGGAAGACCGCGCTCACGATGAGGGCGGAGAAGAAGACGGATCGCCCGAACGAGAACCGGACCTCGGAGGCTGGAGCGGGCACCCGCGGGCATGGTAAGCCGCGCCGTGTGCCGGGACAACCGCGCCTATAATCGGCCACTCACCGCCATGACCCTCCTTCGCGCGCGCGCCGTGTGGCGGCCGGCGCTGGTCGGGGTCGCCTACCTCGGCCTCTCCGTCCTCGCCACCTGGCCACTGGCGCGCGACGCCGCCGATCACGTCTACGGCCAGGGCACCCCGCCCCTGAACGTCTGGGCCATGGCCCACGTGCGTCACGCCCTGCCGCGCCACCCGTTGTCCCTCTTCGACGGCAACGCCTTCCATCCCTACCGCGACTCGCTGGCGTTCTCGGAGCACCTCTTCGTCCCGGCGCTGCTCTCGGCTCCGGCGGCCCTCCTCACCGGGAACGACGTGCTCGCCCACAACGTGGCCGCGCTCTTGAGCCTGGCCCTGGCCGGGCTGGGGATGTACCTCCTGGCGCGCGAGCTGATCGGCGATACCCTGGCCTCGTTCGGCGCCGGCGTCCTCTATGCCTTCCACACCTGGAACATCAACGAGCTCGTCCGGTTGCAGATCCTGTCCAACCAGTGGTTCCCGTTCCTCCTGCTCGCGCTCGTCCGTTTCTTCCGGACCGGCCGGCCGGGGTGGGGCTGGGCGGCCGGGCTCTTCTACGCGCTCCAGAGCCTGAGCTGCATGTATTGGGCGCTCTACGCTCCCTTCGCGGCCGTGCCGCTGCTGGCCCTGCTCTACCATGGGCACCGCGCGGAGCGGCCGCCCCTGCGGCCGCTGCTCCTCGGCCTCGGCCTCGCCGCGGCGCTCACCGCGCTCTTCTTCATCCCCTACGTGAGGACGGCGCGCGCGTTCGCGTTCACCCGCTCGATGCCCGAGCCGGTGGCGCTCGACCGCTACCTCGACGTCCTGCACGGAAACCGGCTCTACGAACCGTGGCTCGGGTCGTCCGAGCGCACCAACGCGGACGCGGCCCACTTCCTCGGCTTCGTGCCCGTGGTCCTCGGCCTGGTGGGGGCGCTGGCCGCGCGCGGCCGCTGGCCGGCCTTCGACCGCGTTCGCCCGCTGCTCGTCGTCTTCGTCGCGGCGGGCGTGGTGTTGAGCGCGGGGCCGGTGCTGCGCGCGGGGCCGTGGACGCTGGAGCCGGCGCCGTACGCGTTCCTGCATCGGTTCGTGCCCGGGTTCGACGGCGTTCGCTATCCCGAGCGGTTCGCCCTGTTCGTCGTCCTGGGCCTGGCCCCGCTGGCCGCCGCGGGGCTGGCGCGGGTGCGCCTTCGCGTCGGCACCGGCGCCGCCGCCGCGCTGGTGGCCCTCACCTTCGTCGAGCATTTTTCCGCCCCCTTGCCCCTGGTGCCGCTGCCCGCCGGCGAGCAGATCCCGTCGGTCTATCGGTGGCTGGCGGACCAGGACGACGTCCGCGTCGTGGCCGAGGTCCCGGAGCCGCAGTACTTCCTCGACCGCGCCGGCGCCCTGCCCATGTACTTCTCGACGGCGCACTGGAAGCGCACGGTGCAGGGCTTCACCGGTTACTTCCCGCCGGCCTACCGCTTCGCGCGCTGGCGGCTCTTCCAGTTCCCCGCGCCCGAGACCGTGGCCTTCCTGGAGCGGTTCGGCGTGGACGCGGTGGTCGTCCGGCCGGACTTCAAGGTGCCCCTGCCCGTGAGCGACCGCTGGCGGGTCGTGGGGCCCTTCGCCGAGGGTCACCGCGTGCTGCGGCTCTCGCGCGCGCGGGGACTGCGCCTCTCCGTGCCGGACACGGCGCACCCCGGGTTGCGGGAGATCCCTCGGGAAGGCTGGCGCCTCGGCGCGTCGGTGCCGGGCGCCCGGCGGGCGGTGGACGGCGACCCCGACACCTCCTGGACCACGCACGACGACGCGAGCCTCGGCGACTTCTACCGGGTCGAGCTGGCCGAGCCGGCGGCCGTGGCCCGCATCTCCATCGCGATCGGCTCGCCCTACGAGTTCCCGACGCGCATCCGCCTCATCGGCGAGCCCGTCCTCGGACCGCCGCGCGAGATCGAGTGGGACGCCGGCCCCGCGTACGAGCGGCTCCTGGACTGGCTGGTGCACCGGCCGCGTGAGGCGCGGCTGGACATCGACATCGAGCCCCGGCCCCTGCGCGCCGTTCGCCTGCGGGTCAAGGAGCCCGACCCGTTTCTCATGCCGTGGCGCATCGGGGAGATCAGGCTGTATGCGCCGGCCGGGTCGGGGGATTAGTCGCCGGCCGGAGCCGAGGACAGGGCGGTGCGCTGGATGTCGTCGTAGCGGACCTTCGACAGGTCGAAGGCCTCGATGTTGGCCCGCAGCTTCTCGAACGTCTGCTCGAAGGGCGGTAGCGTCTTGCGCCCCCGCGAGAGCGGAGTGGTGCGCGCGAGCACGTAGTTCTTCACGAACGGGTGGCGGATGCCACGCTTCTTGAGCTGGTCCACGGCCCCGGCCAGGGCGGCGTCGGCTTCGCGCACCAGCTCGGCCCGCGCCTCGCGCTGGGGCAGGGTCTTGGCGAACGTCCCCGGAAGGAACCGGTCCACGCGGCGCAGGATCGGCGCGAAGGCGCCGCCCGCGAAGCGCTTGTTGGTCTCGTAGAGCAGGCCCAGCGTGACGTGGTGCGGCGCCTCGAACTGGAAGGCGAAATCCTCCTCGCCCTGGCGTGGCCGCTCGAGGGCGAGGCTGCGGTACATGCGGATGACCTCGAGCGACTTCTCCTTGAGGTTGTGCGCCTTCTCCGTGTTGAGGGCCAGGATCTGGAAGGCGACCTCGGGCTCGGGGATCAGGATCGCGGGCACCCACTCGGCCTTGAGCTTCTGCAGCACCTTCAGGCGGTGATGTCCGTTGGGCGTCCAGTACGCGCCGGGCGTGGGCGAGACGGCCACGATCGGGTCCACGAAGCGGTCGATCTTCTTGACCACGTCCTGCAGCCGCTTGGCGTGGGTGGGCGAGAGGTCGCGCTGGTACGGCGTCGGGGCGACCTGGGCGATGGGCAGGAGCACGAAAATCTGCCAGTGGCCCCCGATGGGGTCCCGGTAGGCGGCGAGGGCCTGGCCACCGTGCGCTTCCACGCCGGCGGCGAGGTCCTGTACGTCCCTGGGCGGTTTCTCCCGCGCTTCCATCGCCTCCGCCGGGGCCCCCCTGCCGGAGGGGAGGGCCGACTGGGTGGGAAAGGTGCGCAACGCTACCGGCAGGCCCGCGCCAGGTCAAACGGCGCGGCCACGCGCCCTGGGACGAAGCGCGCGAACGAACGGCCGCCGGTCGCTCACGTACAATCGGGAACCAGCGCTCACGAACGAAGAGAGACCGATGACCACTTCCCTCGCGCGCCGCGGTACCGGGCCGGCCCTGCTCGTCGCCTCCCTGCTCGCGGCGGGCCACGGCGCTCCCGTCCGCGCGCAGCTGGCGCCGCTGCCCTACGACCAGGGGGCCGCCGGCCTCGGCCTCGCGCTCCGGCGCCTGGGCGTGACCGGCCGCGTCCTCTACGTGACCGCGCACCCCGACGACGAGCACAACGGCGTGCTCGTCCGGCTCTCGCGCGGCCTCGGCCTGCGCACCGGCCTCCTCACCCTCACCCGCGGCGACGGCGGCCAGAACGAGATCGGGCCCGAGCTGTTCGAGGCGCTGGGCGTGCTGCGCACGGAAGAGCTGATGGCCGTGCACCGTTACGACGCGGTGGAGCAGTACTTCGCCCGCGCCTACGAGTTCGGCTACTCGTTCAGCGTGGAGGAGACCTTCGACAAGTGGGGCAAGGAAGCCACGCTGGGCGACGTGGTCAAGGTCGTGCGCGCGTTCCGGCCCGACGTGATGCTGACGCTCTCGCTGGGCGGGGGCGGCGGCGGCCAGCACCACCAGGCCGCCGCCCGCCTGGCCGCCGAGGCCTTCCGCGCCGCCGCGGACCCGTCGCGCTTCCCCGAGCACGCCCGCCAGGGACTGCGGCCCTGGCAGGCCCGGAAGATCTACCAGGGCGGCGTGGGCGGCGGAAGGGAAACGCCCCCCGGCGCGGAGCCGGTCGCGCTCGCCACCGGCGCCCTCGATCCGCTGCTCGGGATGTCGTGGGAGGAGCTGGGCAGCATCGCCCGGGCGTCGCACCGCTCGGGGGGCACGAGCCAGCTTCGCTCCGCGCCCGGGGAAGGCCAGGGCGTCTACACGCTCGTGGACAGCGAGCCCGCGGTGACGGGCGCGGAAGCCGACATCCTCGACGGGGTGGACGTGTCCCTCGGCGGCCTCACCCGGTTCGCGCGCGCGGGCGAGCCGGCATCCGCCGGCCTGGGCGAGGAGCTGACGGCGCTGCAGGCGCGCGCCGACGCGGCGCGCGAAGCGTTCGACGCGCGAGCGCCCGAGGCGGCGTGGGAGCCCCTGGGCGCCTACCTCGGCCGCCTGCGCGAGGTCCGCGGCCGGCTCGAGCGCGAGGGCGGGCGGGCCGACCTGCTCGAGCGGCTCGGCGACGAGGAGAAGGACGTCCTCGACGCGCTGGCCCTGGCCCAGGGCATCGCCTTCGAGGTGCTGTCGGACGACGACAAGGTCGTGCCCGGGCAGTCCTTCACCGTGAGCGCGACCGCGGCCAACCAGGGCCGGCTTCCCCTGGACGTGCAGACCATCACGCTGAGCGCGCCCCGGGGATGGAAGGCGGGGCCGGTCGAGCCGGTGGCCGCGCGCGTGCTGGCGCCCGGCCAGCGCGTTCAGGCGCGCTTCGAGGTGACGGCCGCGCCGCGCGCGCGCTACACGCAGCCGTATTGGCGCCGTCCCCCGGGCGCGGACCGCTTCGAGCTGGACGTGCCCGCGCACGACACGATGCCCTTCGGTCCGCCCGACCTCGTGGCTTCGCTCCGTTATCGCGCGGCCGGCGCGGAGGCGACGCTCGAGCGTCCCGCGATCTGGCGCTACGAGGGGCCGACCGGCGGCGAGAAGCAGAAGGTCACGCAGGTCGTGCCCGCGCTCTCCGTGCACGTCACGCCGGCGCTGGCGGTGGTGCCGCTGCCCGCGCGGGGCGCCACGGAGCTCCGCGTCACGGTCGTCAACAACGTCAAGGGCCGGGTGGCCGCGCGCGTCCGTCTCGAGGCGCCCCCGGGCTGGAGGGTCGAGCCCGGCGAGGCCGCGCTGGCCTTCGGCTTCGAGGGCGAGAGCCTCGGCGCCCGGTTCCACGCCAGGCCGCCCACCGGCGTCGCGCCCGGCCTGCTGGAGATGAAGGCCGTGGCCACGCGGGAAGGCGGCGTGCACCGCGAGGGCGTGCAGGTCATCGCCTACCCGCACGTGCAGGAGCGCCAGATGATCCGGCCGGCCGCCGCGCGCGTGCGCCTGCTCGACGTGCGCCTCCTTCCCGGCGTGTCCGTGGGCTACGTCATGGGAGCGGGCGACGAAATCGCCGACGCCCTGCGCCAGCTCGGCGCGCGGGTGACCCTCCTCGGCCCGGACGACCTCGCCTACGGGGACCTCGCGCGATTCACCACCATCGTCACCGGCATCCGCGCCTACCAGACGCGCGCCGACCTCAAGGCCAACCACCACCGGCTGCTGCGCTACCTGGAGCAGGGTGGGCACGTCGTCGTGCAGTACAACAAGTTCGAGTTCAACGTGCTCGTGGAGACGCCTCGTTCGGATGGGATGATCTACACCCGGCCGGCGACGACCGACAGCCCGTTCGCGCCGTACCCGGCGGCCGTCAGCTCCGCCCGCGTCTCGGACGAGAACGCTCCGGTCGAGGTGCTCCACCCCGCCCACCCGCTGTTCAACCGGCCCAACCGCCTCGGCCCGGCCGACTGGGCCGGCTGGGTGCAGGAGCGCGGCCTCTACTTCCTCGAGGCGCGCGACCCGCGCTACCGGGAGCTGGTCTCGATGACGGACCCGTTCCCGAACAACCCGGGCGAGAAGAAGGGCGCCCTCGTCGAAGCGAAGGTCGGCCGGGGGACCTGGACCTACGTCGGCCTGGGTCTGTTCCGCCAGATCCCCGCGGGCACTCCGGGAGCGTGGCGCCTGCTCGCGAACCTCGTCAGCCGTCCGCGCGGCGCGTCCTAGCGGCGCGGCCCGCGCGGCTCGCCGCGCGGCGAGAGCAGGCTGGCCCGGGTGAGGGCGTCGTCGCCGAAGCGCTCGCGGACCACGTCGCGCAGCGCGTCCGCCCGCGAGGGAGCCTGGCCGAAAAGGCCGAGCTGCGGCCCCGCGGCGAACCCGGAGACGGAGACGCCGAGCAGCCGGACCTTGCTCCCGCCGTGCGCCTTCTCGAACAGGCGCCAGGCCACCTCGAAGATCCGGTCACCCGCGTCGGTCGGCGCCGCGATCGTCTCCGCGCGCGTGAGCGTGCGGAAGTCTTCGTCGCGGTACTTGAGCGTGACCGTGCGCCCGCGCATCCCGTGCGCGCGCAGCCGCGCCGCCACGCTGTCGGCCAGGTCGAGCAACGTCCGCCGCAGCCGTCCGAGGTCGGCGGTGTCGACGTCGTAGGTGTGCTCGTGGCCGACGCTCTTGGCCTCGTCCCTCGCCGCCACCACGGGCCGGTCGTCGATGCCGCGCGCGAGCAGGAGCAGATCGTGGCCGTGGGTGCCCAGGCGCCGCTCGAGCCGCGCGGGGTCGAGCGCGGCCAGCTCGCCGATCGTGGACACGCCGAGCCGCGCGAGGGCCTCCTCCATCTTCGGCCCCACGCCCCACAGGCGGCGCACGGGCAAGGGGGCGAGCAGGGCGGCTTCGCCGCCCGGCGGCACCACCACGAGACCGTCCGGCTTGCGCAGGTCGGAGGCCACCTTGGCCACGAGCTTGGACGTCGCCACGCCCACCGAGGCCGTCAGCGACGTCTCCTTGCGTACCACGTCCTTGAGCGCCTGCGCGATCGTCTCGCCGGTCCCGAGCGCGCGCCGGCTGGCGGTGACGTCGAGGAACGCCTCGTCGATCGAGATCGGCTCCACGCAGTCCGTGAACCGCCGCAGGATCTCCATCACCTGGCCCGACACGCGCGCGTACTTGGCCATGTCCGGCGGGACGTAGCAGCCCTGCGGGCACAACCGCCAGGCCTGGGAGATGGGCATGGCGCTGTGCACGCCGAAGAGGCGCGCCTCGTAGGACGCGGTGGCCACCACCCCGCGGCCGCGGCCCCCCCGGGGATCGGCGCCGACGATCACCGGCCGGCCGCGTAGAGGGGGCCGGTCGCGCTGCTCGACCGCGGCGTAGAAGGCGTCCATGTCCACGTGCAGGATCGCGCGCGCGGCCATGGCGGACATTCTAGGGTGGCGTCCGGCCCGGCGGGGTCAGTGTCCGAGGGTCCGGCAGGCGTGGCTCTGCACGCAGGGCCGGTCGGGCTCGAGCACGCACCGGTCGGACCCTCCCGGCACGCTCAGGACCTGCAGCGACGGGTGGGTGTGG